>JAQUTD010000102.1 GCA_028709955.1 Bacteroidales bacterium | reverse complement strand
ATCAGATAAATGCACTGTAACAGAACATCCTAAATTCTTTACGAATATGCAATGGGAGGAATTAATTGATTTTAATACGAATCAGCCACCATTGGGACTTGCATTTTTCCCTATTCTTGACACATTAACTTATCAAGAACAAAATGATATATCAGTAATTAATTCTGAAGCGAAGATTAATATTTATCCTAACCCAGCTGAAAATGAAATAAACTTTTCTTCTTCTATTGAAATTACTAAGATAGAAATCTTAAATCTTCTTGGGCAAATTATTTATACAAAAGAGATAAAGTCAACTAATGCTAAAATAGATGTTTCAAATATCACAAAAGGAAATTATATAGCCAAAACTTATACCAAAAAAGGAGTTAAAACTAATAAATTTGTGGTTCAATAAATAAGTGTATTTGATTATTGAATATACTTATTAGTAAGTAATGCTTTCTTTATGATTATTGACCTATAAAATTTATAGCTATAAAGTAAAACAAAAAAAAAGCCTTCCATTTTTAGGAATGAACAAATCACAAAAAGCCTATTACTTGGAACTAATAAAGAAGTAGGAAAAGGCTTTTATCTACAAAAATGACATACGGTGTCTTGTGTAAATAAGGCACCGTATTTTTTAATTGGACTACAACTATTATAAACAAAAAGAGAGTTACCGTTTGGAAACTCTCTTTTGTTCAATTAGATTCTAATATTAATTGATAACAGGAAAAACAATTTCTCCTAATCTAACATTGGTACCGCCAATAATATTTATTGCTGTATCTTTTAATATTATATTAGTAGAAATTTCTCTAAACTGTAATGAATATGTTCCAGAATTTAATCCGTGAAGTTTAAAATAATTATTTAATGTTACGTCAGAAACAGTTGAAACTGTATCCAATCCAGAAACAACAAATACATTCATTTGAACAAATGGAGGAATAATATAACCATCAATATAAGATGTGTTTTGAACTATATAAGCTCTAATAACAGGTTTTAGAGAATAATCTCCATTTCCTTTTTCAACAATTGAACGATCTGCATCGAAGTCAATCATAACTGCATATCCACTTTCGGTTGAAATACTTTGATGTATATTAACTTTCAAGCCAGAAGTTGCAGCACTTGGTGTTTCAAGTGTTTTAATGGTTCCGTCTGCCAATTTAATTGTGTTGTTTGTTCCTAAGACCAATCTCATTTGATTAATTCTTGTTCCTGCATCAAGTCTGATATTCGCTAAAAGAGTATCTAAACCATTTGTTAGGTCTAATAAATTATAAACAGTTTGAGTGATTGGTAATTGAACCCAATTCTCTCCTGAAACAGAATAATAAACTTCCTTAACTTCAATATTTACTTCTTGGAAATTCTGGGAAGAAGGTGCATCTGTTAATAAGAACTTAACGTCCATTTGTTTGGTTGCTTCATCATCCTGACAAGCAACAACAGTTGAGAACAAAGCAACTGCTAATAAAATTTTCAATAGTTTCATAGTAATAATATTAATTTAATGTATGTAGATAACGTTAATTATTAATATTTATTGCCTAAGGAAATATTAACTATAAAAGATTTTATTGTTTAGTATTTATGCCCTTCTTCTTGCATTTCTTCTTTGGTAATAGAGATTTTATCCATTTTTCTCCATGTGTAGAATATATATGCTAAAACAAATGGAATAAGAAGTGAAACAACTGACATTACTTTTAGTGTGAAAAAGCTTGAACTTGAGTTGTAGATTGTTAGTGAGGATTGTATGTTGAAGGTTGAGGGGTAGTAAGAAGTGTTGTTATATCCTAAAATCAAGAATAGACTTAAGACTGCTAAAACTGCTCCTGTTGATGCAAACCATATTCCTTTTGTATAAATTGTTTTTGAGAATATTGTTTTTCCTAATCCATAGAGTACGGAAATAACTCCAACTAATAGCATGGCAAAAACTATTGGCATTTCTATTAGATTTGTGAAGTATTTGTATTTTTCCATTGAAACTAATTGTGATTGTGGATCAAGTGTGAAGCCTTCTGAAAGGAATGTGATTAGAAGAAATGTTACAAATAATATTACAAATATTGTTCCTGATATTGTTGCTGTTTTTTTTGCTCTTTGACGTATTGTTATGTCGTTTATATTATTGATAAAATAAAGTGAGCCTAACATTCGGGAAAGGAAAAGCACAACAAGCCCCATCAATAGATTTCTTGGATTTAGAAGAGCTTCTAATCCATGATATGGATTTATCCATTGTGAGATTATTGGCATAATACTATTTGTTATGTTTTCTTTATTAACAGAAAATTCAGAACCGGTGAAAAATGTTCCAACAGCAACTCCCAAAAGAAATGTTCCTCCATATCCATTTATTAATAGAAAGGTATTATAGGTTTTTGTTCCTAAGAAATTATTTTCTTTTTTTCTAAATTCAAACGATACTGCTTGAATTATAAAACAAAATAGAATTATCATCCAAACCCAGTATGCTCCACCAAATGATGTGGAATAGAAAAGAGGGAAGGCAGCAAAGAATGCTCCTCCAAAGGTTACAAGGGTTGTGAATGTAAACTCCCATTTTCTGCCTATGGAGTTAACTAACATTGTTTTTTCAATTTCAGTTTTTCCTAATTTAGGGATAAGGGTTTGTCCTCCTTGAACAAACAATAGGAATACTAAGAGGGCTCCAAGAAGTGAAATGATAAACCACCAATATTGTATTAAGAAATTATAGTCCATAATATTTATTTTTAAAATCCTTTTTTAATTTGTTTGAACATAATGCTTAATTCTGCAATTAGAAGAACAGAGAATAGAACACAGAAGATGATAAATGTTGTGATAACTGATGATGTGTTTATTGCACTTATTGCTGCTGAGGTTGGCATAAGGTCTTGAATAACCCATGGCTGACGTCCCATTTCAGCAACAATCCAACCACTTTGAGAAACCATATAGGCTAATGGTACGCAAATAATACATATCCAATTTAATAGCTTATAGTTTTCGTATGGTTTTTTCTTAAAGTTTAAATACGCCATAAACATAAAGAGTAGGGCAAAGAAAGAACCAACAATCACCATAAATCTGAATGCATAGAAAGTTAATGAAACATTTGGAACAAGCTCAGACTCGTCCTTAATAAATCCATATCCAAAATTTGCATAGTTATCGTTTAAGGTTTTTAAGCTCATTTCTGCCTTTTGCATATTTCCATCTTTCTTTGCTTTTCTATATTCTCCTAATGCATTAACTGCCTTTGCTCCACTTTCCATTTTTTCTTTTGCAGAAAGTGGCTTTACTCCATTTGGAGTTGGATATCCTCCTTCAAGAATATCATTAACTCCAGGAACGAAAGCATTTATATCTCTATATCCTAAAAATGATAATACATAAGGAATTTTTATTTCAGCATATAGAGGCTTATTATAGTCTTTTTTAATTTCCTCTTTTGGTTTTAGAACTCCAACAACAACCAGTGGGGCTTTTGTTTGTCCCCTATAAAGTCCTTCCATAGCTGCAAGTTTCATTGGTTGCTTTTGAGCCACTTGATATGCGGAACCGTCACCTGTATATATTGTAAGAGCTATTCCTAAAATGCCAATAGGTGCTGCAATCTTAATACTTTTTTTTGCCATTTCAATATGGCGATTCTTCAATAAAAACCATGCACTAACTCCAATGCAAGCAGCTGAACCAACAACCCAACAAGAAGTTACAGTGTGAAAGAATTTATTTATTGCAATTGGAGAAAGGGCAACTGCCCAAAAGTCAGTCATTTCGTTTCTCACCGTGTCGGGATTGAAAGTCATTCCTATAGGAAACTGCATCCAAGCATTTGCAATTAATATCCAAAGTGCTGAGATTGATGCTCCAAAAACAGTTAGCCAAGTTGAAGCCAAGTGAAATCCCCTACTAACCTTATTCCAACCAAAAAACATAATGGCAATAAATGTTGCCTCCAAAAAGAAAGCCATAATACCTTCAATTGCAAGAGGTGCTCCAAAAATATCTCCTACAAACCAGGAGTAGTTTGACCAGTTTGTTCCGAATTGAAACTCCAAAATTAAACCAGTTGCAACCCCAATTGCAAAATTTACGCCAAAGAGTCGCATCCAAAACTTAGTTATTGTTTTCCACTCTTCTTTCTTTGTTTTGTAGTACATAGTTTCCATTATACCAATAATTATTCCCAATCCAAGTGTTAGGGGAACAAAAAGCCAGTGATATATGGCTGTGAGGGCAAACTGTGCTCGAGACCATAGTATTAAATCTTCCATATAATATTTATTTTGTTATGGTTTATGTGTTCTTTTTTCCATTTCGTTAACAATATATTCTGATTTACCTTCTTTGCTGTCTGCCTTTGATGATAGAAAATTGGGGAAAAAGAAAACTTTAAGTATGGCAAACATAATAAAAAGTTTCACAAGAATAATAATCCAAAGAGTTTTGCCTAAGGTCATTGAACGAAATCCTTCATAATAAAATCTAAATACTTTACAAAATACATTCATTTAATCTTGTTTCTTTTTTTTATTAGTCAAAATATGTAAATCAATATATAAATATTGAGTTTCAATAATAGGCAAAGATATAAATAAATATTAAAAAACAAAATATGTAAATCTAATTTTTATCTAATTTTTATTAGCTCTCCCTCGTTAGTAATTTTATAGATTGAAGAGGCTTGATTTGTGATTTTGTTATGTTCAATATTTGCAATAAAATCAACTTCTTGTTTGATTTTATCATTAATAGATTGAAAACATGTTGGAGAGGCTTCATTTGAGAGGTTTGCAGAGGTGCTAATTATTGGTTTGTTTAATTCCTTTAATAGCCTTTGGCAATATTGATGATTAGGAATTCTTATTCCAATTGAATCATCTTGAGAAAGCATATTAATTGGAAGATTTTTTGCTTTAGGGTAGATTATTGTTAGAGGAGTTTGGATTTCTTGCATAAGCTTTATGGTTTGCAAAGGAATTTCTTCAACATAATTTTTTAACATTTCAAAGTCAGAAACCAATATGATTAGGTTTTTACTGCTTGCTCTTCCCTTAATTTCAATAATTCTTTTAATAGCTAAGGGTTGAGTTGCATCGCAACCCAACCCCCAGATTGTGTCGGTAGGATAAAGAATTGTCCCTCCATTATTTAATATTTCAATTTCTTTCATTTTATCTTAGACACAAATATAAACTATCAGCATAGATAATTTAAATTAATAAGAAATTTATATCATCCTTAAGAGAAAATTCCTTTGGCTCCATAGATCCACGAAATACTTTCATTTTATTATCTCGTCCAATAAGCTCAAGTTTACCATTTTCAAGTGAAAGAGCAGTTGCTTCTCTAATTCCTGCAACCCACATTTTTGGCTCTAACTTTAGAAATTCATTTACACGATCATCTCTTGTTTCTCCTCCGTGTTTTGGGTCGAAATAGTCAGTGTAGTGTGGATTTATTTGGAAAGGAACCAAGTTCATGCAATTAAAACTTTCTGGTTCAATTATCGGCATATCGTTAGTTGTTTTTAGAGTTGGTCCTGCAATATTACTGCCTGCACTCCAACCCATATAAGGCATTCCTTGAATTGCTTTTGAAGATATTTCGTTCATTATTTTATTACGATATAGCTCATAAACCAAATGGAAGGTGTTTCCTCCACCTACTGCAATACATTTTGCATTTCTAACTGCTTCAATAGCATCTTTTTCTTTGTGAATACTATATAAATTAAGTCCTAAAGTTGTAAAAACTGCCTTAACTTTTTCTTCATAAATATCGTACCCCATTGAAACTCCTGCATAAGGAATAAAAAGAACATCCTTAACTGAATGTTTATCACAAAATGTTTTAATAAGTTCTTTGCACCATCCCAAATATTCTTCTGATCTATTTGTTGAATTGCTGATTAATAAAAGTTTTCTGTTCATTTTTATTTTTTTAGTGGTTAAATTTTTAATTTAATATTGGAGAAATAAATGCATAACTAATTCCCAGAATAATTATTAACAATGCATATATACAAATTCCAATAATTGTTATGATTCCTAATAAACGAAATAGATTTTGAAGATTATTAGTTCCGTTTTCAAATGTTTGTTGATTATTATTTTTGATGCCTAATTTAATTGAACTTGTAGCTCTTAGTAATAGAAAGCCGATTACAGCATACAAGCCCCCATAAATAAGAAGAAGTATAAACATAAAAATTTTGTAAATGACTCCTCCAAATGCTGGTATGTTTGAAGATAATTGTCCAATAAAAAGAAATGAAAATCCAATAAGAATCATTAATACTGAAGCCACACATGCTACTATGGCTATAAATCTGCCCCATTTTGCAAATATTAAAAGGTGAGATTTTACATTTTCAGTAAAAACTAAATCATCTTGTTCTTCAATGATTGTGTTTTCGTGATAAATTGTTTCTTCCATGATTTTGTTTATTAATTATGATTGTAGGGCAAAGATATATATTTATTTTGTAATTTCGCAACTCAAATTAATATAAAATAAATAAATGCAATTTCTAAATCCATATTTTCTTTTTGGTTTATTTGCAATAGCAATTCCAATTATAATACATTTATTTAATTTTCGTAGGTTTAAAAAGGTCTATTTCACTAATGTTAGTTTTTTGAAAGAAATTCAAATAAGCACTAAGAAACAAAAAAACATTAGAAATAGAGTTTTGCTTTTTGTAAGGATTCTTGCAATTATATTAATAGTTCTTTTATTTTCTCAACCTTATTTCCCTAATGGAAAAAATAAACTTGTTGAAAATGGTTTAAATGCTGTTGTAGTTTGTGTCGATAATAGTTTTTCAATGCAAAATCAAGGTACTCAAGGGCGCCTTTTGGATGAAGCTAAGCAAAAGGCAAAAGAAATCATAAGTCAATATAATAATAATGACGAGTTTCTCCTTTTGACTATGGATATGGAAGGAAAACATCAACAATTTGTAAACAAAGAAAGATTTGTATCTCTATTGAACCAAGTGGAAATTAGTCCTAAATCCCAGCTTAATTCCAAACTAATAAATCGCTCCTTTGACCTTCTTAATACCAAACATGGATTTAATAAGCGTTGTTTTTTTATTTCAGATTTTCAAAGGCCTGCTTTCGATACAGAGAATTTTTCTAAAGATAGCAGTATAAAATCTCTTTTAGTCCCATTGCATGCAAATAACATTAATAATATTTACGTAGATTCAATTTCATTTGATGACCCAATTTTTCAACTTGGTCAGAACGTTGATATAAATGTTAGGATAGTAAATATATCGGATAAAAAAGCTGAGAATGTTTCTGCTAAACTATACATTGACAATAAACAAATTGCTGTCTCAACTGTGGATATTGAGAAAAATCAATCTCAAAACCTAAAAATGAGTTTCACCCTCCAAAAGCATGGAATACAACACGGATATATTAAAATTCTTGACAACCCAATTGTTTTTGATGATAATTTCTTTTTTACAATTCACACAAATCCTAATATTGAGGTTTTGTCAATTAATTCTATTGGCTCAAATCCATATATCTCTCGTTTGTTTTCAAATAAGAATGAGATAACTTTAACCAATATGCAAGAGAAGTCAATAGATTTTAATGATTTTGGGAAGTATTCTCTAATTATTTTAAACGCTCTTACTGAGTTTTCAAGTGGTTTAGCCTCCGAATTAAGCAG
>JAQUTD010000101.1:3596-7700 GCA_028709955.1 Bacteroidales bacterium | reverse complement strand
TTAAGGAGATTAAGGTCTTTGGATAAATATTGTCTTAGTTTTGTTTTTGATTGTGTTGTAAACGATAGCCTAAACTCCATTCTATGTGGTGGGCAAGGCGGAATTTGGAAGCTCGGATTGCAACTGAGGCAAATATATTATCTATTATTTTATAGCGAAAGCCTATGCGTTGGAAGAAATTTGGTGTGCTGTTTTGTGATTTTGTTCTATATATGTAGTATCCTGCATCTACCAAAACAGAGAAGTCTTGCATTTTATATTCATAGGTGATA
The DNA here is from genome assembly GCA_028709955.1 of Bacteroidales bacterium. Classification (GTDB taxonomy): domain Bacteria; phylum Bacteroidota; class Bacteroidia; order Bacteroidales; family P3; genus UBA10566. The sequence goes on along the minus strand of JAQUTD010000101.1, from coordinate 7,428 downwards.
AATGTGGTTATGTTTAATCTTTTTTCAAAGGGTGCTGTTGTTGATAGTATGGTGCTGCCATATACTTCAAATTTTGTGTCTGCTTTATCGTCGTAGCCTAAATTAATGCCTATTCCAAAGCTATTTTTATATGAAATTTGTTTTAAAAGGGATGTGTTTAGTCCAAAGGCATAAAAATTTCTTCTAACGTATCGTCTTTCATCTTTTGGTTCATATTGTCCTAATTCTCTTAACTCGTTATAATATCCTCCAAAGGCTGAAAATATAAGGTCGTAGCCTTTTTTTAATTCTGGCTTGGGTTGAAAGATATAGATGTCTTGGGCATCATAAATATTATATCTTAGTCCTATTCTTGATGATGCGGTGTATATTGCCCAGTTTGGTCTTTGGGTGGCTCCGTTGGAAAAATGAGATAGGGTAAAGCCAAGTGATAATTCTAATTTCTTTGAAAAGGAAAAGTTTAAACTAAGTCCTTCTTCAACATAACAATTTAAATGACTTCCTATTGAAACATTTGCTAAATTATCTACAGACCAATGTTTCGGAAAATATGCTAAGCCTAAGGCAAAATCATTATTGAGGGTAAAACTTCCTTTTCTAATCAGGGGTACTGAAGAAAATGCATAAATGGCTATTGGAAGTCCTAAATGTTGTTTTTCTTGAAAGTTAGCAGTGTATATACCTATTCCAAAAGATGGGTAATTATAGAGTTGATGCCAAGGTTTTGAGCCATTGGTCTGAATATTATATCTTATTGAGTAGGATTGAATTGTATTTATCGGGTTTCCTGTGTAGGTTCCGTCCAAGAATTTATCTGTTGGAAATACATATCCATATTGTCCAAAAGCACTTATTGAGTATTTATTTTGTGAATAGCACTCATTTATAAAAAAAATTAGGAGAATAAATAATAAATATCTAAGTTTAATCATTTCTTTTTTTGCACAAATATTGGAGTATTTGTACAGCATTTGTGGCGGCTCCTTTTCTTAAATTGTCGGAAACAATCCAAAGGTTGAGGGTTTTTTCTTTGGAAAAGTCTCTACGAATTCTTCCAACAAAAACTTCATCTTTTCCCTCACAATATAGTGGCATTGGATATAGGTTTTGGCTTGGATTATCAATGACTCTCACGCCTTCCATATTCTTAAGAATATTAAAAACATCTTCCATTATAAATTCGTTTTCAAATTCAACATTCACACTTTCGGAATGTCCCCCAAGAACAGGCACTCTAACAACTGTTGCACTAACTTGAATTGAGTTATCGGAGAAAATTTTACGTGTTTCATCCACCAATTTCTTTTCTTCCGAAGTGTATCCATCTTCCAAAAAATCGCCACCATGGGGGAAAAGATTATGATGTATTTGATATGGATATATTTTTTCTGTGGTTTCTCCTTTTTCTTCCGATTCCAATTGATTAACGGCTTTCACTCCTGTTCCTGTTATGCTTTGATAGGTTGAAACAACTATTCTTTTGATTTTATATTTCCAATGCAAAGGGGCAAGAGCCAAAACCATTTGGATTGTTGAACAATTTGGGTTTGCAATTATTCTGTTTTCAGAGTTTATTGAATTAGCGTTTATTTCAGGGACAACCAAAGGAACATCCTCGTCCATTCTCCAAGCCGAAGAATTGTCAATTACTGTGGTTCCTTTTTCTGCAAAAAGTTTAGCATATTGTTTGGAAGTAGAGCCTCCTGCTGAAAAAATTGCATAATGACAATATGAGTTTATTGCATTTTCAACACTAATTATTTTTATCTTTCTTTTCGCAAAATCTATTTCTTTCCCAACATTTTTTTGAGTTGCAACAAGAATTATTTCTTCATTTGAAAATCCTCTTTCTTCCAAAACTTTCAAAATAATGCTCCCTACCAAGCCAGTGGCTCCAACAACTGCTATCTTTAATTTCTCTTTCATTTTGTATAAAAATAATCAATTACTCTTCCGAGAAAGTGCTTACAAATTTTCTATATTCAGCGTAAACATTTGCTCTTGACATAAATCCAATGTATTTACCATCATCCACAACTGCAATGGTATACCTGTTGGCACCCTTAAATTTAGATACTATTTTTTCTAATGGGTCGGATATATCTACAATAAAATATTCAGAATAACGGATAAAGTCCTTAACTCCATACACGTCATAGTATTCGGGTTTAAATAGAAGTTTTCTAACATCATCTATAAGAACAATTCCTAAAAAATTATTATTCTTATCTATAATTGGGAAGAAACTTCTTGTTGATTGTTGTACTGCTTGTGCAATATCTCTTAGGGAAGATTCATAGAGTAGTGGGATGAAGTTTGTTTCAATTAGTTTTCTTTTATCAATTGATTGGAGTGCTGATTTGTCTTTGTTGTGAGTCATTAGGTTTCCTTCAGCCGCCAATTCATCGGCATAAATGGAATATCGATTTAGCGGTTTGACTACAATATAAGAAATTGTTGTTGCAATCATTAGTGGTGCAAAAAGAGCATAACCTCCTGTTATTTCGGCAATAAGGAATGTTGCCGACAAGGGTGAATGCATAACTCCAGACATAACTGCTGCCATTCCAACTAAAGCAAAATTACTTTCTTCAACAACCAATAAACCAGACATATTTATTAATCTTCCTACAAAGAAGCCTGTAAAACCACCAATAAATAATGAAGGAGCAAATGTACCTCCAACACCTCCTGCGGAGGTTGTCACTGAAGTTGCAATAGCTTTTAAAATTACAATAGCAATTAGAATTCCTAACAACATCCACTCATTTTCTCTATATGAATAGAATACGGTGTTATTAAATAAGGTGTTTGTATCCGATTCTAATAACACACTAAGTGCAGCGTATCCTTCCCCAAAAAGAGGAGGAAAAAGAAAAATTAATATCCCTAATGATATTCCTCCAATAACCAATCTTCTCCACTGCGTTATTTTTTTAAATTTGCTCGAAATCCATTTTGTCGACCTAAGAAAATAGAGAGAAACAAAGGCTGAAATTATACCCAAGAATATATACCCAGGAATTTTTATTAGTTCAAAATTAGAAGTAACATCATATGTAAACTGAACCTCTTTTCCTAAAAAAAAATAAGAAATCATTGACGAAGTGATTGCTGAAATCAAAAGAGGAATGGCTGTTGTCATTGTTAAATCGAGCATAAGCACTTCAAAAACAAAAAGAATTCCTGCAATTGGAGCTTTAAATGCTCCGGCAATTGCTCCGGCTGCTCCACAACCAACAAGTATTATGGTGTTTTTGGTGCTTAGACGCCCAATTCTTCCAAGATTTGAACCTAAAGCACTCCCTGTTAAAACAATTGGTGCTTCCAAACCAACACTACCCCCAAAGGCAACTGTTATTGAAGAGGTTATAATTGAACTGTATGTGTTGTGAGGTTTTATATGTCCTTTTTTCCTACTTATTGCATACATAACCTTACTTACACCATGGCTTAAATCATCTTTAATAAAGTATTTTAAGATTAGTACCGTTAAAGTTATCCCTACCATAGGATAAACTAAGAATAGGAAATTGGAACGATCGACTGCAAACCATTTAGTGTCTGTTATAAAGAGATAAGTGTAGTGAACAGTATTTTTTAGGACAACCGCTGCAAGTCCACAAGCTAAGCCAACTAAAAAAGACATAAAAAGCATATATTGGGATTCGGAAACGTTCTTTAATCTCCAAACCAAGAAATGCTTGTACAAATTGCTTAGACGTATTGACTTTATTATCTTCATTTCAATAATTAAGCTACAAATATACAATTTTTTGTATTAATCGTGCCAATAACCCTTATTTTAATTAACAATACGACTATTCAAATA
>JAQUTD010000101.1:0-3496 GCA_028709955.1 Bacteroidales bacterium | reverse complement strand
TAATTCTGAAACATTAATACGATTACTCATTTGATTAATCATTACTGTTTTCACATTCATGCCTAATTGATTATAAATATCTAATTTGAAGGTTTCTTTATTATAATTTTTCAAATTAATATAAACTTGATTTGAAGCAGGGTTAGGAAAAATATTAAATGTTAATTTTGTAACAATATCATTTATTCCAACTTCAAAGTTTTGCCAATACAAACTTGGATACCCATCGTTAATATTAGGTGTAATCTTCCAAATATCTTCTGTCCCAACTGCTGTTTCGCCAATAAAGTCCCAACCTTGGTTAGTAAAAGTTGTCTGAGTTTTCATCTCAGAAGTTGGCTTGCCCCATGCTTCAAATGCAATTCCATTATTATAACCACATCCTACTGAAAGAGCAGAAGTGGTTTGATCCCAAAAACTTTTTGAAATCAATCCTGTCTCCTCATTGCTTCCCAATATTCCTCCATAACATCCATTACTAAAAGCAATTCCTGTTGAGTAACAATATATTATATTTGTTGTATTCCTACCTACTAATCCTCCAACATTATTTGAAACTCCTGTTACATTCCCTCTTGAATAGGAAGCACCAATTTCTCCAACACCTTGATTTTGTCCAACTAAGCCACCAGTTGAGCCTCCCCCACTAACATTTCCTGTTGAGAAACAGAATAAAATGCTAGAGGAATTATTTTGTCCTGCTAAACCTCCAACTTGTGAAGAATTTGAATGTGTTGTTACATTACCAGTTGCATAACTATTTCTAACTATCGCACTTTGTTGAACAATTCCTACTAAGCCTCCTACGCAAGTAAAGTCAACATTTCCAATCGATGAGACTTGTCCTGTTGCATAACAACTATCTATTATTGCATTATTGTTATCTTCTGAGGTATTATCCCCAACCAATCCTCCAACTCGTGATGGTCCTGATACATTTCCAGTAGCGTAACAATGTTTAATAATGGATTTATTATTCCCAACAAGTCCTCCTATACGGTCATTACTTTCCTGAAGTCCAGTACCTGATACATTTCCTGTTGCATAAGAATAATAAATAGGGGATTCATTTTTACCCATTAATCCTCCTGCCTTATCGTCGGAACAAGTAACTGTACATGTAGAATAACAATTCTCTACATAAGAATTCCAAAAGGACTTTCCTATCAATCCACCTACTCCTCCTACTGCGGATACTGTTCCTGTTGAATAACAATGCCTAACTATTGTATTTGCACACATTGAAATCAAAGCTCCGTTGGCTTCATCATTTCCTACAATATTGACATTCACCAAAGCAACGCTATCAATTGTAGCTCCATAGGTAAGCCCCCAAATACCTGTCAAATAATCATTTGGTCTATTACAATAAAGATTTGAGATTGTATAGCCCTTTCCATTATATGTTCCTTGAAATGCATGGTAATCTATCTCACTTACAGCGCTGCCTATTGGAATCCATCCTTTACCTGAATTCCATGTTTGAGTTGCTGATGCATCAATATTTGCTGTTTGAATATAATGCTTTGACCATTGATTTGAGTCCTGTTGCAGCCAATAAAGATTATTTATTGAAGAAATTTGATAAGGATTATTCGCCGTCCCATCTCCTGCAGATGGTGGTGTTGCTGTTTGGGCTTGAATAAAGATTGCAAAGCTCAAAAATCCTAAAAAGAATATTATTTTTTTCATTTTGAATTTATCAGAGTTTATAGTGCTGATCCGCACTTTGAAAAAATTATTTATTAAAATATTACCTATTTTATCTTTGAATAACAAGCTTTTGCTCTCTTATTAAATCCTTAGATTTTATTAGAATCAAATAAATTCCATTATTTAATTCTGAAACATTAATTTGATTATTGTCTTTAGATATTGTTTCAGTTTTAACAATAAAACCCATAATGTTATAAATATTCAATGTAAATACTTCTCTATTTGTGTTGTTTATTTCTAAACTTACAATATCAGATGCTGGATTGGGGTAAAGTTTAGTTGAAAGGTTATTTATGAGTAAATTATCCAACCCAACAAAACAATCATAATTTGTAAAATCACTCCAATATTCTGCTCCTTGGTAAAGCGTTAATGAATTACATGGTACTAAAACAGGAATTGTATCTGAGACACCTTCAAATGTCGAAGATACTATTTGGGGCGGTATTTCTGGATATAGTTTTATTTCATTAAGCCCAGTACAATAAGAAAAAGCTTGATCTCCTATGCTTGCGACTAAAGCCGGAATAGTAATAGATGTTAACCCTGGACAATCATAGAAAGCACCCATACTAATTTGAGTAATTGAATTAGGAATATTAATTGAGGTTAAACCATCGCAGTATGCAAAAGCAAAATCACCAATTGAACTAACCGAAGAAGGAATTGCTACAGAGGATAATTGATTACACTGGAAAAAACTACTCCAATAAATATGACTAACAGAGGTTGGGATAATAACCGAACCTGTTTTTTGAGTAGTGCAAGCAATTAACGTATCCATAATCTTATTATAAAGAATACCATCCAATGAAGAATAGTTTGTATTATTTGCATCGACATTGATTGCACTTAGATTTCCATAACAAAAAGCTAAATCAGCAATATAATTTACATTACTTGTAACTAAGAAAGCCCCTTGCTTAGCCCCTGGACAGCAGATTAGAGTATCTCCCAACTTATTATATAAAACACCATTAATAGAAGAATAATTTGGATTATTAGCATCCACATTTATATTTTGCATGAACCAACAACCATATAAAGCTGCAAAATCAATATGAGTAAGAGTAGATGGAACATAGAAATTAGTTAATCCGAAACAATACCTAAACGACCACTCACCTATGTAATGCACTGAACTTGGCAATGAAATAGATTTTATGCTACTATTAGAAAAAGCACAACTACCAATAGAATTTATAGAGTTAGGAATAATAACAGAATCAATATTATTACATACCCTAAAAGCATTTTCCCCTATCGATTTTACATCATAAGTGATTGAGTTATAAATCACAGTCGAAGGAATAGAAATGATACTATCGTATTCATCGGAAAACTCCTGATAATCACTCCCTTTGTAGGTAATCTCAACAGAATATGGAATTACAGCAGATAATACATTATAATAGAGTGTATCCCCATCATTATTCACTTTCCAAAATCTTTGAGCCTCCACTCTATTACTAATACCAAAAAAGAAAAGAGCAATAAGAATTAATATAATTTTTTTCATAATATTGAAATTATAGCTTTAATATTTGAAATTTTATTTTTGGATAATAAGCTTTTGTTTTGTTATTAAATCTTTAGATTCTATTTCAATCAAGTATATTCCATTATTTAAATCTGAAATATTAATTTGATTATTATTTGCAGCAGTAGTTTCTGTTTTAACCAATGAACCCATAATATTATAAATATTCAAATTTAACACTTCTTTTGTAGTGTTGTTTATTTCTATATTTAGAATATCAGAAGCTGGATTTGGATAAAT
>JAQUTD010000100.1 GCA_028709955.1 Bacteroidales bacterium | reverse complement strand
TAACCATCAATCGAGAACCATCTCTATTATCGGCAGGCTTAGCAGCAATAAGTTCTTTAGGTAAATTGTATTTAAACTGCGAAAGTTTCATATATTATAAATTTTATTAATTTAAACGGCATAAAAAGACAATCAGCAAAGATAACCCCACATTAAACGTTTGTCAAGCTATTTAACAATTTTTATAGTTGTAGAGGTTAATCCTTCTAAAATTTGATATAATATTATCTTAAAATTCTACATCAAAAGATAATTATGTATAGAATATTTATATAATTTACTTTTTGTTTTATTGAAATAAGTTTTCAATTTCTTCAATTTTTGCTGCATCTTTTAAACAGAATTCACCAATTCTGGTACGGCATAACGAACTTAAATAGGCCCCAGAATTAAGACAAGCACCAAAGTCTCTTGCAATTGAGCGTATATAAGTGCCTTTTGAACAAACAATTCTAAAATTCACTATTGGAAATTCTATGGAACTTATTTCAAATTCTTTAATTTCAATTTCTTTAGGTTTTAATACAATTTCTTGAGAGTTTTCTCTGGCAAGTTTGTATGCCCTTTTACCATCCACCCATTTGGCTGAAAAAAGGGGAGGGATTTGATCTTGTTTTCCAATAAATTGTTTAGCTGCAGCAATGATATTTTCTTCTGTAATGTGTTCTGTTGGATAGCTCTGGTCAATTGGGTGTTCTAAATCAAAACTTGGAGTTGTTGCTCCAAGAGTAAACGAACCTGAATATTCTTTTTCTTGTGATTGGTATTCTTCAATTCGTTTTGTGTATTTTCCAACACAAATTATTAAAAGACCTGTTGCTAAGGGGTCAAGAGTTCCTGCATGTCCTATTTTAATTTTTTTGCCATAGTGATGAGATATTTTGTATTTAATTTTTTTCACCACTTGAAATGAAGTCCAAGTATAAGGCTTATCAATAAGTATGGCAGAACCATTTTCAATATCTATCATCTATATAACGCTTAAATCATATCCAAACAACATTAAAATAATTATTGCAAGACCTGCAATTATTCTATAGTACCCAAACGCCTTAAATCCATATTTGGTAAGGAAATTAATAAAAAATTTGATTGCTATCATTGCAACAATAAATGCTACTAAATTCCCAATTAATAGGGTTGGAAGGTTAGATGAGAGCATTTCTAATCCCGAAGGTGTTGTAGGTGTGGCTGGTGTGATTATTGCTTTTAACATTTTATATCCTGAGGCTGCAAGCATAGTTGGAACAGCCAAAAAGAAAGAAAATTCAGCTGCAGTTTTGCGAGAAAGTTTTTGAGTCATTCCTCCAACTATTGTTGCCATAGAACGCGATACTCCTGGCATCATTGCAATACATTGGAATAGTCCTATTTTAAGTGCTTTCTTATATGTTATTTCTTGGTCTTCTTCTGGGTGATTAAACCATTTATCACAAAATAGCATAAAAATTCCTCCAAGAACTAACATAATTGAAACAACCCAAACATTTTCTAAAAGTGAGTCTATAAAATCTCCTGCCAAAAATCCAATTATTGCAGCAGGAATAAAGGCAATAAATAGTTTATAGTAGAAATTAAGAGTTTGGAAAAAGCGGTTCCAATATAAAACTAAAACAGAAAGAATTGCTCCAAATTGTATGCAAATTGTGAATAGTTTTACAAAGTCGTCGCTCTTTACGCCCAGTAGCCCTTGAGTTATTATCATATGTCCTGTTGAAGAAACTGGCAAAAATTCAGTTAAGCCCTCAACTATAGCGATGATGATGGTTTCAAAAATTGTCATAAAAGAGTTTTATGAATTATTCTTTAGTTTCTTGTTCTTTGTTCTTTTTTGGTTTTAATAATATTGCATAAATTTCAACAAAAATACCACAAACCATAAGAATTGGAGAAACAATTAATCTTTGAGCATCAAATAATGATTCGTTAAAAACATCTGGGTTTTTAGAGCCCCCTCCAATCAATAGGATATAACCTAATGCAAGCAAAGCTATACCTATTAACATCCATATATAATTTATTCTTTCAAATGCAAAATCAAAACTTGGTTTTTCTGGAATTTGCTTCGATGGAATTGGTTGAGAAGGTTTTGTTGGCTTTGTAATTATTTTTTTTTGAGTTGCCATATATATAAAATTTATTGATTATCTATATAATTTTTCATTTCTTAGATGCATAAATCTAAATACAGATAAGAAAGTGAAAGAAAACGAAAGGAATATTCCAAATACTAAAATTGCACCTAAAAGAATTCCATAAATTTGATAGTATTGAGGAAGTATTATTTGAGTTGACGATGAGCCAACCCAAAATAATATACCAACTAAAAGTATATCAGCAATAAGTCCTCCTATAAGTCCAAAAAGGAGTCCTTTCAAAAGGAAAGGTTTGCGGATAAAGCCAGGCTTTGCGCCAACAAGTTCCATTGAACGAATTAAAAATCGTTTTGAATATATAGTTAAACGAATTGTATGATTAATTAGAGTTATTGCAATAATTAGTAGGCAGATAATAAATGCTAAAACAAAAGCTGAAACATTATAAACTGCATTATTTATGTCTTTCACTAAATCTTGACGATAATCCACACTATCAACAATATCCTTAGCTTCAAGGCTCGTAATAAAAAGTCTGATATCATTAATGTTCAGTGACTGTGCCTTAAGATTAACATTTATGGAAGATGAGTATGGATTAACTGAACTAAGAACCTCAAGATGATCCTCTCCCATAACTTCATTCATTATTTGAGCTGCTTTCTCTTGAGATATATATTCTGTAGATTTAACATATTTGTTGGATTTCAATTCTTTTTCAAGATTAAGTGCATCTTGAGGAAGTGTTCCGTCCATAAGATAGACAGTGAAAGAAACGTTTTCTTTTAGATTATTTGAAGCAGTGAAGGCATGAAAAATGAATAACAACATAAACCCCAACATAAACAGGACAAGGGAAATACTTAGAACGGTTGAGAAGTTAGCACTCCAAAGCGATACGGGATTAAAACTTAATTGTCTTTTAGCCATAGTACAAAAACGTAATTTGCCAGCAAAGATACAAAGTTTTTTATTAATTTTGCCGTTCAATAATAAAATGTATGAATGAAATCTATGTAGAAAAGTTTGGTGGTGCTTCAGTAAATAGTGCTCAGGCCATTAAAAACGTTAGCACAATACTACTTTCTGAAAACAAAAACCGACTTATTGTTATATCTGCAATGGGCAAAACTACCAATAATTTAGAAACCATTCTAAACTATTTCTATGACCATTCAAAAATAGATTATGATACATTAGAACTCTCTAAAAACTATCATCAAAACATAATTGACAATCTTTTCCCTTCAGGAGACCTCCACCTAAAAAACTTCTTAGACCTAACCTACACCGAAATTGTAAACAAATTACTTATATCAAATCACAAACCTTACGATATGGTTTACGATATGATAGTTTCGTATGGAGAACTTATTGGCACTACAATTATATCGAAATATTTTGAGTCAATTAACCTCAAACATCATCTTATTTATGCCAATGAAATAATTTGTACTAATAATTCTTTTCGTAGAGCTAAAGTATTGTGGAAAGAAACTAAAGAAAATATTATCAATAATATTGAGCCTTTGTTTTATGATTCCAATTTAGTTATTACTCAAGGTTTTATTGGAGGAACAGAAAATAATGAAATAACTACCCTTGGGCGTGAGGGTTCTGATTTTAGTGCTGCTGTTTTTGCTTATTGTTTGGATGCAAAGAATGTTACTATCTGGAAAGATGTTTCAGGGCTATTGAATGCGGACCCAAAATATTTTGAGAATACACATAAGTTTGAACAAGTGCCATATAGCGAAGCAATAGAATTAGCCTATTATGGAGCTTCTATTATTCATCCAAAAACGATAAAACCCTTAGAAAACAAATCTATTCCATTGTTTATTAAGAGTTTTCTTTCCCCAAAAGAAGAAGGAACAAGAATTGATTGTTGCTCCTGCACCAAGCCACTAATGCCAAGTTATATTTTCAAAGATAACCAAACCTTGCTTTCAATATTTCCTAAAGATTTTTCTTTTATTGTGGAAGAGAATATTTCTAATATATTTGCTCTTTTTGCAAAATACGGCATAAAGATTAATCTTATGCAAAACTCTGCAATTAGTTATTCTGTTTGTTTTGACACAATCCAAGATAATTTACTCCAAAAACTTATCGAAGAACTCTCCCCTACCTATTCAATTAAATACAATAATTATCTTCGCTTAATAACAATTCGCCGTTATACCGAAGAGGCAATAAGTGATTTAATAAAAGACCAAGAAATTATTATTGAACAACGTTCCCGTCTAACAGCACAGTTTTTGGTGAAATTATAACCTCTTTACTATTCGTCATAGCCTTCAAATTTCTCTGGAATAGACTTTAAAGTCTTTACTCCTAAGGTTTGAATATCTTTTGCTTGCTTAATTAGATTTCCTCTACCGTCTTTTAATTGGTTGAATGCTTTGTGATATGTTTCATTGGTTTTATTAATCTTATCTCCAATATCTTCAAATGTTTCCAAGAAACCAACAAATTTTTCATACATCTTACCACTATTCTCAATTATCTTTTCAGCATTCTTATTCAATTTATCTGTTCTCCAAAGATCAGCGAATATTCTAAGACTTGAGATTAGAGTTGTGGAAGATACCAAAACAACATTTTTATTATATGCAAAGTTCCATAGCTCTCTATCGTTTTGCATTGCTAATAAATAAGCTGACTCTATTGGCACAAACATCATTACAAAACCAAGACTTCCTTTTATGTCATCATATTTCTTTTGACTTAGCTCAATAACATGCTGACGAACCGATGCTATATGTTTGGTTAGTTCTAACTTTTGCCCTTCTTCTGTTTCGCAGGTGAAATAATTATCATAATTAACTAATGAGACCTTTGAGTCAATAATAACTTTTCTTTCGTCTGGCAAATTGACAACAACATCTGGAATTATCTTTTTCTCTTCTTCATTATAGTGAACATCTTGAGTTATATAATGTTCTCCTTTAATTAAGCCTGTATTTTGCAGAATGGTTTCTAATACATTTTCTCCCCAATTTCCTGCTTTCTTATTCTCCCCCTTCAATGCTGATGCCAAATTATTTGCTTGCTCCGAAACTAAATTTGTTTGCTCCATTACTTTCTTTATTTCAGCTTCAAGACTTGAACGTTGTTTTGTTTCCTCTGTTAAATTCTTATTTACGTTTTCTCTAAATTCTTTAATGCTATTGTCTAAAGGTTTTAAAAGAGTTTCAATACTGATTTTGTTGGTTTCAGTAAACTTACTTGTCTTTTCTTCCAAAATTGAATTAGCTGCCTTTTCAAATTCTAATTTAGCTAATTTCTGCATCTCTTCAAATTCACGCTTAATATCTTTTTGCTTTTCCTGCAAGGCTTCATTCACTGCCTTCAAAGAACTATTATTATTTGATAGTATATTGTATTTATTTGTTAACTCCTCAAATGCCAAAGAAAGTTTAGCATTTTTCTCTCTTTCCTCTTGCAATCTTTCTTCTTTATTTTTTAAATCTGTTTTCAAAGAACTGTTTTCTCTTTCAACCAAATTAGAATTTGATTCTAATTCACTGTATCTTGATTCTAATTTCTTAAAACTTGATTCTAATTCACCATATCTTGATTCTAAGATTTTATAGTTTGATTCTAATTCTATATTATTATTTTCTTCTGGCTTTCTCCTACCAAGCAAAATAGCCAGAACTATTACTGCAATAACTGCCCCAAATGCTAATATAATTAATATTGTATTCATATATTTTGTCTTTTTTTATTCATTAATTAGTTTTCAAAGATAAGATTTATTTTTAGAAATTGACTTATTAAACATTATATTTATGACAAATTGGCACAACCAAAAGAATGGTATAATGATTGATTGTTTTGAACTTAAAGAGAAAATAATAAACAAATAAAAAATAATAATCTATGAAAGGTAATATTAACGTTAAGACAGAGAACATCTTCCCTATTATTAAGAAGTTCCTTTACTCCGACCACGAAATATTCTTAAGAGAAATTGTAGCAAATGCTGTTGACGCAACTCAAAAGCTAAAAACTCTTGCTTCTTTAGGTCAGTTTAAGGGAGAACTTGGTGATTTAACAATTGAAGTTAAGATTGACAAAAAGAAAAAGACCTTATCAGTAATTGATAGAGGTATTGGTATGAGTGAAGAAGAGGTTGATAAATATATTAATCAAATTGCTTTTTCCGGTGCTGAAGAGTTTGTTGAGAAGTTTAAGGGCAAGAGTGAATTAGAGCAAAACCAATTGATAGGTCATTTTGGACTTGGATTCTATTCTTCATTTATGGTAAGTAAGGAAGTTGAATTTATAACAAAATCTTTTACTGATGCTCCTGCTGTTCGTTGGTGGTGTGACGGAGATACTGAATATACAATTGACCCATCCGAAAAAACAGACCGTGGAACTGAAATAATTATGCATATAGATTCTGAGAACAAAGAGTTTTTGGAAGAATACAAAATACTTGAAATCTTAAAGAAGTATTGTAAGTTTATGCCTATTTCCATTCGTTTTGGAGAAGAAGAATATTGGGAAGACTCAGAAACAGAGAAAGATGATAAGGGAGAGGCAAAAAGAGTTCAAAAGAAAAAGCCAAGAATAATCAACAACACAGAACCTCTTTGGAAAAAGAAACCTGCAGATTTAAAAGAAGAAGATTATTTAGACTTCTACCGTGAGCTCTATCCAATGAACTTCGACGAACCGCTATTCCACATTCATCTAAACGTTGACTATCCATTTAACCTAACAGGAATACTATATTTCCCAAAGGTTAAAAAGAATATAGACCCACAAAAAGACAAAATACAACTCTATTGCAATCAGGTATTTGTTACCGATAGTGTTGAGGGAGTAGTTCCTGAATATATGATGTTGCTTCGTGGAGTTTTGGATTCCCCAGACATTCCTCTAAACGTTTCTCGTTCCTATTTGCAGTCAGACTCAAACGTAAAAAAGATTTCTTCTCATATAACTAAAAAGGTTGCTGACAAGTTGGATGAAATATACAAGAACAACCCAGAAGAGTATAACAAGAAATGGGATGACCTAAAAGTATTTATTGAATATGGAATGCTTTCAGATGAAAAGTTCTACGATAGAGCTGAAAAGATATTCCTGTTTAAGAACATAAACAACGAGTTTAACTCCATTGAAGACTACACAAACAAAATCAAACCACTACAAACCGACAAAGACAATAAAATAGTATATCTCTACGCCAACGATGCAGACAATCAATACACCTACATTCAAGCAGCAAAAGACAAAGGCTACGATGTATTGCTTATGGATGGAATATTGGACAACCACTTCGTTAACCTAATGGAACAAAAACTTCAAGACTCAAGATTTGTTAGAATTGACAGCGATGTAATTGATAAACTAATCCCAAAAGACGAAGTAATCCCATCAAAACTTGACGAAAAAGAGATAGAAAGTCTTAAAGAATTGGTTCAGGCACAAGTTGATAGTAAGAGATTCAATGTTGTTATGGAAAGCATGAACGAAACAGATTCACCACTAACAATCACTCAAAACGAATTTATGAGAAGAATGAAACAAATGAGTGAAATGGGAGGCGGAGGAATGGCTTCATTCTATGGAGAAATGCCTGAGAACTACAATTTGGT
>JAQUTD010000099.1 GCA_028709955.1 Bacteroidales bacterium | reverse complement strand
CACAACAAGTATATGATACAATAATTTATTATCCGCCAGCAGTATTAAACTGTCCAATGTGGATGGATTCGGCAAATATTTATAATCCTGATGATCCTTCGCATTATTATCAAATATTCTATCACTATGATTTATTGAGAACACAGTGTGGATATAATATTGCGGCTCTTTTTCCGTGTAATGTCATCGGTGCTACTGGAAATCCTGTTTTAAATAATATTGCCTTTTCTCAACCCTACCATCTCGATTCTGCAGCATTGGTAATAGGTATTGCAGCAAAGGTTTCTGGCACTAAATCATCTATGGGAGGAAATAACTATTTTCGTTTAAGAGATTCTTCAAATGTTGAAATAGCATATTGTCCAATACCACCTTTAGGCTCTCTAGGTAGTCAGCCAGGAGGATACTCTCAAGTTCCACAAGGCAAATATTATTTTAATAATCAGGTTATGCTTAAAGATTTCTATTTGTCAGCAGATGTTATTGAAACTTTGCCAGGAGATCCTTGTACTTATGAATTTGACCATACCTGTACATTTAATGCAGATACTACTTGTTTGAAGATAGATAAAGGCTGTCCTGTTGATGATTATCCTTATTTATTGAAAGGAGAATCAACCCAATGGACAAGGTTTGACCAAGACACTGTATATAATTATTATAGAAAGATGCATATAGGATTCTTCCCAATAATATTAGTTCCAAGACCTGATTCTTTAAGTTTGGTTGATGCAATAGATATTAACAACACTTGCAATGTATTACCAAACCCTGCAAGAGATATTATAAAGATAATATCCCAGTTTAAGGTTAAGGATATTGAGATATATAATATATCAGGAATAAAACTAAAGACTATTGAAATAAATTCACATGAAAAGTTTGTTGATATTTCAGACCTAATACAAGGAACATATATCGTAAAGCTATATACTCCCAGAGGAATTGCCACAAAGAAGATTTTAGTTGAATAAGAATTAAAGCAAGTATAATTTGATTTATAGTTTATATAATTAAAGCTAATATAATTTGATTTATATTAGCTTTAATTTCATAGAATGCTTATAAGAAATAGTTGAATTCTAATTTCGATAAAGCAAATCTTTTCCTATTGTTCCAATAAGACTTTCCAGATATTTTGGAGATTGGTAGTATTCTATTCTTTGTTCTATTTCTTTTAAATCTTGTTTTAAGGATTCTAATTTTTCTGGAGTTAGATTAGTTGTATTTGAAATAATATTAGTGAAATAGGTTCTATTCTTTTGCCAATGTGCCAAATCATATTCTTGTTTTCGTCTAAGTCTTTCATTATACCAATCACTATTTAATACATATTCTTGAGTAAACATTTCTCTTATTTGTGGAGAGTTTATGGTTTTGCTTTCATATTCTCCAAACACCATAATATTAAGAAGGGCTTTTAGAGGTGGGATGGCTCCTTTAACTGATCCGTCATTAAAATAATTTCTTGCAACAATTGATTGGTTTTCAACAATATTATTTATTCCATCAACAAATTCATCCATACTTTGAAGCTCAGGTTGAAGCATATCATCTTCAAATACAACATTTGGATTTTCAAACACCCTGCCAAAATAATGGTTAACAAAATGTTTTGTTATTCTGTATCCCAAAATTGAAGCTCTAACATTTTTCCCATTATAGTCAAAGTCGTTAAGTTTCTCAAGACTTCCTTCTTCAATCATTAATTTAGGGTCAATTTCTTTTGGAAGCAATCTTGACCAAAGCTCTGGAATAAGAAGGCTTATGTCGTGAGATATTTTATATTTTTTTCCAATATTCCCTGCTGGAGTTGTGAAGCCATTATATCCTGTTAGAATAAATGACAGAAGAGCATTGTTAAGGTCAGTTATTGCACAAAGTGCATTAAATGGGGCTTTTGTTAATGCTCCTTCACTCCCTGCTCCTGTTGTTGAAGGGGATTTACCGGTTAAACTACAAATAAAGTCCATAAATAGCTCTGGCAATTCTTGGTAGTGAACTGGATTATAAACAGCCAGTGGTCTTATTCCTTCAGAGGCTGGATTATTTCTCCTTCCTGGCAATACTGCATTAACTGGGAGATAAAGATTTTCGTAAGGTTTGAGTTTTCTTGACAGACGTAAGCCCATCTCTGCAACATATTTGTCTATTGGATTAATTAAATCATCACGGGTTTGAAGATAACGAACATTGGCTGTTGGTTTCCCATCAACCAAACGAGGGTGAGCCGAGGAAACAAAATATTTACTGTCTTTTTCTTTTGCAACCGACTCAATCATTTCTCTCATTGGAGAAGTAAAATGATCGAAATTAATTACATCCTCAATCATTTCTTGTGCATCTTCAATACTAAGAGGTTCAAAATTGGATATAAATGAGTTTGGAGTTGAGAGGTCTTGTTCTGCTTTTTTATCATATCCTCTAAGAATTGCATCATCAGGTCTTTGGAAAAAACGATACTCACAGTTTTCTGTTATCTTAACACTTAATTTATCGGAAGCCCTACCAATTTTTGTTAGGAATTTTGTTGGAACAACTGTTGAAGCGGTTATATCATCTTCCATTTGCAGTTTATCTGCCTGAACAAAATCTTGACGAAGTTTAAATGTTCTCCATTTGCCATTTTCTTGAAATCCAACTCTAAGATAGCGTGCAAAAACTTTTTTGTCTTCAAACTTCAACTCATTGCCGTTGGTTCCATTAAGAATATCAACACTAAAATGACTCATCCAATCATCTTTCCATTCTTCTCTATAGAATCTTTTTACAATAAAGGCAAGTCCTTTGATATATTGTGGTATGCTTTTAATCCAATTATTATATTCTTGTGTATAGAGCGATGAAGGGTTTAGGAGTTTGATTACTGAACCCATTGAACGCTTACTGCTTAGGAATTCTCTACTAAATGGTATTGGGGAATCAATTCCTTTGAAGCGAGTTGAATAGTCATATTTGAAAATTTCCTCTATCTTTTTGAAATCGTTATCAAAATCATTAACAAAATATGAGCCTATAATGATTGCATCTTGAATTGATTTTGAAATTTCACTCTTGCCTCCTCCCGAAACTGTGCAGGGTTTATGACAAAACATTCCTTCTCCATAAACTTCAATTAATCTATAATTGGCAGCTCCAGAATATTTCTCCATCCTGAATTTTGATCCATTGGGAAGTATATAAATATTATTTGGTAAGAGTTTTAGTTTTTGCTGTCCATTTTTGCTGTCCCAACTTATTTTTTGTGTTTGAACACTAAACTCAACATTCTCTGGGAGATAATATATGTTTTTATATGTCTTATCAATTCCATATCCTTCAGGGAAGAAATCTATCTTATCTGAATTATTATCAATCACCTCTTGGAAAATTGCTTTAATTTTAGTTGGTTTTGCAATATAATTATCCCCTTGATTATAGGCAGGGAAAACAAGAGCTCCTCCTGCGTGTTCTTCTTCCGAATTGCCATAAAGGTTGGAAGAGTAGCTAATCATGGTTTTAATTTCTTTCTTTGAATATCCAAAATAATTATCTGCAATTACTGAAATAATTATTCCCTGTTCTGTTCTAACTGTTAATTTAAAGGATTGTCCATCATTATAAAGTTCATCCTCTTTTTCCCAAAACATTCCATCTCTTTTCTGACGCTCTGTTGCCTGAGAAATATTAGGAAGGCCTACCTCTTTTTTTGTGAGTTTTGTTAATTGAGGAGCCAAAACAATACATCCTGTATGTCCTGTCCAATGAACAATGTCTAAGGCAGCATCGTTTTCTGGATGGTAGGGACTGCCTGCATTTCCAAAAATACTTTCAACAAAATCAAGATTACTTACTAAGCTCCCTGGTGCAAAAAATCTAATCTCCATCGATTTCCTTTCATTTATGCCCTTAACCTCAGGACAAACTGTTGGGCGAAGTAATAATGAAACAAAGGTTTTTGCTTGGGTTGCTTGATTTGACATATAAGGAAGATTCAAAATATCTCCTTGTTCGGAAAATGCTTTTTGAATAAGATATTTTGCTGTTTTTTGAGGGACAGCTTTTTTGTCATAAGGTATTGGAAGCCCTCCTTCTGCTATATGAAAAACACCTTTGGTTGTTCTTTTATCCTTAATTGGATTGTGAAGCACACCCTGTTTAACTCTGTATGAGGATATATACTCCGAAATATATTTATCCTCAGCCTTAGGAATTGACAATTCTCTTGCTACTCCATAATTATCTAATGTAAATGTGTTAATTGGGAGTTTGATATCCTCTACATCCTCATCAGATGCAAAATATTCATTTAAAAATTTCTGAATTCTTTCATCCGAAGGGCACAAACCATTTGTATGAAATTCTTCTCTCTTTTTGAAATTAGTGATCAATCCTTTAATTATTTGAAGAAAATCTTCATTATTTTCTTTCCCTGTGATATCTTCCGATGTGGGTAAATCCAAAGACATCAGCCTTAAATTAATATATTTGTGGATTAAATCCTTGCTTGTTTGATCTAATTTGTTGTTATCTATACCTAAGCTCTTATATATTGTTTCCATTAATAATTTATTATGTTATTTTTTGATAATAAAAAAGCCCCATATAATTATATGGGACTATCTTTGAGTGAAAAGATATCTATTTTTTTTCTTTCAGTTTTGCAATTTGCGCTTTGAGTGCATCTACACACTCTGAAACACATTCTTCAAAACTATCTCCTTGTTTGGATGCAAAGAGATCAAGTCCTCTTACCATAAGTTTAATGTCGACTATTTTGTTGTTTTCTGCTGACGGCTTATCAACCTTTAGAGTTACATCTGCTCCTAAATTATCAGGAATGAGCTTTTCGAGTTTTGAAACTTTTTCATTAATGAATTCATCTAACTTTTCTGCTGAACGAAATTTCACTGCTTTAATGGTAATGTTCATATAAACCTCCTTTTTAATTTATTTATTTTAGCAAAAATATTTTTTGCCTAATTATAGTATTTATTCGCTTCTTGGATGCGTTTGTTTATAAACGTTTTTAAGTCGCTCAATAGTATTGTGAGTGTAAATTTGAGTTGCTTCTAATGACTGATGTCCAAGTAACTCTTTCACCTCCAATATATCTGCTCCTTCATTTAAAAGATGAGTTGCAAAAGTATGTCTCAAAACATGGGCTGATTTTCTTTCAACTTGAGCCATTGACAGATATTTTTTTACAATTGTGTCTAATTGAGAGATGGAAATAGGAGATTTGTCTTCATTGATGAAAAAAATCTTATCTCCTAAAAACAAAGTATTCTTTTTGAGTGTGTATTGCCTAATTATATCTATTAGTTTGTTGTGAATAGGAATAATTCTTTCTTTTCTCCTCTTTCCAAATACTCTTATTTCTCCCTTTGTTAAATCAAAGTCTTTTTCCTCTAAATTCAATAACTCCGATTTTCTCATTCCTGTTGCATAGAGTAATTCTATGATTAACTTATCCCTTATTCCATTAAAACTGTCCTCGAAATCCATATTAATTATTCTATTCATATCTTCCTCCATAACATAAACTGGGTTTCGTTTTGAGTTTTTCAAAGAGAGAATTTTGGATAAAGGATTAACAGAAACTTCTTCATTTTTTATTAGAAAATGAAAATATGACCTTAGCGAAACTATTTTGCGATTGATTGAGCGATTAGCAATATTGTTTTCATGCAGATAAATAATCCAGTCTCTAATCATATAAGCATTGACATCCTTGGCTTCACTTTTTTCAAAAACTCTTTGAATAAAATCATCAAATTGTTTTAAATCTATGGTGTAAGCTGTTACGGTATGTTGCGAATAATGCTTTTCTTTTATCAAAAAATTTATATAGTTGTAAAATTCCACGTACCAAATTTACAACAAAAAAGGTCTGAAAACAAATTTTCAGACCTTTTTATTTATGATTAAAACGTAAACTATTTATTTAAAGCGTCTTGTTGTAGCTTTTGAATATAAATAGCCTTCAATCTACGTTCTCTCGCTACTACAGAAGGCTTACTAAATTGTTTTCTATGGCGTAATTCTTTCACTACACCTGTTTTTTCGAATTTCCTCTTTAACTTTTTAAGAGCTCTTTCAATGTTTTCACCTTCTTTAATAGGAACAATAATCATAATTAATACCTCTTTCTTTTAAATTATTAAATATTTTTTTTGAAGTTGCAAATATACAACTTAATTTTTAACTTCCAACTTTTCTAACAATAATTCACTCACCCATTGAGGACAACGCATCGGACGACGTGTGTTTATATCAATAAATGCAAGGACATTATTCCCCTTAGCCAATATTGTTTCTTTTCCATCTTCCTCTTTTCTAAAGATAATATATTTGAAACAAAACCTTGATGTTGGCAATTCTTCAATTATAGTTCTTATTGTTATGATATCATCATAATAAGACGGAGAAATATACTTGCAATATTGCTCAACCAAAGGCATCATTACACCTCTATCTTCCATTTCTTTATATGGGATACCTAAATGACGCATAGTTTCTGTACGTCCTTTTTCAAAGAACCAAAAGTAGACACTATTGTGTACAACTCCCATTTTATCGGTTTCAATATATTCAACCCTTTGATTAAAATCAAATGAATAAAACATAATACAGCGTTTTAAAAATTAAAAAAGCTGTCTTCAAATTAATGTTGAGGACAGCATTTTATAAACTAGAACCTATAAAAAGATTATAACTTGATTATTCCTTTTTCAATAGAATTTTCTAAGCAAGCCATTATTCCTTTTTTGTTAATTGTTCTCATTCCTGCTGCAGAAACTTTTAACGTTACCCACATATTTTCTTCTGGAATGAAGAATTTCTTGGTTTGAAGATTTGGATAAAATTTTCTCTTTGTTTTGATGTTTGAGTGAGAAACTTTATGCCCTGACATTACCTTTTTTCCTGTTATTTCACAAATCTTAGACATGGCTACTTATATTTTTTATTAAATATTCCTTTTAAAATGGAGTGCAAAATTCCGAAATTTTATCCAAACTACCAAATATTTGAAGAAAAATATTAATTTTGTTCCATATTATTCCATTAAATATTTTGATTTTATGAAAAACTCAACATTGATTTTAACCCTTTCATTAATAATATTTCTTTTTTCCTGCAAGGAAGAAGACCCCCTTACAAATGAACCAGGCACTTATTCTTCAAAAGACAGTTTTAAGGTTGAACAAGCAGTTGGAGCCTCAGAGATGGCAATTTCTAATATTTCTCATTTAATTCAATTAGCAATTGACCAAGAACAAGTTTTTCATAATAACGGGATTATTTATCCAATTATCACAAAAGAAAAAGAAAATCCTAATCAAACAGACATATATCCAATGATATTGACTCTTGATTTTGGTTTAGATACCAATCAAGGATATGATAATAGATATAGAAGTGGGAAAATAGTTGCAAGAATATCTTCATATTGGAAAGATTCACTTTCAACAATTGAAGCAGATGTGCAAAACTATTATATGGCAACACATACACCAAACTATATTAATGGGCAAAACCAAGTGTTTATTACAGAGTGCAATTCAAATATGAAACTATATATAACAAACAATGGATTGACAAATAGCTTTGATAACACCTACTATCCTACACAATATATAATAGCTGACTCTGCAAAAATTTCAACCCCATTAGGAAGCATAACTTTTTCAACACAACGTAATACATATTATACAAATGGGTTTGATACCCCAACATACGAAGATGATAAAACAATTAATACACTATTAAGTGGAGGAACCGCATCAGACAA
>JAQUTD010000098.1:2976-7780 GCA_028709955.1 Bacteroidales bacterium | reverse complement strand
TCATTTGATGGGTTTGGGTATATTTTTATTTGAGAGCTTAAATCAATATTATCATCCAAAGAGCTTAAATTAAGGTAAAGAATAGATGTCCAATCGCTTAATTCTCCAACAGAACAAACAGCTCTAACTCTAAACATATATTCGGTTTCTGGATTGAGATTTCGAATTGTATATCTTGGGTCATTAAATACCATAATACTATTCCATTCAACAGCATACCTCTCCTTATAGTTAAGTTCCCACATTGTATTGTTCATAGAATCCCAATAACAAGAAACGGTTTCATCACTCTTTGTTGAGTTTTCATATACTACATAAAAATTTGTTGGAGTTTGACAATTTGGTTCTTGATTTGTTCTTATTATTGTTTGAGTCCAAATTTCATCTGTAATTGTTCCACAATTTGACTTTATCCATATTTGATATACTCTATTAGGCAATAGATTAGGAATTTGATAAGGATTAGTGTTTGTTGAGTAATTTGTTGATAAGCCAGTTATTGTGTCAGTTACAACGATGTCCCAGCTTGTGTTATTTGAATAAGATGTCCAATCAATTGTAGCATTGTTTGAACTTATTTCAATTATTGAAATTTCACTCGGTGATTTACATAATTCTCTAATTTGGAAATCCTTAATATAGTTGTTTGTTCTTGAATCTTGATAATGGATTGGAACAAATGCAAATCTAATATATTGTTCGCTCGCTAATTGAGGCAATTCTGCTATAATTGACCTTACGGAAATAAATGTTTGATTAAGATTCATTAAGTGATAATAGCTTGAACCATCATTTGTAACAAGTAATTTTGTGTTTAGGAATGGGAAAACACTATCAAAATGAAAGTAATTGAAGCTTATTTCAGGATATCCTAAACCACTAAAATCAAAAATTGGAGATAGTAGTGTGTCGCCTTTTGTTTCCCAACATGAATTAGGGTTAGTGTAGCCGGTAGTGATATTCCATCTTATACTATCTGCCAAATCATTAAAAGGAAATTGATTTATAGTATTACACAGGGTGTGAAGACGAAATATTTCTGAATATCTTGAAGTATCGTTTTGAAGTGAGATTGCTTTAATCCTAATGTTGTAATAAGTGTCAGGAATTAAATTAGTTAAGGTGTCATATCTATTATAAATCACTCTTTGATTATAAATTGTGTTTTCTTGATTGTCAACCCCATACTCAAATATCCATTTTGTTACTGTTGGATCCTCACTCCACGATAAAACTGCATTATTATTAGAATAAGAAATTGCTTGTATGTTTTCAGGAGCAAGACATCTAATTAGGGTTGTGAAAGTATCAATTGTTGAAAAGAAGCTTTGTTCCATTGAACAATCAGCCTGAACTCTATAAATATAAGTTGTGTTGTCGTCAAGGTTTTGAAGAGCATAGTTTGATGTAACGGAATTGATTTGATTCCATTCTGTCTGCCCAATTTTTCTATATTGAACATTAAAATCTTCTTGTCCTTGTGAAAAGTTCCAGCTTATGTTTGCATATGAAGAAGAAACATAGCTATGGGTTGGGTTGGTTGGAGGAGCACAATAGCGAGCAGTTATATAAATATCATCAACAATTGCTCCGCCAACACCACCATTTGTTGCATTATTAGTCCATGCAAACACAAGTCTTCTAACCTGACCTACAAATTGGGCTGGGATTTCAATATGCTCATTTTGCCATTGAGAATTTTGATTATTATAAAATACATTGCCTATACTATTTGATGATGCTGGAAGTTGATAAATATCTAATGGAGTGTTTTCTCCCATTAAATAAACCGTCAAACCATCATTTGATATCTCTCCTAAGCACTTCCATTTAAAATCTAAATAGAAACTTGATGCATAATCTGGAATTAATACATCAATATATGCATAACTAATTGCCGAAGATTGTGCATAGTAGTTATTGGTATTCCCTCCATTTGTTGAAACGTAAATTGATTGATTCCCATCAATTGTTGAATTATAGGAGTTTCCCAACACCCAAGGATTTAATGTTCCATTAACAAAACCGAAAGTTGAGTTTTGAATATCATTTTCAAAGGTTTGTTGAACAGGAAGATTATAATGTTGGTTTGAGATATATCTTGTATTTATAAATGACCAGCCACTTTCAACTCCAACACAAACAGTTTTAACTGCTATCTGATACCAGTTGTCCAAAACAAGTGATGATGATGGAATAACGTAGAAATAATTATTAACAACTGTTCTCACTCCTTCAATATTTGGGTCGGAGCCAAGTTCTCCATAAACAATCTCCCATTGGTGTTGACTTGTGTCAGCTTCCCATTGAACAGTTATTCCGTTAGGTCCCATAGCATCAATGGTTAATTGCGAAATTGGACTACAACCATTAGCTTCTGAATAGGTAAGAAAGGTTTGAATATCTGACCATTGAGTTGTGTCGCCCGCATTATCAATCATTCTCACTTTCCAATTGTAGGCTATACCTAAAATAAGATTTGATATCTGTAATGAATTTGTTGTTACAACCTGTTCAACCACAGTGCTGCTTTGAGATATATTATATGAAACTATCCAAAAAATTCCGTTAGTGTTATTATCCCACGAAAGAGTTGCTTGGTCATAAATAATGTTCGTTGTGTTTAAATTTGTTGGGGCTGGAAATTGAGACAATTCAGCTTTAACATTTAACGCAAAAGAAAGCAAAAGAAAAAAGAAAATATATACTCGTTTCATAATAAAAAATATGTTTTAGTATTTAAACAGCAAAAGTAGCTAAAATGTAAACAACAAACAAAAAGTTTTTGTACTTTTGCATCTTATGACAATGGAAGAACAAATAAATAGAGCTAATTATAACGACGATAGTGTAAAATCACTCCAATGGAACGAACATATCAGGCTTCGTCCGGGAATGTATATTGGGAAATTAGGTGATGGAGCATCGCCTGATGATGGAATATATATTTTGATTAAAGAAGTTATTGATAATTCTATTGACGAATATGCAATGGGATTTGGTAAAAACATTGAAATAGAAGTAGATTTTGAATCAAAACGAGTTAAAGTAAGAGACTTCGGAAGAGGGATTCCATTGGGCAAGGTTGTTGATTGTGTTTCCAAAATTAATACAGGAGCTAAATATGATTCTGTTTCATTTCAAAAATCTGTTGGAATGAATGGAGTGGGGACTAAGGCTGTGAACGCCCTTTCTGAATATTTCTACACTCAATCAATTAGAGAAAATAAAACAAAGATTGCAGAGTTTTCAAAAGGAGAGCTAACCTTCGAATCAAAAATAGATAAAAGTGACCTTCAAGATGGAACAATAATTGAATTTATCCCAGATAAGGAACTTTTTGGCAACTACTTTTTCCTTGATGAGTATATTGAAAAAATGATTTGGAACTATGCCTATTTAAATAAAGGACTTGTAATAACTTATAATGGCAAAAAATACGTTTCAAGAAATGGTTTATTTGATTTATTAGAAAATAATATAGACTCTGAAATCATATATCCGATTATTCATATTAGAGAAGAAAACTTTGAATTTGCATTCACACATTCCGACAAAGCATATGGAGAAGAGTACTATTCGTTTGTTAATGGACAACATACCTCTCAAGGAGGAACTCATCAACAGGCTTTTAGAGAAGCTCTAACAAAAGTGTGTAGAGAATTCTATAAAAAGGATTATGAACCTTCCGACATAAGAAGTGGAATTATATGTGCTATTAGTTTAAGAATACAGGAACCGGTTTTTGAATCACAAACCAAAACCAAGCTCGGCTCAATTAACATGGAGCCTAACAGCAAAGGTCAAACCGTTAGGAATTTTATTACAGATGTTGTTAAGCGTAATCTTGATAACTATCTATATAAAAATCCTGAAACCGCCGAAAGCATTCTTCGTAAGATTGTTCAAAGTGAGAAGGAAAGAAAGGATATTGCAAATATTAAGAAAATTGCAAAGGATACTGCTAAGAAAATCAGCCTTCACAATAGAAAGCTTAGAGATTGCAGAATACATTACAACACAAAAGACGATAGAAGATTAGAATCTACCCTTTTCATAACCGAAGGAGATTCTGCATCTGGTTCAATAACAAAATCAAGAGACGCAAGCACACAGGCAGTATTTTCATTAAGAGGAAAACCTCTCAACAGTTATGGTGAGTCAAAAGAACTGGTTTATAGGAATGAAGAATTTAATTTATTACAATCAGCCCTAAACATTGAAGATGACCTCGAAAACCTTAGATATAATAATATTGTTGTTGCAACCGACGCCGACGTTGATGGAATGCACATTAGAATGTTGTTAATGACTTTCTTTTTACAATTTTTCCCAGAATTAGTTAAGGCAGGACATGTATATATTCTTCAAACCCCTCTTTTTAGGGTAAGAAACAAACAAAAGACTTTCTATTGCTATACTGAGGAAGAAAAGCAAAATGCAATTGACCAACTTGGAACAAATCCTGAAATAACTCGTTTTAAAGGGTTAGGAGAAATTTCCCCTGATGAATTTAGGCATTTTATTGGAAAGGATATAAGATTAGACCCTGTGCTTTTAAACAAAGAAAGTGGGATAAAGGAAGTGTTATCCTTTTTTATGGGAGACAATACACCAGAGAGACAAAACTACATAATTGAAAACCTAAGATACGAAGAAGTATTATAAAACAATAAATATCATTGAAGGATATGAAAAGAATATATTTATTAACTTGCACATTAATTATAACAATCTCTTTCTTCACAATCAAAACATTTGCTCAAACAGATGATAAAAACCCAATTGAGCAAATAGAAGGAGA
>JAQUTD010000098.1:0-2876 GCA_028709955.1 Bacteroidales bacterium | reverse complement strand
GAGCAAATAGAAGGAGAACAAAAAATTAAACCTTGGACAGATATAGTAAAAACCACAGCCGATCCTGCATCATGGAAATGGGAAAAAAATGAAAACACACGCTTTGTTATTAGAGGCGACTGGGATGGAGATGGATTTGATGAAATGTTATATGAAGGAGCAACAAAACTATTTTCCGACAATTCTGACATAACCCCTCTTAATTTAATGGGTGATTTGGGAGTTTTCTTCTTAATTAATGAAGGAGACCTTGACGGAGATGGCTCAGATGAGATATCATTTATGTCGGTTAACAGAGATTATTCAAACCTTAACGTAATAAGAGTTTGGTCCTACACAGGAAACCGTTGGAGAGAACTTCTTCAAACAGAGGCTCATATTTGGGATTGTCCAAACTATCGTCCAACCAATCCACAAGAGAAATTCACCCACGAATGGAAAAGGAAAAACGGTTATTCCCTCAATAGTGTTGTCCTAAAAAAACATGATGGGATTTTAGATGTTATAGGAATTCACCCAAATGGAAGATACGCAATTGAAGAAATTAAGATTTTGGATAAGAGTCCAATAAAAAGACATTGGGGGATGATAATTCAACCAAGAGATGATTAATTGATTTCTTAAACCTTATGAAGAAATTACTATTTATACTATTCACAATTTTTTCTGTTAATCTTTATTCCCAGAACAAAGAATTTAACATTGAAAAATCAATCTACTATTTAGCTTCAGACCAATTAGAAGGCAGATTTCCTTCAACCAATGGAGATACATTGGCCGTTGAGTTTGTTGAAAATGTTTTTAAAGATTTCAATCTCCAACCCTTATTCAATAGCTTTTTTCAAGAAGTAGTCTTTAAGGATATTCACTCATTATCTCAAAACAGTAAGCAAGCTGGTCCTAAGTCAAAACTATCAAGAAATGTTGTTGCAATGATTCAAGGCTCAGACCCTGTTCTTAAAAATGAATACATAGTTATAGGTGCTCACTTAGACCATCTTGGCTATGGAGGACCAATGAGTGGTTCAAGGTCAAAGGACATAAACAAAGTTCATTATGGAGCCGATGATAATGCCTCAGGAGTCGCTCTGATGCTCGATTTGGCAAGGAAGTTTTCATTAAATCCCACAAAAAGAAGTATAATTTTTATAGCTTTTGCATGTGAAGAAAAAGGACTAAATGGTTCAAAACAATTTCTTGAAGCCCTACCTTTTGAAACCAAAAAAATTGTTGCAATGCTCAATTTTGATATGGTTGGAAAGCTCAAAAACAATAATCTAACAGTTGGAGGGATAAAAACATCCAATAAATCGGAAAAAATTGTAAAAAAATATTCATACAAATATAATTTAAACCTAAAACTCTCCAAATCGGGAGTAGCACCCTCAGACCATGCATCCTTTTATGCAAAATACATTCCCGTATTCTATTTCACAACAGGGGCCGACTCAACCTACCACACCCCAATGGACAAACCCGAAAACATAAACTATAAAGGAATAGAACTACTATCTTCCTACACTTTCGATATAGCCAATGACCTTGCCAATAGAAAAACCAAACTCAAATTCAGAAAAACTAAGGACACTAAATCAAATCCAGTAAAATCGACATTGAAAGTAAGCTTGGGAATTATGCCCGATGTTACAGGAAGCACAGATGATGGGCTAAAAGCTGAAATTGTTTCAAAAGATAAACCAGCAGACAAGGCAGGAATGATAAATGGAGACATAATAATTGAGCTTAATGGCAAAAAAGTTAAAGATATCTACGCATATATGGATATCCTTTCAAAAATTGAACCTAAATCAACAATATCTGCCAAAATTAAAAGAGAAGGAAGAATTAAGGAAATACAAATAAAGCTATAAAAGGACTACAAAATGAAAAAATCAACAATAGCAGTCTTTTGGATTCTTGCAATAATACTAACCCTGTCAACAAGTGTATATCAACGCCTAACAGGACCAACAAATCCAAAGAAAACAACAATCTCAATAAATAACAAAGAATATAAACTTTCTTTCCCACGTTCAGCAACATCCAATAACAATAAAATTACTCTTAATATTGCAGACTCAAACGTTAAAGCCCAACTGATTTATAGAAAATATCCCACAAATGAAGACTATTCTAAAATAGATTTTCAAAATAATGGAAGCTCACTATTTGCAAACTTACCCATCCAACCAAGTGCTGGGAAATTGGAATATTATGTAATTATTGATGATGAGAAACTTTTTGAAACCCAACCACTAATAGTTAGGTTTAAAGGAGAAGTTCCAGCAGGAGTTCTGATTCCTCATATAATTTTTATGTTTGTTTCCATGCTCTTTGCCGCCTATGGACTAATTTTAGCCATTGCTAACAAAAAGAATGTCCTTCGCTATGTTATTTTAACCATAACAACATTAATTATTGGGGGATTTATCTTTGGCCCAATGGTTCAAAAATATGCTTTTGGAGTTTATTGGAGTGGATTTCCTTTTGGCTACGACCTAACAGACAACAAAACCCTTATAGCATTAGTTGCACTACTTATTAATATGTTGTTCTTGAAAAAGAAAATCTTTAGAATAACATCAATAATTGCTTTCTCAGTAATGATAACAATATTTTGTATCCCTCATTCACTTAGAGGAAGTGAATTAAATCATCAAAGTGGTAAGGTGGAAACAGCTCGATAAAAAACCTTAATTTTTAGAGACTAACTAACAAAGTTAGATGGTTTGGAGAGCCATACTTATGATATTCATTTCTTGCATAGCTTAGTTGGAATTTCTTAATTTGAAATCCAAAACCATAGGAAAAGCCAGCCAATGAAAAAGCATCTTGCAAATACATTTCTCGGCTTTGTTTCCAGCTATAACCAAAAG
>JAQUTD010000097.1 GCA_028709955.1 Bacteroidales bacterium | reverse complement strand
AAAGGAAATAGATGATATTCAGTAACTAAACCTGAATATACTTTATTAATAATTATCAAAACCTTATCTACAACTAATTAAACTTCCTTTACAAGTCGCAACATGCCCATCTCACGCTTGGTCACATGGGTATCTCAGTACCCTTGACATACCCATCTCACCTGTGCTGACATACCCATCTCAACAACTCTGACATGCCCATCTGGGGACTTCTAAACTAAATAAAATTTTCTGACGTTTTGTCATCTTTTGTTGGTTGGCAAATTTCTTGATGTTCTTATTTTAAATTATTGGAAATTAACAATTAATATATAACCGAATATGGAAACAAATAAAAAAAATCAAAGATTAGATCAGTTGAATCATTATGCAAGGAATCTTAATGAGGAGGCTAAACAAGGTAAGCTTGATCCTGTTATTGGCAGGGATGAAGAAATTCGTAGGGTTTTACAGATTCTTTCTCGTAGAACTAAGAATAATCCAATGCTTATTGGAGAACCTGGGGTTGGAAAAACTGCTATCGCTGAAGGTATTGCTCAAAGAATACAACGTCAAGATGTGCCTGAAAACTTAAAGGATAAACAAATTTATTCTTTGGATATGGGTGCATTGATTGCAGGTGCTAAGTATAAGGGCGAGTTTGAGGAAAGATTGAAGGGCGTGGTTAATGATGTAATTAGTGCTGAGGGTGACGTTATTCTTTTTATTGATGAAATACATACTTTAGTTGGTGCTGGTGGGGGCGAAGGTGCTATGGATGCTGCTAATATTCTTAAACCTGCTCTTTCAAGGGGCGAACTTAGGGCTATTGGTGCAACTACTTTAAGTGAATATCAAAAGTATTTTGAGAAAGATAAGGCTTTAGCACGTAGGTTTCAAACGGTAATGATTGAAGAACCATCAGTTCAAGATACTATTTCTATTCTTAGAGGTTTGAAAGAAAAATATGAAATTCACCATAAGGTTAGAATTAAGGATGCAGCTATTATTGCAGCGGCTGAAATGTCGGCTCGTTATATTACTTCTCGTTTCTTACCTGATAAGGCTATTGACTTAATTGATGAAGCTGCGGCTAAGTTAAGAATGGAGATAAATTCTTCTCCAGAGGAATTAGATGAGGTGGAAAGAAAGCTACGTCAATTGGAAATAGAAAGAGCAGCTATAAAAAAAGAAAAGGATGAAGTTAAGGAAAAGCAACTAACATCAGAAATTGATGTTCTAAAAGAAGAAAAAGATGTTCTTACTAAGAAATGGAAAGAAGAAAAGGTTCTTGTAGATGCAATTCAGGATGAGGTTAAGAAGATAGAACATTATCGTCAGGAAGCTGATTTGGCAGAAAGAAGTGGAGATTATGGAAAGGTTGCCGAACTGCGTTATGGTAAGATAAAGACAGCTGAAAAAGACCTTGAAGACTATCAAACTAAATTAAAAGGAATTCAGGGAGGAGAGGCTTTAATTAAGGAAGAAGTTGACCAAAACGATATTGCAGATGTTGTTTCTCGTTGGACAGGAATACCAGTTCAAAGAATGATGCAAAGTGAAAAAGAAAAGCTTCTTCATTTGGAAGATGATTTAAAGAAAAGAGTTGTTGGACAAGATGAAGCTATTGAAGCTATTGCAAATGCTATTCGTAGGAGTCGTTCTGGATTAAGTGATGAAAAGCGTCCAATAGGTTCTTTTGCATTCCTTGGTTCAACAGGAGTTGGTAAAACAGAACTTGCAAGAGCATTGGCTGAATTATTATTTGATGATGAAAACTTGATGATAAGAATTGATATGAGTGAATATCAAGAACGTTATTCTGTTTCTCGACTTATTGGAGCTCCTCCAGGATATGTTGGATATGAAGAAAGTGGTCAATTAACAGAAGCAGTAAGAATGAAACCTTATTCAATAGTCTTATTAGACGAAATTGAAAAGGCTCATCCTGATGTTTTCAATATCTTACTTCAAGTTTTGGAAGATGGTCGTTTAACTGATAATAAAGGTCGTTTGATTGACTTTAAGAATACTATAATAATAATGACTTCAAACCTTGGTTCAGAACTTCTTCAAGATGCTCTTGAAACCAATAAAGAAAACTTTGAAAAAGAATGGGAAAAAGGAAAGAAGGAAGTATTTGAATTATTAAAGAAAACAATTCGTCCAGAGTTCTTAAACCGTATTGATGAAATAATAGTATTTAAACCATTAAGAATAGAACAAGTAAGAGAAATAGTAGTATTGCAATTAAATCGTTTAATTTCTCAATTAAATGAAAAGCATATTGATATTTCCTTTACTCCAAAAGCAATTGATTACTTAGCCGAAAAAGGCTTTGACCCACTCTTAGGAGCAAGACCAGTTAAAAGAGCAATTCTAAAACTTGTGGTAAATGAACTATCAATGGAATTAATAAAAGGAGCTTTATCAACAGATTCAAAAATAGAAGTTGATGAAGTAAATAACACTTTAATATTCAAAAGAATATAGTAATATAAATAAAATAATCTTCAAATAGCCCTAAGCCACATCTTAACCTAAAGTTGTGGCTTTTTTAATTATTTATGAATAAAATGAACAAAAAAAACTTTTTATTATTGGAAAGGGGATAAAATATGTATTTTTGTAGATTAATTTATTTGACAAATGGAAAGTATTAAGAAGATTTATAGGATTGGAAATGGACCTTCGAGTTCTCATACTATTGGACCTAAATCGGCTGCGGAAGAATTTTTAAGGTTAACTCCTAATACAAAGCGTTATGCTGTTGTTTTGTATGGTTCTTTGGCTGCAACTGGAAAAGGTCACTTAACTGATAAGGCAATTATTGATGTTTTGGGTGTTGATAGAACTATAATTATTTGGCAACCTGAAATCTTTTTGCCTTTTCATCCAAACGGAATGAAGTTTGAAGCATTTGATGAAGATGATAAACTGATAAAAGAATGGATAGTTTATAGTCTTGGTGGTGGAAAGATTGGTGATGAGAATACAATTTTTACCGACGAACATATATATCCGCATAAAAACATAACTGACATTCTAAAACATATTGAGAATAGAGGGATGACCTTTTGGGAATATGTTAAGGAATATGAACAGGAAGATATTTGGGATTATTTGTTTGAGGTATGGCAAGTGATGAAAAGTGCTGTTGAACAAGGGCTTGATGAGGAAGGAGTTTTGCCAGGTGGATTACATTTAAGAAGAAAAGCTATGTCATACTACACAAGGGCAAGAAGTTATAAGCCTTCTCTTCAAGGACGTTGTTTGGTTCAAGCTTATGCTCTTGCAGTTGCTGAACATAATGCAGGGGGTGGACAAATAGTTACTGCTCCAACTTGTGGTTCGGCAGGAATTTTGCCAGCTGTTTTATATCATTTACACAATGAACATGGTTTTACCGACAAACAAATTATTTGGGCATTAGCAACAGCAGGTATATTTGGAAATTCAATAAAATTTAATGCCTCTATTTCAGGAGCAGAAGTTGGTTGTCAGGGTGAAGTTGGTTCTGCTTGTTCAATGGCTGCTGCTGCTGCTAACCAATTGTTTGGAGGCTCTCCTCAACAAATTGAATATGCAGCGGAAATGGGTTTAGAGCATCACTTAGGATTAACTTGCGATCCAATTTGTGGTTTAGTTCAAGTGCCTTGTATTGAAAGAAATGCTTTTGCAGCCCTTCGTGCATTAGATGCAAACCTTTACGCAATGATGTCAGATGGATTACATTTAATTTCTTTTGATAAGGTTGTTGAAACAATGAAACTAACAGGAAAGGATCTCCCTTCTTTATATAAAGAAACTGCTGAGGGTGGTCTCGCTATTGTTGGCAAGCCAGCTATTTATAAATAAAAAAATATTAAAATATGGTTTTTAGTAGTACACTTTTTCTGTTATACTTCCTTCCTGTATTCTTATTGATTTATCATATAGTTCCAAAAAGTTGGAAGAACTATGTTATATTAGTTTCAAGTATAATTTTTTATGCATGGGGAGCTCCCAAATTTCTTTTTGTAATAATCCTATCAATAATTTTTACTTTCTATTTAGTAAGAACTATTAATAATTCCTCAAATATCAAGAAAAGAAGGATCCTTTTATTTGTTGGAATCCTAATAAATATAGGTTTGCTTGCTTATTTTAAATATGCGAATTTCTTTGTTGAAAACGTTAATTTTCTCATCTCTAAAATGGGTTATGAACCAGCAAAGTGGATTGAAGTAGCTCTACCTATTGGTATTTCTTTTTTCACCTTCCAGACCATAACCTATATATTAGATGTTTACCGCAAGGTTCACTCTCCATTAGATAAATTAACAGATTATATGCTATATATTATGGCATTTCCTCAGATGATTGCTGGTCCTATTGTCAGATTTAATACAATTGCTGACCAAATAATTAAGAGGGACGAAGTAATTGATGATAAGCTATCTGGCTTCTATCGTTTTTCAATAGGACTTGCGAAGAAAGTTCTTATTGCAAATGTGATGGCAGCCCAAGCAGATGCAATATTTAATGGAAATGTTTTTGAATTAAGCACTCCAAATGCTTGGTTAGGTATTATAGCTTACACATTTCAAATTTACTTCGACTTCTCTGGCTATTCCGATATGGCAATAGGGCTTGGGAAGATGATGGGATTTACTTTCCCTGAGAATTTCGATATGCCTTATACATCAAAAAGTATTTCAGAATTTTGGCGTCGTTGGCATATGACCTTAGGTAATTTTATGAAGGATTACCTATATATTCCTCTTGGGGGAAACAAAGTAAGTAAGAGAAGAATGTATTTCAACTTATGGGTAGTATTCTTAATTTCTGGACTTTGGCATGGTGCAAGTTGGAACTTTGTTATTTGGGGAGCATATCATGGATTATTTCTTGTCTTAGATAAAATGTTCCTGATTAAGTTTCTGAATAGAATTGGAGGTTTCTTCTCAACAGTATTTACATTTTTTGTTGTAATGATTGGATGGGTTTTGTTCCGCTCTGAAACTTTAGATTTTGCAATAACTTACATTGGAAAACTTTTTTCATTTACCTCTTTTCAAGATTTTTATCCATTGCCAGCCTTCACAATAATGTTATTGATTAGCGTGATATTTGCTTTTTTCCCAGACTTTAAATATGGAAATAAGATAAAAGATTTCTTTTTCAATAAAGAAACCTACAACATTAAGCAAAATATTTGTCTATCATTAATGGCAATTATCCTACTATTTTTATCTATAAGTTTTGTTGTTTCTTCCGACTTTAATCCATTTATTTACTATAGATTCTAAATAAGTGATGAAAAGATTTATTGCAATATTCATATTATTACTTCTCTCTCTTCCAATGATATTTAATATATTTGGGCACAAAAATGGAGAGTTGATAGGTTATTTTGATAAGACGGAGAAGCCCTTGCTCAATTGGGTTAATTTTGAGGAATTAAAATTTCAAAACAATCTTGAAAAATTCCTTCAACAAAAGGTTGCCTTTTCGGATGTTTTTATCAAAACAAGCAATGAATTCAAATATAGACTATTTAAGTATTCAGATGTGCAATATGTTGAAGTAGGTAGAAATAACTACCTATATATGGAAAGTTATACAAGGTCGTATTTAGGATTAGATTATCAAGGAGAAGATAATATTAACTCGGCTGTTGAAAAACTTGCTCAAGTTAGAGATACTCTAAAAACCAAAGGAATAGATATAGTTTTTATGATTGCACCAGGTAAAGCTACATATTATCCTGAATTTATGCCTAAGAAATATGATAAGCTCAAACCTAAAACCACAAACTACGAAACTTACAGTAAGGCATTCAACAAACATAATATTCATTATTTAGACTTCAACGCCTGGATGTGCTCATTGAAGGACACAACCAAATACAGACTATTTTCAAATACCAGTGTACATTGGGGACATTATGCCTGTTATTTAGCTTTGGATTCTTTAACTCACTACATTAATTCAATGTATAACATAACTCTCCCAACAATAAAAATCAAAAAAAATAAAGTATCAAACAAAATGTATTCCTCTGACGATGATGTTGAGAAGATAATGAATATTCTATCCAATGTTCCTGATCAGCCAATGCCTCGATTGGAAGTTGAAATAAATACCAAAAATAAAGATAAACTTAAAGTACTCACTCTGGGAGATAGTTATTTCTTTGGATTGAATGATTTAGGCTTTATGAGTTATATTTTTGATGGCAGTGAGTTTTGGTATTATTTTAAGGAAGTAAGAAGAAAGGTTTATGAATATTTGTTTGTTTGGGAGTATGAGGATATAAAGAAGGAAATAGAGAAAAATAAGTTAATACTAATTGTTTTTACAGAGGGAAACCTACACACAACACCTAAGGAATTTTGTGATCAATTATATTATCTATATTGTATGCAACCTACTTATGAAAAAGAATTAGAGTGGCAAACAAAGAAATTTAAGACTCAGATTGAAAAAAATCATGATTGGAAAGAAAGTGTGAGAAAGAAAGCAAACAAGCAAAACAAATCATTAGACAAAGCAATTAATGATGATGCTGAATATATGGCAAAAGAATATTTAAAAGATAAATTCTAAAACTTAGCCTTCGTAGTTTAATGGATAAAATTTCTGATTCCGGTTCAGAAGATAGCAGTTCGATTCTGCTCGGGGGTACAAAAGACAAAAAATGAAGACTAAGGTTCTTAAATATATAATCTTTACACTTTTAGTGGTGATATTATTTCTACCACTCTACCAACAACTATATCCATTTGTTGAGTTAAAACCCCTAAATGGTGAATATAAGAAAACAATAAAACCATCACTAAGCTCAAAAGGTTGGTTTAGTGGAGAATATCAAACACATTTTGACAAATACTATAACGACACAATAGGTTTTAGGCCTTTCTTCGTAAGAACATATAATCAAATTTATTATAGTATTTTTTCAACCTCTGGCAACAAAGGTATAGTTTCAGGAAAAGACGGATATCTTTATGAATATAACTACATCGATGCCTACAATGGATTAGATTATTTGGGAGATAAAAAGATTGATTCAATTTTCTTTAAGCTCGAAAAACTGCAAGACACCCTTAAAAAACTAAATAAAAATATTATCATAATATTTGCCCCTTCAAAAGCAAGCTTCTATCCTGAATATATTCCTAACAGTTTTTTTGTAAAACAAAATCCCAAAACAAACTACCAGCAGATAACCAAAAAACTAAAACATACCAATCTCCCATACATTGATATAAATAGATGGTTTATTGGTATGAAAGACACCTCAACATACACATTAATAAATCGTAATGGAATTCATTGGACAAGATATGGGGAATGTTTGGTGATGGATTCAATAACTAAGTTTGTGAATAAATTAACCGATGTTCATTTGCCAGAGATAGTATGTGATTCATTAGTGTTTGGCGAGGCAAAGTATACAGATAATGATATCGGCAAGGCTATGAATTTGTTTTGGATTAAAGATGATTTAAAGCTTGCATATCCTGAAATACGATATGATAATTCAAAGGCGAGTAAAAAGAAGCTTAGACCAATGGTAATTGGTGATAGTTTCTATTGGGGCATGCACTCAATTGGTTTTTCGGATAGAGTTTTTAGTGAGGGAGAGTTTTGGTATTATTTTCACAACATCTACCCCGAAACCTATAAAGATGGCTACACCATTCAAAAATATGTAGCTCTTGTGGATTTGAAAGAAGAGATAAAGAAATTTGATTTAATAATCCTTCTGCAAACAGAACCAAACCTCAATAAATTTGGTTTTGGATTTATTGACAGGGCTTATGATATGTTTTTTGTTTCAGGGGATGGAATTGATA
>JAQUTD010000096.1 GCA_028709955.1 Bacteroidales bacterium | reverse complement strand
GCTTCTTCGTTTTAAACAAAGTCTATTAAGAGTGAAAAAGGAATTTATTTCTATTTAACTTGAATTAATTAGATTCAATGGTTTACAGAATAGTAGAAAATTTTGTTTTCGTTTTTTTTGTTTAGTATTATTTTAAATTTCAATTTATTTTGTTTTACTTTGCATTCAGGAAATTATTAATTTTCAACCATAGAGAAAACTAATCAAAGAAAAAATTATGAAGAAAAAATTATTGGTTTTTGCAATTCTTTTATTAGCATTAAATAGTGTTGTTTATTCTCAATTCAGTAAGTATATTATTGACACTTCAAAGGTTTGGTCGTACGTTGTAGTTTCTCAAACAGAGGCTCCCTATATTCCAACTACATATAGATATACTGAAATGAGAATTGGAGATGAGGTAAGTTTTAATGACACTCTTTATAGGAGAATTATAGCTTTCGGAATGAATAGTATGATTAGAGAAAAAGATGGAATTGTTTATTCAAGAAGAAGTATTCCTTACACTGAGGATATTTTTCAGCAAGAGGATGTTGTTATTTATAATTTTAATTTTAATGTTGGAGATAGCATGAATTATTATTATTATGATCATGGAACTATTATTCCTTATACATTTTATGTTAGTAGAGTTGATTCAATTAATATTGATAATACTTGGCTTAAAAGGATATTTATTGGTAATGATGTTTGGATTGAAGGAGTTGGAAGCATAGGGGGATTTAATTGGGCAGAATTAGTATTTGCTGATGGAGGGTATTATGGTTCTTATACTTATAATGTTTTAACTTGTATTCATCAAAATAATAATTTAATTTATACTTTTAATGATACATATCCAGAATGTGGAACAAGGGTGGGATTAAATGATGTTGAAGGAAAAGAGTTTTTTGCAAATATTTACCCTACTATTGTTAAGAATTACTTAACAGTTGAATCAAGTGTTTATCCTTTAAAAATAAGAATAATGGATATATTAGGAAGGGAGGTTGGAAAGGAAACTGTTTCAAGTAAAAAAGAAATAAATTGCTCTAATCTTGACAAAGGCATTTATAATTTTATTTTCGAAAAGGGTGATGGGAGAATAAAAACATGTAAATTTGTGGTTTCAAAATAAAAAACTACATATTTAAGATTAATGATTGACTTTGTTGCTCTCGACTTTGAAACAGCTGACCCTACTCATCCTTGTTCTTTGGGGATTGCTGTTGTTGAAGACTCTCAAATTACTTTGGTGAAGCATTGGCTGATTAAACCTGCTTGCTACCCCTATTTTCATTTCTATGCTCAAAAAATTCATGGCATTAAGAAAGAAGATGTGGAGTTTATGCCTAATTTTGGTCAGTTGTGGCAAGAAATAAAGCCTTTTATTGAAAATAAGACTTTAGTTGCTCATAATGCTGCTTTCGATATAAGTATTCTAAAAAAGACTCTTCAATTTTATAAGATTCCTGTGCCTAAGTTTAATTATTTCTGCTCCTATCTTACTGCAAGGATTGCGTGGAAAGACACCAAGAAAGCTTCTTTGGATTATCTTTGCGAGCAGGAACATATTGAATTTAAACATCATAATGCTGATTCTGATGCTTATGCTTGTGCAAAACTTTTCTTAAGGGAGTTAGAAATTTTGGGGATTGAAGACCTGAGGGATTTACAAAAAATTACAAGAAAGGTTGCAAAGGATGAGAGAATTGCCAAACAGGAAAGAGATATCTTAAAGGAATTGCGTCGTCAAGAAAAGTTAAGATTCAATGATAACTCCACTTCCTAAGCATAGATTTCCTTCTTTGTCGTAGATTACTCCAAACTGCCCTGAGGCTATTCCTTGAATTTTGTCCTTTGATTCAATTCTATATATATCGTTTATTTTCTTTAACTTACCTTCAGTGAAGTCGGGAGTGTGGCGGATTTTGAATAGTATATCTTTTTCACCAGAAAAGTCTCCCCAAGTGTCTTTGGTGATGAATTCAAAAGCACTTAGATTTACTACTTTTCCGTATTGTGTTTCGGGGTCATAGCCTTGAGAGGCATAGAGAATATTGTTTTCTATATCCTTTTTTACCACAAACCAAGGACCTCCACTTAGTCCAAGTCCTTTTCTTTGTCCTATGGTGTGGAACCAATATCCGTTATGGTTGCCTAATTTCTTTCCTGTTTCAAGTTCTATTATTTCTCCTTGCTTTTTTCCTAAGTATCTTTCAAGAAAATCATTATAGTTTATCTTCCCTAAGAAACATATTCCTTGACTATCTTTTCGAAAGGCACTTGGGAGATGGTTTTGTTTTGCAATTTCTCTGACTTCTTTCTTAAGTAAATTTCCTATCGGGAACATTAGTTTTGAGATTTGCATATAGTTAACCTGCCCTAAGAAATAGGTTTGGTCTTTTATTTTGTCTTTTGCTGTTGAGAGATAAACTAAATCTTCTATTTGAGTGGTTTTGCAGTAGTGACCAGTTGCTATTTTATCAAATTCATTTCCCCATTTATTAATAAAAGAGCCGAATTTGATTAATTTATTGCACATCATATCAGGATTTGGAGTAAGTCCTCTTCTAACAGCCTCAATTGTGTAGGAAACAACATTCTCCCAATATTCTTCATGAAGGGAAACAACTTCAAACTTACAACCATATTTTTTGGCAATAAAAGAAGTAATCTCAATATCTTCTTCAGAAGGACAGTCAATATAGCCATGCTGGTCCTCCATTCCTATTTTAATGTAGAATATTGTAGGGTCGTAGCCCATCTCTTTCAATTGATGAACAACAACCGAACTATCAACTCCCCCTGAAACTAATGCAGCAATTTTCATGGTGCAAAGGTACAATTATTATAAAATATTTTTCTTATTATCACTTGTTTTCTATTTATTTTGCGGACATTTATTTGTTTGGTAATAATATAATATTTACCTTTGACGAAAATTATAATTAATTTATTTTGATAACGATGAAAACACATGTTTATAAATTAGTTTTAGGGTTTTTATTAACCTCATTATTTAGCGTTAATAGTTATTCACAAGAATACGAGTATATCCCAATGGTAAAACCAGGCTTGCAGTTATGGACATGTGATGAAGGTTATTACGGGCATGATGATGAAGCATACAGGTTTAGAAGATATGCTCTTACAGATGAAGATACAATAATTGAGAATGAAAACTATAAAAAGCTTTATTCATTTACTAATAGTGAATTTGATCCTACAACAGCCACTTGTATAGGGGGGATGAGAGAAAATGCACAAAAACAAGTGTTCTATAGAGTAGGAGAAACAAATAAAATGATTTATGATTTTTCTCTCTCTATTGGAGATACATTATATGACTCTGATTATCCTGATTTAATTTTTCAAGTTGAAGATATAGATACTATTAATTATAATGGAATACAAAGAAGAGAGTTTACAATTCTAACTAATGGACTAATGGCAGCTATATGGATTGAGGGAATAGGAAATTATGAAGGAATATATTATCCTTTCCACACCAATACTGCTGAAAATTGGGGTAATACTCGCTGCTATATTCATAATGGAGATTTACTTTACTCCAATTATTCTCACGGAGGAAATAATTGTGTAGACCCATTAATGGGAGTTGAAAACATTTCAGAAGATAATTCAATAACACTTTATCCTAACCCAACAAGCAAGAATGTAAATATTAGTTCCGAAAACATTATTAACTCAATTGAGGTATTTAATTCTTTTGGGCAAAGGGTTTATCAAGAAGAAACAAAAGCAAAAGACAAGACAATTGAGATATCTTCTCTTTCAAAGGGGGTTTATATAATTGTAGCAAATACCGATAAGGGATATATTCGTAAGAAATTGATTAAGAATTAAGATTGCAGCCCCATGAAAAAGTTATTATTATTCATAGCCTTAGTGTTTGTTACTACAAATTCTTATTCCCAATATTTGATTGATGGTTTAAATTGGAATAACACAACTGGGGGAACAGATGATTGGGGAGTTAATTTACATAGAAATTTTACCTACAAGGTTGAAGGAGACACAACAATAGGTGGAGTTGGTTATAAATTAATAAAAAAGAATTATCCCGATATTAATCAAGAGTGGACTACTGCTTTTTGTTTAAGGGAAGAAAGTAGGAAATGGTATATTATTGGAGCTTATGCCCCTTATATATCAGATGAAGTATTATTATATGATTTTTCATTAGAAACAGGTGATAGTATTTATACGGCTTGGGCTCAAAACTATGCCTCAGTAATTGAACATGGAGATACTGTTTTAGAAAATGGACAGACAAGAAAGTACTTAATATTAAGTAAAGATAATTTACTGCCAACAATGGATGATATGTGGATTGAGGGTTTGGGAAGTGCATCGTGTCATGTAGAATTGCCCTGCTTTTATCTAAACATTATCGATGCCTGTGCAATTTCGCTTTGTACTTCTTATAATGATGAACTTCTTTTTACTACATTTCCAAATTTGCATTGCTATGATTCAGGTGGTAACTTTATAACTTCCTTACATAATCTTGATTTACCAGAGAATACTATTACTATTTATCCTAACCCAACAAGCAAGGATGTAAATATTAGTTCCGAAAACATTATTAACTCAATTGAGGTATTTAATTCAATAGGTCAAAGGGTTTATCAAACAAAAGTTAATAGTAAATCAAAGAGTATCAGTATATCTTCTCTTTCAAAGGGTGTTTATATTGTTGGGTTAAATACTGATATAGGATATATAAAGAAGAAGCTTATTAAGAATTAGAGTTATTTTCTTTATATAGGAGTTGTCTGGCTGGTATATTCTTAGTAGCCAATTTAAAATTATTAAGCCTTTCCTTTCTTTTGAAATTGAAGTTATTTATCTTTGCAAAACATTATTTGATTCAAAATTACACTAAGGGTTATGGGAAATTTCACACATCTACACGTTCATACTCAGTATTCTATTCTTGATGGTGCTGCAAGCATAAAAGGTTTAATGAAAAAGGCAAAGGAGTTTGGAATGAATGCTTTAGCAATAACTGATCATGGAAATATGTTTGGTGTGTTGGATTTTTTTGAAACCGCTCAAAAAGAAGGCATTAAACCTTTGCTTGGTTGCGAGATTTATGTTGCAAGAGGAAGCAGGTTTACAAAGGACGGAAAAAATATGAGTGGAGATCACTTAATCTTAATTGCAAAGAACTTTAAAGGCTATCAAAATCTTATAAAATTAAACTCACTTTCTTTTGACCCTGATGCATTCTATAGGACTTCAAGAATTGATAAAGAACTTCTTTTCCAATACTCTGAAGGCTTAATCTGCTCTTCTGCTTGTTTAGGCGGAATAATTCCACAACACATACTTTCAAACAATATTGCTGAGGCAGAGAAAATTGCTTTGGAATATAAAAATGTCTTCAAAGATGATTATTACTTTGAGCTTCAAAATCATGGTTTAGAAGAACAAGAGCTGGTTAATAGTAAACTTTCTGAAATTGGAGAAAAGCTTGATATAAAACTAATTGCTACTAATGATGTTCATTTTGTAAGTGCAAATGATTTTGATGCACATAAGATTTTGATTTGCTTGAACACCGGCAAAACAATTAGCGATGAAACAAAACTAATGTATAGTGGAAATGAGTATTTGAAAAGTTGTGAAGAGATGGAGTTGCTTTTTAAAGATTATCCTCAGGCAATAACTAATACTCAGGAAATTGTTGATAAGGTTGAGGTTTTTGACCTTCACCGTGAACCACTTCTTCCTATTTTTGATATCCCTGAAAGTTTTGGCACTCTTGAGCAATACAAGAATAAATACCCAATTGAAATTATTAAGGAAAATCTTTCCGAAGATGTTATTGAAGAAAAAGGTGGTTATGAAAAAATAATTAGAACAAAATTTGAAAATGCATATCTTCATTTCCTAACATATCAGGGAGTTAAAAAAAAATATGGAGAAGATATTTCAGAAGATTTGCAAGAAAGGATTAAGTTTGAACTCTCCACCATTGAGAACATGGGCTTCCCTGGTTATTTCTTAATTGTTCAAGATTTCATAAACTATGCTCAAGATGAGTTAGATGTTATTGTTGGTCCTGGGAGAGGCTCTGCAGCAGGAAGTGTGGTTGCTTATTGTTTGGGAATAACTGCAATTGATCCAATTAAATATGGACTTCTTTTCGAAAGGTTTTTAAATCCTGACCGTATATCCCTTCCCGATGTGGACGTTGATTTCGATGATGATGGACGAGCAAGAGTTTTGGAATATGTTCAACAAAAATATGGGCTTGATCATGTGGCACAAATAATAACTTTTGGCTCAATGGCAGCAAAAAGTGCTATTAGAGATGTTGCAAGGGTTTTAGAACTTCCTCTTGACCAATCGGATAAATTAGCTAAACTTGTTCCTGATAAACCAGGAACAACTCTTGAGCAGGCTTATAAAGAAGTTCCTGAACTAAAAAACGCACTTGAAAAT
The DNA here is from genome assembly GCA_028709955.1 of Bacteroidales bacterium. Classification (GTDB taxonomy): domain Bacteria; phylum Bacteroidota; class Bacteroidia; order Bacteroidales; family P3; genus UBA10566. The sequence goes on along the minus strand of JAQUTD010000096.1, from coordinate 1,384 downwards.
GGTTCTAATTTAGTTAAGAAAACTCTAAAATTTGCAAAGGAATTAGAAGGCTCCGTGAGGAATACAGGAACTCATGCTTGTGGAGTTATTATTGGACCTGATGATTTATCAAAATATGTTCCTCTAACCTCAGCAAAGGATTCCAATATGATGGTTACTCAATTTGAGGGTAAATCAATTGAGTCAGTTGGTATGATTAAGATGGACTTTTTGGGTTTAAAAACTCTTTCAATAATTAAGGATGCTTGCTCAAATATTCAAAAGTCTCACCATATTCATATAAATCCAAGAGAGATTCCATTAGATGATTTAGCAACTTATGAGCTTTTCCAGAGAGGTGAATCCATTGGAACATTTCAATTTGAAAGCGAGGGAATGCGTCAGCATATGCAAAATCTTAAACCTGATAGGTTTGAAGATTTAATTGCCATGAATGCCCTTTATCGTCCAGGCCCTATGCAGTATATTCCAAATTATATAGCCCGCAAAAATAAGAGAGAGCCTGTTGTTTATGAAATTCCTGAAATAATGGAAAAATATTTGGGTGAAACATACGGAATTACTGTTTATCAAGAACAGGTTATGCAACTTTCTCAAGCCATTGCTGGTTTCACCAAAGGTCAAGCCGACAAACTTCGTAAGGCAATGGGAAAGAAGCAAAAGGAGGTGATGGATGAGTTGAAAGAAAAATTTATTAAAGGGAGCAAAGAAAAGGACTTAGATGTTGTTTTGGTTGAAAAGATATGGCAGGATTGGGAAAAATTTGCTGAATATGCTTTCAATAAGTCTCATTCAACTTGCTATGCCTATATTGCTTACCAAACCGCATGGCTAAAAGCTCATTATACAGCAGAATATATGGCTTCTGTCCTCACACATAATCTTAATGATATTAAGAAGATTACCTATTATATTGAGGAAACTCAAAAGCAAAAGATTCCTGTTTTAGGACCAGATGTTAATGAATCTGACCTTAACTTCACTGTAAATAAAAAAGGAGAAGTAAGGTTTGGGTTGGCTGCAATAAAAAGTGTTGGAGAGAATGCAGCAAAAGAAATTATGAAGGAAAGAGAAGAAAATGGACCATTCGCAAGTCCTTTTAACTTTATTCAGAGAGTTAGCCTTAAAACAATAAATAAACGCTGTATTGAAGCTCTAATTAGTGCTGGTGCATTTGATTGTTTTAGCAACATTCACAGGGCTCAATACTTTCAAAAGTTTAATAACTCAAATAATAATGAAGAAACCTTTGTTGAACGACTTATAAAATATGGAAATAGATATAAGGATATAGAAAATTCATCACAGGTTTCTATGTTTGGAGCAGAGGAAAATAGCGTTTTATATGAGCCAGAGATTCCTTATTGCGAGCCTTGGTCTACAA
>JAQUTD010000005.1 GCA_028709955.1 Bacteroidales bacterium | reverse complement strand
GATATAAAAAATGTCCTCAAGGTCATTTTAATTGCTCAAAAACAATAAAGATTAAAGAATTAGTAAATAGACTATAATTTAACTCAAATGATTAATTAAAACAATCTTGTAGTTTATAAAGCTACTGCCGTAAGTTGTAAAACCTTTAATTTGATTTTGGAATATTCTTGCATTTACTTTCAACAATAAGGCTACTGCAGAAATGAAACTTAGAATCTTAACAGAGCTTTATGGTAAAAAGATTGTTTTAATCTCTCAAATCCCTCCACGCTATCGTTCAACTTATTTCTCACATGTATTTAGTGGAGAATATGCTGTTGGATACTATTCTTATGTATGGTCAGAAGTTTTGGATGTGGATGCATTTAATACTTTCTTGGAAGCAGTAGATATTTTTGATAAAACAACTGCCGATAAATTTAAAAACGAAATACTTTCAAAAGGAAGTACCGATGAAGCAATGAATATGTATGTTCGTTTCAGAGGAAAACAACCTTTAATTGATGCAGTTTTGAAAAACAACGGGATGAAGAAATAAAATAGAGTTTGTTTATTTCAATCATTAAGGTTGAAAAACAAAAGGGAAGAAATGCTTAAAACCATTCTTCCCTTTCTTTATCGCTAATAAAATCCATTATTAGTTTTTAATTACCTTATGAGAATAAACATTCTTTTCGGTTCTTACTTTTATAATATATACTCCTTTGGGAAGATTGGAAAGATCTAACTTTTCACTTTTCACTTTTAACTTTTCACTCTTAATTATTGTTTGTCCTCCAATATTATATAATGTATAGGAGTTTATTATTTCTCCTTTTGATTCAATATTTACAATGTTTTTTGTTGGATTAGGGTAAATCAATAGGTTCTCTCCTTTATTTGTAGAAATACTTTCAATTCCGATTCCGTAAGGGTGAACAAAGCTGATATCATTATATTTTGCCATATAAACATTTGCCCAAGCATTACTTCCGCTTAGTACATTATCTCCAAAGGTAATATTTTTTTTATACGTTCCTGTTACAAATAAATCTCCATTATTTCTAAGTATAGCATTTCCAGAATGAACACTACTTATATCATTATAAACAGGTATATTAATTGCTTCTATCAATTCACCGTTTTCTTTCCATCTTACAAGTGCAAGTCCAGCTCTTCCTTTACCTATATAATAATTCTCTCTAACTCCGTTTAGGTAGCCCCAATAAAAAGCATGAGTAAAAACTTGATTATTATGTAAAATAATTGGTATGTCGTTTTGGTAAATGTTACTATTTTTCAAATTGCATTTTATTTTTCCATGAGAAATATATTTACCTGTTTGAATGTTTAGTTTAGCAAAGAAAACATTAGAAGTTGTATAATCGGAGAGAGAGTCTATTTCAAGTATAAGTTGAGTGCTATCATCAAAAAATAGTTTAAAAGCTGTTGTGTCAATTATTCTTTCTCCATTTTGTGAATAAGATGTACAATATCCAGCTTCTCCAATTATGTATAAATATTCATTTGTTTGATTTATCTTTGAATTTACTACACTTGTTGAATAGTTATAAAATGATGGTGTAATAGGGTAAAATCTTTTTTCTCCATAGATTTGATTTGCCCAAACAGCATTACCTGAGCTATCATATTTTATAGTAAAACCAACACTTCCCCATCCTATATCATTAAATTTTAACTTCTGATTAGAACCCAAATCCATCTCCATATAGAAATTTGTGTCAGATTCTCTTACTTTTTGAATAGCTCCAGTCAAATAAATACAATTGTCTTTATCATTGTCCTTAGAAATACTTGAAATTTCTGGATTGAAAATTAATGAAGAATTTCCATCTCCAAGACAAAAAGTATCCTTTATTATTTCTTTTATCCATATTAAATCAAAATTTGAATTAAATTTTAACATAAAAGCATTATCTTGAATATCTCCTACTTTGTAACTATATTCTTTGTTGTTATTAATAAGTAATTTTAAGGTATCCATTTTTTGAGGAATAAATGGCGTGACACAAAAATATGTATTACCATAATAATCTATTACGAATGGAATTGTAGAAATAGCCTCAAATATTTGATAATCCGATTCATTTCCTTGAGTATAAATTTGTTTGTGTTGAATAAAAACTTCATTTTGTTTATTGCCGTTCAAATCAAAACTAATAAAACAATCCAATCCTCCTTTTGGCATTTTGTTGAGTATGGGATTGGGCGATAAACCAACAATTAAAGTATCTAAATACAACAACGAATCTTCACTTTCTTTCGGACCGTAACTATTGGCAAAAAGCACAATTGAAGTATCTCCAACAATATCCATCCAATAAGTATTAGATATGCATTCAGTACTCCTAATAGTTTTTCTCCATAAAAGGTTTCCGTTATTATCAAGTTTAGCTAAAATTAAACCTGAATTTCTCATTTTTGGATCGGTTGATAATTGTTCTTGATTGTTAAATTTTACATCATCACCAATGTTACCAGCAATATATATATTCCCATAACTGTCAAAAACGCTACGAGTAATATTATTGGGTAGATAGGTAATTGATCCATCATATCCTGTAAAAGACCTTGCCCATTGCCAATCTCCTTGTGAATGAAGAGAAAGATTAAAGAGAAATATTATGGAAAGGGTGACCATTGAGCTAATTATTAATTGTTTTTTCATGTCTTATAATTTTTAAGTGTTAATGCTTATATAACACCTTAAAGTGAAAAATGTTTACTTTTTTAAAAATAATTTTAAAAATAAAGATTAGGAATAAAGTCCTTTTAGTCAATTCAGCTTTAGTTTTGTTTAAGAAGAAATAATCCTTATTAATTGAGAATTTTATTTAGGGTATTGAATTCCTCATTAGACAAGCTGAAACACAAAAAGCATTCTTGTACAAGCAACTCCTTTTTTCATAACTTTGCTCAAGAAAATAAGTGTAAAATCTGTAACGCTTATTCCAGACGAGTCAATAACTTAATACATTATTAGTTTTTAATTACTTTACGAGAATACACATTCTTATCAGTAATAACCTTAAATTGGGTATATTTTTTTATTTAAGAATTCATAAGTCTTTTATTTAAAATTTTGACTTGTAAAAATCTAATTTAGATTTTTTATTGATAACAAATCCGTATTATTTTTAATTTAAACAAGATATAAATCTGCTTAAATGAAGAAAAAACTTATTTAAATCAAGAATAAATTTAGTAAGGTGGCAGGATGTTATAAGTAAGGTGGCAGGATGTTGTGTGTAAGGTGGCAGGTTACTGTCGGTAACCTGCCACCTTACTAAATTTTTACTTGATTTAATTAAAATATAATAAGGGTTAGATACATTTATTTCAAATCTTTATTTTTTTGTTCTTTTTTTTAGTGTGTCTTGAGGTTTTCTAAAATCTACACTTATAGCTAATATTCTTGAGTTTACTTCTTTGCTTTTGGTTTTTAAGTAAGATAAATATTGTATTTTTGCATTAGATAAAAATTTTATTATGTCAGTTAACGCTAATCTTGTTGTATATAAGGCTTCTGCTGGAAGTGGTAAAACCTTTAATTTGGTTTTGGAATATGTTAGTTTGCTAATTAAGGATACTAAATCTTATAGTAATATTCTTGCCGTTACTTTCACCAATAAGGCTACCTCAGAAATGAAACTTAGGATTTTAAAAGAGCTTTATGGTATAAAGATTGGCGAGAAAACAGATTTCTTTGAAGCTTTATGTAAGAGAAATTCAGCAATGGACTCCAACATCATTCAAGAAAAAGCATCGCAGGCTTTAGAAAACATACTTCACGATTATTCTAATTTCAATATTCAAACCATTGACTCTTTCTTACAAAAGGTTATGCGTAATTTGGCAAAGGAGCTTGGGATTGGTTCTAATTATAATTTGATTATTGATGACTCGGATATAATAAAAGAAACTATTGAAAGGGTGATTTCTTCCACCGATAAGGATAAGGCTTTGTATGACTGGTATATGGATATGATTGATTCGAGGGTTGAGGAAGGAAAAAGGGTGAATGTTGAAAAGGAATTGATTGATTTTAGCAGAAATTTGGATAAGGAGGTTTTTAAGCGTTTTGAGTCTGAAATTAAAACTTTGGATAAGGAGGTCTTAAGCCAATTTAAGCAAAAAGGGAATGGAAAATTGGTTGAGATTAAGAAGAGTTTGATTGCTTATGGGGATAGGTTTGCAAAGATTTTTGAAGAAAATGGGCTTACGGTTAATGATTTTGCCGGAAAAACAAGGGGAATTGCTAATGCTCTTTTGGGAATTAGTAAGGAGAAATTTGATTTTAGAGATAAGGGTTATTATTTTAAAGCAATTGAGGGAGTTGAAGGATGGTTTAGTGATTCTGTTAATCGTTCAAGTAGGGCAGATTTAGTTAATAATACTCTAATCCCTCTTCTTAATGAGTATTTTGAATATTTTGATAATTGCAATCAAGAGTTAAGAACATGGCAAGCAGTTCTCCCTTTTATTGATAATATAGGTCTTTTAAAGAATATTGCTAATCATAGGGATGATATTTTGAAAGAAGAGAATAAGTTCTTGCTTTCTAACACCTCAAAATTGTTATCGGACATAATTCGTTTGGATAATAATTCAGATATATCTTTTATCTATGAGAAGATAGGCTCTAAGATTAAGTATATTATGATTGATGAGTTTCAAGACACATCTCTTTTAAATTGGAAAACACTTTCTCCTTTGGTTTTGGAGAGTTTGGATAGGGGACAAAGGAATGTTATTGTTGGAGATGTGAAGCAATCAATTTATCGTTGGAGAAATGGAGACTGGAGAATATTAAACAATATTGATAAAGGAATATCCTACGAGGAATCATCATCCAATCCAAGAATTCCAAATATTGAAACATTAAAAACAAATTATAGAACCGATAAAAACATTGTTGAGTTTAATAATAATCTGTTTTCTCAAGGTTTAAACCTTTTATGTGAAAATATTGAAGAGCTTGATAAAGAAAGAATAAATCAAATTAAAGGAGTATTCTCAGATGCATCGCAAGAAACAAAACCAAATTCACCTCAATCAGGTAACATAAGAGTGGAATTATTGGTTGGCAAAAGAGGAAGTTTTGAAGAAAGGACATTAAATACATTAAAGCAAGAGATAGATTATCACTTAGAAAAAGGATACTCTCCAAAAGATATTGCTATTCTTTTAAGAACAAATGCTCAAGTAAGCCTTGTCGCAGATTATCTTTCTGGGCAAAACTATAGTATTGTTTCTGATATGGCGTTTAGTTATATGTATTCACAAAGCATTAGATTAATTATTGATGCTTTGAAATACGTAAACAATAAAGAAAATACCGTATCATTGTTTAACTTGAAAAGATACATATATAAAGATGATAAAGCACTTCAAGATGTAAACCAATCTCTAAAAATACCTCAAGAATTAGAATGGATATCTAAAAAAGAAATTCTAAGAAAACCACTTTTCGATTTAACAGTACATATAATTAAACAACTACAAATAGACAAAGATGCAAATGAACTTTCTTTTATAACATCTTTCTTAGACCAGGTGCAAGAATACACTAAAAACAACTCATCCAACCTTACTGCATTTCTAAACTATTGGGAGGAAGATTTACAAACAAAAAAAATAATAATAAACGATGATTACGAAGGAATAAGACTTTTGTCAATTCATAAATCAAAAGGATTGGAATTTCCAGTAGTCATTATTCCTTATGCTAATTGGAAATTTAGTTCCGAAACAGAGCTATGGTTAAATGAAAATAAATTAGATTCAACCATTCCAACCCTTTTATCCAAGAACTATTCACTAAACAATTCCTTTTATCATCAAGAATATCTTGACGAGCAGCTACAACAATTTGTAGATAATCTTAACCTTCTCTATGTTGCCCTAACAAGACCAAAACATTCTTTGTCAATTATTGGACAACTTAATCAAAACAAAGACGGAATAGATTTAAAACACATTGATAATATTTCAAAATTCCTCTACATAGCACTTAATAAGCAACTAAAAGAAGAAACAAATCAAGAGGGAGAAATGGAATATAATTATTGTATAGAATCAGAAGAGCAAACAGAAACAACAACTAAACAACTAAACACCTCAACGACAGAACAAACAAATATCTTCAAAATAACTCCAAACTCAATTCCACTTCAATCGAGTTTTCTTGACTCTCAAATAAAATACTCTCAAACCAGACAAGCCAAAGAATTTATTAGTGCACTTAAAAACGATGAAAAGGAAGAATCCTCACCACGACAAAAAGGAATTATCCTTCATAATCTCCTTTCAAAAATAAATACAAAACAAGATATAGAAAAAACCATTGAAACCTCAGCTCAAAAAGGAGAGATAGTAAAACCCGAAAAAGACTATTATAAGAGTATTGTTGAACAAATGCTCTCCACAGAACAAGCATCCGTTTGGTTCTCTTTAGGAAATAAGATTTTGAACGAAATAGATATTATTATAAAAGAGGAAGGACAAATAACAACCAAACGTCCCGATAGGCTAATGATAACAAAAGACAATGATATAATCTTAGTTGATTATAAATTTGCCAAAACAAAGAAAAACATAAATCAATATTCTTCTCAAATAAAGACCTACGAGCAATTAATAAAACAAATAGGCTTTAATAAAATACAATCCTACCTATGGTTTGTAAACTTCAATGAATCTCAAATATCTTCTGAAATTGTTGAAGTAAAATAAAGTCAAGAAGATAAACGTTGATTATTTGTTTGCAAGAATTTTTTCTTGAGATAGTTGAAGTAAAATAAATATTGTAATTTTGTACATGAAATAATAGAAGTTATTAATGAAGATTTTTGGGAAGATAATATTAGTACTGTTTTTGTTTTTTTTATCATTAAATGTTAATGGTCAAAGTTCTTATTTTGTTGATTCTACTTTCGTTACAATGTGCGAAAATGAGTCCTTTACCAACGACCGTTTTGATAGAGTTACAGTAGATTCAATGATTGTAGTTCGCGATTCAGCGACTAATCATGCAATAAGCGGAATTGATAAACTACTAATTTGTACAATAATGCCTGATGGGACAGATATTGACAGTGTTTTTTATTTAATCGTTACTTTTAATCCAGTTTACAATTTCACAATTTACGATACAATTTGCGAAGGAGAGGTTTACAGCAGTTATGGCTTTAATGAGCGAGTAACGGGCTTTTATACTCAAAATTTGCAAACCATTATGGGATGTGATAGTATTGTTAATCTTAATTTGATTGTTGGAGAGAAATATAATGATACAATCTTTGCAGATATTTGCAAAGGAGAAATATATAATCAATTTGGATTTAATGAAATAGGGCAAGGGTTTTATACTCATTCTTTCCTAAGTCAATATGGCTGTGATAGTGTTGTAAATCTATCTTTATTGGTATATGAGCCTTATTACGATACAATTTATGATACAATTTGCAAAGGAGATATTTACGAATATGGTTTTAACGCTGATTCAACAGGCACTTATATTCAAAATCTAAATACTCAATTTGGATGCGATAGTATTTTAGTTTTGCATTTGCAAGTTAATCCAACTTTTACTGATACAATTAAGGGTAATATTTATAAAGGAAATGTATATAATAAGTTTGGGTTTAATGAAAGTGAAACTGGAGTTTATGAACAAAAACTTCAAACTTATTTAGGTTGTGATAGTATAATTTACTTGGATTTGCAGGTTGATAATGTTTTATTTCCTAATGCGGTAACTCCTAATGGAGATGGAGTAAACGATATTTTTGATATTCATAATTTGATTAAGCAAAATGCTTTTCCTGAAAATGAATTAATTATATATAATCGACAAGGGAGAGTTGTGTATAAGGTCAAGAATATAAAAACTAAGTCAGATTTATGGGACCCTAAGGCGACAAGTTCTTCTGATGGTACTTATTTCTATCGTTTCTTTGGGAAACGTCATGATAAGGTTTTAGAGTTTAACGGCTCTATTGAAGTAATGAGATAAATGATTAAAGATGCTTTTCTATCTCAAGTTGCTATTAATTTGGCTGAAAAATATAAGGGTGATTTCACTAACCTTAATATAATTTTCACCAACCAAAGAGCAAAGGTTTTCTTTAATGAAGCTTTGTATAATCACTTGCAAAAACCTTTTTTCTCTCCACAATATTATACCATTAATGATTTTGTAAGTAAGTATTCTTCTTTAGTTGAGGCTGAAGAGGTAGTTTTGACTTATTATCTTTATGAAGTTTATTCAGAAGTTTTTTATAGAGATAAACCTTCAATGGTTAAGGAAACCTTTGAAGAGTTTTACTATTGGGGAATTATGCTGTTAAAAGACTTCGATGATATTGACAAAAACCTTGCTAATGCTGAAAATGTTTTTAAGAATATTGAAGATTATAAAGAAATAGAGAATAGTTTCGATTTTCTTTCTGTAGAGCAAAAGGAATTACTGAAGGATTTTTTTAATTCATCTTTTCGTTTTGATTCTTCTTCTGAAATTAAGGAGAGGTTTATAAATGTTTGGAATTGTTTGTTTGAAATTTATTCCCACTTTAAAAAGAAGTTAAGAGAAAAGGGTGTTGGCTACTCTGGAATGCTTTATAGAGATTTGGTAGAAAAATTAAGTGGCTTTGAACAAAAAGAGAATAGGGTTTATTGTGTAGTTGGCTTCAATGTTTTGAATAATGTTGAAAAAGAAATCTTTTCTTGGCTAAAAAACACTTATGAAACCCGTTTCTATTGGGATTACGATAATTACTATGTAAATAATCAAAAACAGGAGGCTGGACTTTTTTTAAGAGAAAATATTAAAAACTTCCCAATGCCAAATGATTTTGCAATAAATACAAATAATATTCTTTCCAATAATCTATCCTTAGAGATTATTTCTTGTCCCAATGAGAATTCACAAACAGGATATATTAGCAAATGGTTAGAAAATCTAAGTTTTAACAATAAGGATTTAGAGCAAAAAGATATTGCCATTTTACTTTGTAATGAAGATTTGCTCCCATCGGTTTTAAATGCTCTGCCTCCCACAATTGGAAATCAAACAACCAAAGTGAACATAACGATGGGATATAAATTCCAGTTAACCTCTTTGTATACTTTAATTGATAGCTATTTGAACTATCAAAATTCTTTATCAAAGAATTCAACTCCAAAACTTAAAAATCTTCTTCCTTTTGTTGAGCATAACTATTTTAAAAGAGAATACTCCAGTCAAATAAATGAATTAATCAATAATAATGCAATATATTTAAGTGATAGTGAGCTAAATTCGTTTAATGATATTTATTCACTTCTTCATTTTAAGTCAAAGCCTTTAGAGTTAATCTTGGCATTAAAAGATATTGTTAATATAGTCGCTGATAAGAATGTTAATTCAGAAATTACAAGTTCTCATCAAGCAGTTGAAGAGGTTTTGGCCGAGTCTTTGTATAGGTTTTCTAATGTTTCGAATAATCTCGAAGACTTATTTAAGGAAGAAAAGATTGATTTGAAAGGGAGTTTGCTATATAATACTATTCGTAGTGCATTAGATAGTATTATTGTTCCATTTGAAGGAGACCCAATTAATGGTATTCAAATTATGGGACTTTTGGAAAGTAGGAGTTTGGATTTTAAACATATTCTTTTCTTATCTGCAAATGATGATTTCTTGCCTAATATTAGTATGGATTCTTCATTTATCCCATTTACAATTAGAAAAGCATATAATTTAACAACTGTTGAAAGGAAAATTGCAGTATTTGCCTACTATTTCTATAGGCTTTTACAGCATAGTGAGTCAATTCATTTTCTTTATAATTCTACTTCAAGCGACACAAAGCCAAAGGAAATGTCTCGTTTTATTCAACAATTAAGAATAGAAACAGATAAGAAGTTTGATTATACATCCATTTCTTGTGGAATAAATTCTCCAAAAGAGAAAATGTATTCTTTTAATAGAGAAAAACAGCATGTAGATAAAATATTAAAGAAATCCGAAATAAAATTTCTTTCTCCAACCTATATTAATGACTATTTGAATTGTCAACTCAAATTCTTCTTCAAACAAATTATTGGATTAACTATTTCGCAAGACTTTGATGAAGAAATGCAGGATAATGTTTTTGGAACAATATTTCATGCTTGTGCAACACAATTCTATAATGAAATAATAGAAAAAACAAATACAAGAGAAATAACTAAAAAGGATATAGAATTTCACTCTAAGGATATCAAAAGAATTGTTGACGAAAACTTTGAAATAGAATACCTGAAAATCAAACAAAGAAAAAGTCCAAAGATAGAATACAACCAAATTCTGAATATAAAAAAAGAAATTTTAGTTAAATATCTCCGTAAACTAATTGAGATAGATAAAAATTATGCTCCATTTAATATTATTGCAATGGAGAAAGATTTTAAAAAAACATTGGAAATAGATGGTAAGGAAATTAAACTTGGAGGATACATAGATAGAATTGATTTAAAGTATAAAGATAATGGCGAAACAATTGTTAGAGTTTTGGATTATAAAACTAATAACTATGCAAAGAAAGAAGTACGTTTAGATCAAATTTTCTTTAATGATGATGAAAAAACAAAACGCAATGACTATTTCTTTCAAGCCTTTTTCTATTCATGGTTAATTACTAATAACCATGAATTTCAAGCACTAATTCCCAAAATAAATTCTTATAAAATTAAACCAGAAATTCTTTACATAAAAACCTCAACAATAGAAAATCAAACAGGTGATATTGACCTTTTGAATGAAGATAAAGGTAAAACACTTGTTGATGATTTTTCTGACATATACCAATATTTTGAAGAGAATTTAATTTCTTGTTTGAAGAATATTCTTTCAATGGATAATAGTTCCATCTACAATCAGAATAAAAGTGATTGTGATTATTGTGATTTCCATTCTATTTGCTATTAGTATTAGAAGTAAATAGTATCTCTTTCCTTACTTTGGCACGCTATTTGTTTCTCTAAAAGTAGAAACAAAATTTAAAAATTAAATATTATGAAAGCTCAATCAAGAAAAATTGGAAAATTAGCAGGATTAGCACTAATAGTTGTTGCTTTTCTTACTATAAGCTTCACCGCAGATGCATCTTATTATGGATACAATAGGAATAAAGCAAGAAAGGTGATAAATAAAACTGCATACATAATAGAAGAAGCATATTCGATAGCTGACTATTATGGATATTGGTCGGAGAATAATATATCACGTGCTGTATACTATAATGAATACGCTCAAGAACAATTCAGCCGTCGTAACTACCGAAGAGCAATACACTACTCATTAAAGGCTCGAGACTATGCATTAAGAGTAATTGATGGATGTGATTCCTATTGGGATTACTATTACTACGAAAACTATGGTTGGAGCAGATACTATGGATACAATCCTTACTACAATGGAGTTCATCATGGACATCATTATGGAAACTACAACAACTACTATAATAGTTACTATAATTCTCACCACAATAATTCTAATAACCCCAACTATAACCCAAATAGACCAAGCACTTATAACGATGGAAGGGGAAGTAATGGCAGAACAAATTCATTCGACCCAAACAAACCTACAAATAATGGAAATCAAACAGGACAACTCAAAGATGATTCAAGATTTAAAAACATACAATCAGATAGCTATTTTGATAAAGAAGAAATTGGACTAATGGAAGATATGCCATCTGAAACAAATATGGAGAACGACTTTAAGGCTGAAAAGAAAGATGTTAGATTTGATGACAATAGTCTTAAAAACAACTCAAAGTTAATTAATAGTAATCGTACAAGATCTCAAGAATTTCAAAAAACTGCTCCAGAATCAACCAGACAAACAATAAAACTTAAAGAACCAAAGCGAATTGAGGAAATTAATAAGACAAGAAATACTGATAGTAGGGAAAAAATTAATGACTCCGATAAAATTGAAGGGAAAAGAAAGGATAATTCTGATAGGAGAATAAATCAATCTGATAGTTCAAGACAAAATAGATTTGGAACTTCAGATAAAACGAGAAAAAGTAGAGAAAATAAAACAATTGATAGAGAAACAAAATCCAATTCTAAAACGTCAAATAGAAATAATAGTTCTGTCAATACCAAACAAAAATCTAATAACTTCGAAAAAAAGGATTCAAAAGAGAGACAAATAGAATCTAAAACAAAAAGCAGAAGATAGTTTTTAAACTTGAAATTCTTGACCAAAATGTAAGGTCTTTTAAGCATTGAAATGCAAAAAAGACCTTATTTATTTTATTGTCTTCATAATTTAGGTTTTTTAAAATTTCAAAAGATAATCATTTGTTTAAGTTTTGGACTGTTTTTTTATGTAAAGATATTGAGAATATTTATTAAGTTTTTACTCCTCTATTTATTTGTATTGTAAGGTAATGAAAGGTTGATTTTTTTATTTTTATTTTTATTTTTAATTATTTTTCTTGGTTTTTCATTTTTTTTATTGTAACTTTGCAAAGTTGTCCGCCATGACTTTTATGGTGGGGGTTAATTAATTAATTTATTTTTTACATTATGAACATAGCTTATTTGAAGAATAATGATGTTCCCTCTATGGAGGAGATATCAAATTATGCCAAAAGGTTAAATTTTAAAATTAATGTTTTTTTTCAAAACCAGGACTTATTAACCACATTAAATCCTGATGATGTTTTATTTGTTAAGAATGTATTAGAATTAGGAGAAGATCCTCAAACTATTTTTAACGTAATTAGACATTGTACCTACAATAATATTCTTATTTTTAGTGTTGAAGACGACCATTGTTTTGATTCTAAAAGATCAAAAGATCTTAAAATTTTGATTCAACTTTATAATGATTTATGCGAATATCGTTCAAAAAAATCTAAAGAGTATATTCAAAAAATGAAAGATCAAGGAATTAAACTTGGTAGGAAAGAAGGTAGTACTGTTAAGCTTAATAAAATGAAAAGACGTAAGGACGCAATCCTTAAAGATCTTAAAAGAGGTATGTCTCTTAATAATATATATGAAAAGTATAAAGTTTCGAGAACAACAATCAATAAATTAAGAATTTTAGAACCTCAAATTAACGATGTTCTGAAGAATAGAGAAAAAGGTAAATAGTACTTCTAATGCTTTTTGGCTTAAACAAAGTGGTTGTCTCGAAATAGATAGCCACTTTTTTTATCATAGTGAAATTAGAATTTGATTCTACGAAAATAGAATCAAGAGATAGGAAATTAGAATCAAGAGATAGGTAAACAGAATCGTAATGGTCAAATCGTTTGGGAAATAAATATCAATCAAAGAAGATATATTTAATGATTATTTTCTACAGACCTTTCACCCCTTCGGGCTAATAATGAAAATCCTGATTCTTACAAAAAAGCTTACTCAAAATTTTTCCTTAATAAAAAAACTTTTTTCCTTAATAAAAAAGAATTTTTCCTTAATAAAAATCTTTTTATCCTTAACTTATTTTGAAATAGATTAAGGATAAATTCAAAAAAATAGAGGCTGTCTTGAAATAATTTATTTATTCAAGACAGCCTCTATGTTTTTTTTATTATGCCCTGATAAGATTTAATTAGTCTTCTTTTTAAGAAATTTAATTACCAATTTTTATTATATTCTGAAGATGTTGAGCTTGATGATGAAGTTGAGTAGTCAGTATTAATTTCTTCAAAGTATTTTGAGCAATCCATTTCTAAATTAATATTATCGGGTTTGAAAAAGTCGCCTTGATAGAATTTTAGTGAGTTATCTTTTTCGCATTTTTTCATAAATAGTCCATAAATAGGCAATGCCATAGATGCTCCTTGTCCTAAGGCAGTAGAACGAAAATGAATTGAACGAATTTCTCCTCCAACCCAAACAGCAGTTGCAAGACGAGGATTTATTCCAATGAACCATCCATCAGAGTTGTTATCTGTTGTCCCAGTTTTTCCAGCAATATTGCTCCTTAAATTATAGATATATCTTAATCTTCCTCCTGTTCCACTCTCAACAACACCCTTCATTAAATCTAAAACAAGGAATGAGGTTTGTTCATCCAAAGCAACGTTTGATTTGGTTTCAACAATATCTAAAACAACTCCTTTTTTATCAGTGATTTTGGTGATAAATATTGGTTCAATATGTGTTCCTTTATTGGCAAAAGTTGCCATTGCTTGTGCCATTTCAATAACCGATAAATCACAAGTGCCTAAGCATATTGAGGGTACAGCAGGAATACTTGATTTTATCCCCATTTTCCTCACCAATGAAATAATTGAGTTAGGAGTAGTGTAGTTTTTTATAAGGTTTGCAGAAATATAGTTTACTGAGTTTGCTAATGCCCATTTAAGAGTTATCATCTCACCTTCTCTTGCTGGATTTGAGTTTTGAGGAGTCCAGTTGTCGTGATCTTCAAAAGTTACAGGAATGTTTGGAAGCGAAAAGCATGGAGAAAGTTCGTTTTCTTTCATTGCAGAGGCGTAAACAAATGGTTTGAATGTAGAACCAACCTGACGACGTCCCATAATGGCATTATCGTATTTGAAATATTTGTAATTTATCCCTCCAATATAAACTTTTACATGACCAGTTTGTGGTTCAATTGAAACCATACCTGTGTTTAAAAAGAATTTATAGTATCTCAAAGAATCCCAAGGGCTCATAATCGTGTCTCTAATTCCTTGCCAAGTAAAAATTCGCATTTCAACTTTCTTATTAAATTCCTCTCTAATTTCTTTTTCGCTATATCCCTCAAGTTGCATATTGTTATATCTATCCGAATTTTTCATCGATTGGATGTAATATTTATTAATTTCATCTTTTGAAATACCTGTAAAAGGAGCTGTTGAATAGCCTTTGGTGTGAGAAAAGAATTGCTTTTGCAGTGTTTTGAAGTGTTCCTTTACTGCTTCTTCAGCATTTCTTTGCATCCTAAAGTCAATTGTTGTATAAATTTTCAAACCATCTTTATGAACATCATAAGGCTCTCCATTTTGTTTTTTATGGGTCTTTCCCCATTCTTTCATGTAGTTTCTAATGTATTCACGAAAATAGGTTGCTATTCCTTCATCGTGTGATTGAGGATTATATCGACTTATATCTAAAGGTTTTTCTGATAATTGTTTATTCTCAATATCAGTTATCATCCCATATTTATTCATTTGAGCCAAAACAGTGTTTCTTCTTTCTCTTGAACGTTCAGTTTGTCTGACAGGAGAGTAGGCAGATGGAGCTTTAAGCATTCCTACCAAAACAGCTGATTCTTCAATTTTTAGTTCAGAAGGAAGCTTGTTGAAAAATGTTTTTGAAGCGGTTTTTATGCCAAATGCATTTGAGCCAAAATCAACTGTATTAAGATACATTGTAAGTATTTCATCTTTTGTGTAGTTTCTTTCAAGCTTAACTGCAACAATCCATTCTTTTAGTTTTGAGTATATAACACCTATTTTTGATTTCCTCTCTCTTGGAAATAAGTTTTTTGCCAATTGTTGGCTTATTGTGCTTCCTCCTCCAGAGCCTCTGTCTCCTGAAATTACTGTTTTCCCCAACACTCTGAAGAGACTTTTAAAATCAACTCCTGAATGTTTATAAAACCTAACGTCTTCTGTTGCAATTAGGGCATCAATTAGTGATTTAGGTAGTTCTGAAAATTGTACATTAGAGCGATTTTGGATTCCAATATAACCTAAAATTTCACCATCTGCAGAATAAACCTCTGAGGCTAAATTTGAATTAGGGTTTTCTAATTCTTCAAAAGAAGGCATAAATCCGAGCCAACCCATTGATAAACAAAAGAAAAATGAGGCAATTAAGATTAGTAAACCACCAAAAATTTTCCACATTCTTTTAGTGAATAATGAAAAATCACTATTATTCTTTTTATTTTTAGGTATAGATTTATTTTGAGCCATTATTTCCTATTATTAGTGTGGTATTCAATATGAAGTCCAACATCTGAAATTCCAACTAAATTTGTGTCTCTTGTTGCTTGTTGTATTTCAAATTTATAAACTCCTTTTTGTGGGAAAACAACCCTCTGGGTAAACCAAAATCTATTATCCTTAATCCTTCCACTGCCTTTGCCTGTCCAAGAACCATCCATATAAGCTAAATAACATTCAACAGTATCTGATTTTGTTATAGAACCATCAGGATAAATTGTTTTAATGAAAAAGAAAATATTAGAATTAGGGTAGTTAGTTGTGTTTCTAAGGTTTATTGCAAAATCATAAAACTTTACAGTATCTTTAATATCAACCTCAAACTCAACCCTATCGTTTATGTTCCATCCTTTTGGATCAACCTTTTTACTTTCGTCATAAACAACATTTTGGTTACAACTCGCTAAGATTATTGATGTGGATAATATAATAAATCCAAATAGTATCTTATTCATTTTCTTTTTAACTAATTATTTATTATAAAAACAAATTTAAATGTTTAATTTTGATTTTGGTTCAACTTTTATTTGATATTTTTCAAGATTTTCAATCGGCTCACGATTTCTATTCATTTGTATTAATTCCTTGACAGTGTCAGCAGATAGCATCATAAAGTCAGAACCATCCTCATAAACATACCACATTAATCTCCTAAATACATCTGTTTTAATGTAGTTTGCTTTCCCTCTTTTAGTATGAATAGGTACCCCAATTTCGGGGAAAGTCTTCAACTCATCCAAATAAACGTCATATTCAAAATTCAAACAACATTTTAATTTACCGCATTGACCTGCTAATTTTTGAGGGTTTGGATATATTTGTTGAACTCTTGCAACTTGAGTTGAAACAGAATTAAAATTGTTTAACCATGAGCTACAACATAACTCTCTTCCACATGTTCCAATGCCTCCAAGTCGAGAAGCTTCTTGACGGGCACCAATTTGTTTCATTTCTATTCTAACCCTAAACTCTTCTGCAAGAAATTTAATAAGTTGACGGAAATCAACCCTATCATCAGCAGTGTAGTAAAATATTGCTTTTGAATTGTCTCCTTGATATTCAACATCATTAATTTTCATATTAACATGCAAATCATCAACAATGGCTCTCGTTTTAAAAATTGTTATATCTTCTCTTTCAATTGATTGAATCCATTTTTCAATATCAACTGATTTTGCTCTACGAAATAATTTTTTTATTGTATCTGAATTTGGATTAACTTTTCTTTTGTTCATTTGAACCCTGCATAGTTCTCCAACCAAGGTCACAATTCCAATGTCGTGTCCTGGAGAGCCTTCAACAGCAACAACATCTCCTTCTGTTACTTCTAAGCCTTCTGGAATTTTAAAGAATTCCTTTCTTGTATTCTTAAATCTAACTTCAACACAATCAAAATTGTTCTCAACAAAAGGTGGCTTAATTTTGCTCATCCAATCGTGAACAGAAAGTTTCGAATTTCTTTGAAGTTCATTTTTGTCAATTGGAATATAAGACTGTGGAATATTAATACATCCTCTGGTTAGCATTATTGACGGAGTAAATGTATTTCTTCCAACATAAGGATCTTCGTCATAGTAGGGGTGAACAAGTTGATCCCCATAAACTATTTCTTTTTCTTCATCCACTTTATAACCAGTTGTAGGCTTTTGAAATGCGGAATATTCTTCAAGAATATTTGAAAGCTCTTGATCGTCTTGGTCTAAATTTTGATTTAACTCGTTTTCTTCAGAACTAAAAATTGTTTCTTCGTTATTATTTTCTCTATTATCCATATTATTTAATCATCAATAAAAATCCTAATTGAATTGAAAGGTCAAGAAAAATCATCTTGGCATTCCCATTTCTTTCAATATGTAAAATTGCTTTATCTAATTCTTTATATATTTTTTCAATATTGTTTTCTGTAATAAATGAGGGAAAATTATTCTTAAACTTCTCATCACAGTTTTCAAGTAAGTAATAATTTTTGTTTAATCCCATCTTGATTGCAAAACTATTTTGGAATACATCTAAGGCAAATTCCAAAAATTGTTTTTGCTCTTCTCTACCAAGTTTAACAATGTCTTTCTCAATAATACTAACAACCTCTCCAATCTTAGTTTTGTAGAAAAAGCAACATCTCAACCATTGTACAAATAAAATTAAATATTTATTTTCTTGTTCAATTTCTTGTTTTATTTTAGGAACTTTAACTAATTGAGTTCTTGAAAGTATTGTTGGTAAAATGTTTTCTCTGTCATCAGTTATCAATAAAAATATTGTGTCATCATATGGTTCTTCTAAAATTTTTAGAAGTTTGGGAGCTGCTTCGTAATGAAGTTTATCAACACACCAAACAATCATTATCTTATATTGAGCTTCATAAGACTTAACACTTAATCTTTTTATAATATTATTTGAATCCCTTACATTAATTGTCCCTTGTTTATTCCCAACATCTAAAAAATCATACCAATCATTAAGTCTTATTAACCCATTTTTTTTTAACACAAACTCCCTAAATTCATTAAGCAAGAGTTCAGATGAATTTTTTGATTCTATTTTTTTTGTTGTTGTGTTTGGGAAAACAAAATTAAGGTCAGGGTGAGAAAGAATAGAGAATTTTTTGCAAGAAGGACATTCGCCACAAGAGTCGGCTATGATTAGCTTATTGTCTTGGGGATTAAATCTTTTTTTGTTGGTGCAATTTAGGAATTGGGCATATGCTAAAGCCAAAGCAAAACACTTTGAGGATTCCTCTCCAAAGAACAACTGAGCATGACTAACCCTTCGATTGTCGTAAATTCGAATTAGAGAATTGATTAAGTCGTGTTGTTCAATAATTTGAGAGAACTGCATAAAAATTGGTTTTCCTTTTTAGAAAAACAAATGTACGACAATTCTCTCAATTAAAAGCAAAAAACGATTAAAAATGAAGCTTTCTAATATTCAAAATCTATTTCGGTGGACGAATTAAAGTCTATTTTTGGTTCTGAAGAATCACGAGGTGAGCTTTTTTGAAGTGAAACAATCATAGCTCCAAGCATCTTTGTCATTTCAACCAAAATTTCTTTTGAATGTTCATATTGCTCAATAGTAAAAGCTCCGCAACCAAGTGCCATTGAAGATAAAACAACACATTCCCTAACAGCTGTTTTGGCATCTTTTAGAAATGTTACAAATTGGAGTTTGTGTCGTGATGAACCTTCTGCAATATTTACAGAAACGCCCATAGCAGCTTTAGTTAATGAGTCAATAACTATTTTTTGTTCGTGAGGATTAATTGTTTTTGATTGTTCAATAATCCAATTAAAATAATCTAAAGACTTGTGATAAATTCGCAAATCTTCGAAACGGAAAAAACTTACAGGTTTGTTTTGATTTTCCATAATTTCAGTTTGTTTTTAAATTAGTAAATCGTCTTGCGATAATATATAATAGGTTAAGTTAATTTTTTATTCAATGCCAGAATAATATTTCATAAATTGAACCCTATGGAATGCTGATGCGTCTTTATTCTTTTTGACCGACAGCTTTCCCTTAAATTGATTGATGGAGCTGAAACCTTTTTGTTCCATCCATTTCTGTAATTTATTATTTGCCTCAACAATGAAATTTAAACCCTCATCATATAAAACCGAAACAATTTGAACAGTATCAGCCCCAGCAAGAAGTAATTTTATAACATCTTCAGTTTTGTGTACTCCACTTCCTGAAGTTAAATTACATCTAATCTCTGGTGAAATAATTGCAGTCCATCGAATAGTGTTGAAAAGTTCGTCTTGATTACTTTTAATGTTAACTGGAATAGTTTCAAGAGTGTCAATATTTATGTCGGATTGATAGAAACGATTAAATATATTAAGATTGGTGATACCGAGCCATGAAATTTTTTGAGCAAATCGAGTTAGGGAAGAAAAATAATGACTTATTTTAAGGGAAATAGGAAGTGATGTTGCTCTTTTAATTATATGAACAATGTCTTCATATAATCTTTCAATATCTTCGTGGGAGAGACTAATGTCTGATGGAAGAATAAACATGTTGAGCTCAATTCCGTCAGCACCTGCATCTTCAACCATTTTAACAAAAGGTAACCATTCCGAAGCTGTTATACAATTAATGCTTGCAATAACAGGAATTGTCAAGTTTTTCTTAGCTTCTTTTATTAAATTGATATAATTTGAAATTGCCTCGCCTTTTGTGTGTTCTTGTATATAATTGTATGCTTCAGGGTATCCACTAAAATTTGCACTGTAAACTTTAATATTAACATTCATTTCCTGAGTAATCTGTTCTTCAAACAAAGATTTAAGAATAACAGCACCCGCACCTGCTTGTTCAATTTTTTTTAAGGTTTCAATATTAGAGGTTAATCCACAACTTCCAACAACAATTGGACTTTTAATGTTAAAGCCCATGAATTTTGTACTTATACCCATATTAACTATTATAATTTAAAACAACAAAAATACAAATATTTATCATATTTTGCAAATATAGAATTAAATTTTATAAATATGCTATAAAAAAATGATAACATTAGTTCGTATTTTTAAAGAAAAATGTATCTTTGCACTCTAAATTAATTTTAGCATTAAGTATATTATGAGTACAGAACAAAAACCTAAGAACCTTGCTGTTGGTGAAGCTATTTCAAAATCAGAACAATTCATTGAGAAAAATCAGAAAATAATACTAATTGTAATTGTTGCAATATTAGTGTTGATTGGTGGTTTTTTTGGATACATGAAACTAATTGCAGAACCTCGTCAAGAAGCTGCTTCAACAGAAATGTTTGCTGCAGAGCAATTTTTCAAAAATGATGAGATGGATAAAGCTCTTAATGGAGAAGGAAAACACTTAGGGTTTCTTGCCATTATTGATAAATATCCACACACAAAAAGTGGTAAATTAGCAAACTTCTATGCAGGTAGTGCCTACCTTTCGAAAGGCGAGTTTCAAAAAGCAATAGACTATTTGGAAGATTTTAAATCAAAGGATGTTTTTCTATCTTCAGGAGCTAAGGCTATGATAGGAGACTGCTATCTTGAACTAAACAAAATTGATGATGCAATCAAAAACTACGAAAAAGCAATAGCAACCTCTAACGAAATGACAACTCCATTTGTTCTTTTCAAATTGGGAGTTGCTTATGAAATGAAAAAAGATAATAAGAAAGCATTAGAAACCTACAAGAAAATTAAATCAGATTTTCCTTCTTCAATGGAAGCAAGAGAAATTGATAAATACATTTCAAGATTAGAAAATTTATAAAATAGTTTTTTAGTATCTTTTCCAAAAAGAGTCTTTCAAAAGAAGGCTCTTTTTTTTATAAAAATAAACTGAATTATGAAAAATTGGAAATTTCAAAGAATAATAGTAGTTATATCAGCTATACTATTAATTGCTAAATTTGTAGCATATATTATTACTAATTCAGCAGGTGTTTATTCCGATGCAATGGAAAGCATTGTTAATGTTGTTGCTGGAATTATAAGCCTTATTTCACTAAGGTGGGCATCAAAACCAAGAGACGAAAATCATCCATTTGGACATGGGAAAATGGAGCTAATATCTGCCTCAATTGAAGGATCATTAATCATTATTGCTGGAGGAATAATAATTTACGAAGGGATAAAAAGAATATTTATTCAACCCACTGATCTGCCTCAACTTGAAATAGGGATGATAATTGTTGCCATTGCAGGAATAGTAAACTTTATTCTTGGTGCATGGAGTATTAGAAAAGGAAAGAAAACATCATCAATGGCATTGGTGGCATCAGGAAAACATTTACAATCCGACACCTATTCAACCATAGGATTGTTATTAGGCTTATTATTAATTAAAATCACAGATTTATTAATATTGGATAGCATTCTTGCATTAGTTTATGGATCAATTATTATAGTAACAGGATTAAAAATTCTTCATAAAACAACTGCCAATCTTATTGACCAAAACGATAAGGAAGAACTAAAAATAATTGCAGAAAAAATAAATCAGAATAAAGAAGAAGATTGGATTGATATCCATAACCTACGTGTTATTCGTTATGGAAATTCACTACATATTGACTGCGACCTCACTCTGCCATGTTTCTACACAATCAAGCAAGGACATAAAGCCACCGAAAAACTAAAAGAAGTTCTCCAAAAAGAAAACCACGAGCTATACTTTACAGTTCATAGTGACTCTTGCGACGAAAAATATTGTTCACAATGCCGAATGAAAAACTGTAGTTTAAGAAAGCAAGAATGCATTAAACCATTCCAATTCAGTGTAGAAAACCTAATTATTATCGAAAATGACTAAAAATAACTAAGCACAATATAAAAATATCAAATTATTATTTATCTTTGCCCAATAATTATAAATATTTTGCTATGAAAAAATTAACCCTATTAATCCTATTAACCCTTACAACCCTTAGTATAACTGCACAAGATTTAATTGTAAGGAAAAATCCAAAAGCAGAAATTACATGCAAGATTGTTGAAATAGGAGAAGACTTAGTCTATTATTCCGCAACCTTAGGTGGAGAAGAAAGACGTTTTAGTATAGATAAAAATAATATTCAGTACATAAAATTTGCCAACGGAGAAATTCTAAATATTGAAAACTCTATGTTTGGAGTAAACAACTACCAAGACAACACTAAAAATGCAATCAAATTTAACTTCTTAGCACCACTTATGGGCTTTTCTGAATTTGACTACGAAAGAAGCATTAAGCCAGGACAGAGTTGGACAGCAGGATTAGGAATAATAGGATTAGGCTTCGAAACCTTTGGAGTGGAAGCAATTGGAGTTTCCCTTTCAGGAGGTTATCGATTTTATCGCTCACCTGACTACTATATAAGAAATATGAAATATGCACATTTGCTTAAAGGAAGCTATATAATGCCTAAGATAAAATTATCATTAATAAATACAGAATTAGAATATTACAACTACCAACATGACTATTATAATGGAATATACCCATACGAATCAAGAGAAGAAAATATAGCATCACTAAACCTAATGATTACAGGAGGAAAACAATGGGTGTTTGCCAATCGTTTTCTTATTGACCTTAACTTTGGATTAGGATATAGCTTTTCGAACCTGAATGAAGATTCATACGATTACTATGAAGTAGGATTACTATATGGAGTAGGAACACACTTCACCTACACTTCAAGCCTAAAGATAGGATATCTTTTCCACGACAAAAAACAACCAAAAGTAATTCCACAATAATATCTGCAAAATCCAGATATATCAACTAAAAATATTTTTTTCCTTGATAAAAAAGAATTTTTCCTTGATATAAATATTTTTTTCCTTGATATAATTTCAAATATATTAAGTCTATTTTACTATACTACTATTTCTCTTTATTTGAATTCCTATTGCTTGGATTTACCTTTATTTTGTTTTTACCTTTATTTTGTTTTCCTTTGCAGAATTATTAATAATTACATTTATCGACTTAACAACAAGCCTTATGAAAAAGACTTTTTTAAAAAGAAGAATAATTAATTTATTGTTGCTCTTAGTGCTTCTAACTCCGTTTGTCAGTTGTAAGGATAATGATGAAGATATTATAACATATTATGATACTTATGTAGAAGGTTATATTACAGACTTCCATACTGGACAACCCATTGCTGGAGTTGTTTTTGATGCAAAGTATTTTGATGAATCAAATGGAAGTTTTGGGACAGATCCTTATTTTGTAGAGAATATTGCTGTTTCTAATTCAGAAGGTTATTATAAAATAAAAATTCCTAAACATGGAGAATTAGGAAGTAGAGAAATGTCAGTTGACTTCTATTCAATTAGAGTATTCCCAAGAGCAACATCAGATTATAGTTTTGAGTTTGGAACATTTAATTATAAAAGTGATAGTGTTAATATTATAAGTAAGAGAGTAGATATTAGACCTATAACTTACGGATACTTAAAAGTAATCCTTCCTAAAACAAGTAGTGACAATTGGGGCTTTTGGGATTATCCAACTTCTACCTATGAGAGACCCTGTTTTAAAGAAAAATTAGTTAGTAAAGGTGATTATAATGATACCTTAAAATATTTCTTTTTTAAGGTTGTTGCTCTTAATGGATCTATAAATTGTGGAAATTACCCTACAATCTATAGAAATTATAATATAAATAATCCAAGAGATACTGTAACTATTAATGTTGAACAATAAAATAAGAAAAGCACCTATACATTGAAGTAAAGGTGCTTTTGTTTTATAAGAAATATATGTTTATTTATTCGAATGAAAGAATTGCTTCTTTTATTATTTCAATAGCTTCTCGTAGTTGTTCTTCAGTGATTACCAATGGTGGTGCAAAACGGATTATGTGTCCATGTGTTGGTTTTGCAAGCACTCCCATATCACGCATCTTTAAACAAACGTCCCATGCTTCTTTTCCATTTTTTGGACGAATAACGATAGCATTTAGTAATCCTTTTCCTCTTACTAATTCTATCATTTCACTCTTAACTTTGCCTATTTCATCACGGAATATTTTTCCTAAGTACTCTGCTCTTTCTGCAAGTTTCTCTTCTTTTACAACTTCAAGTGCTGCAACTGCAACTTTTCCTGCTAAACAGAATCCTCCAAAGGTTGAACCATGTTCTCCTGGTCCTATTGTTAACATTACTTCATTGTCTGCAAGTACTGCTGAAACAGGGATAACTCCACCTGACAGTGCTTTTCCTAAGATTATCATATCAGGACGTATCCCTTCGTGGTCACAAGCTAATAGTTTACCTGTTCTTGCTATTCCTGTTTGTACTTCGTCAGCAATGAAAAGTACGTTATGTTTTTTGCATAAGTCGTAACAAGTTTTTAAATATCCTTCATCTGGAACAAATACTCCTGCTTCTCCTTGTATTGGTTCAACAAGAAAAGCAGCAACTTTGTCTCCATGTTTTGCTAAAACTTCTTCTAATGCTTTTGTGTCGTTATAAGGTATTTTAACAAATCCTGGAGTGAAAGGACCAAATTGACCATAAGAATCGGGGTCGTTTGACATTGAAACTATAGTGATTGTTCTTCCATGAAAGTTTCCTTCACAACATATAATTATTGCTTCGTTTTCAGGAATTCCTTTTACTTTATATCCCCAACGACGTGCAAGTTTTAGTGCTGTTTCGTCAGCTTCTGCTCCTGTGTTCATTGGCAATACTTTGTCGTATCCAAAGTATTCTGTGATGTATTTTTCATAAGGACCTAAACAATCGTTGTAAAATGCTCTTGATGTTAGGGTTAGTGTTTGTGCTTGGTCGCAAAGAGCTTTAACAATTTTTGGATGGCAATGTCCTTGGTTAACTGCTGAGTAGGCTGAAAGGAAGTCAAAATATTTTTTTCCTTCAACATCCCAAACAAATGGACCTTCTCCTTTTGATAAAACCACAGGAAGTGGGTGATAGTTGTGAGCTCCATAGTGATGCTCTAATTCGATAAATTCTTCTGATTTTGTCATAGTCAATATGTTTTAAATAATAATGTGCAAATATAATTCTATTTGGTTTAGTTGCAAAAAATAAATGTTTATTTTCTACCAATATTACGGAATGCTTTAAAGAAAATATTTATATCTGATTGCCATGAATAGTTTCTTGCATAAAGCAAATCTAATCTGTTTAATGTGCTTTGATCCAATTTCTCATTGTTTAAAGAATCTTTTGTGCAAATAATCCCTTTTTTGATTGCTGGAAGAATATTGTTGTTATTAAGGTTTTGATTAGAATATCCAACCCATGTTCTCTTGGCAAAAATAATTAGAAATATATTTCTCCATAGTCCAAAGGGTTCCTTTAAGAAAAAAACAATAATTGGAGAGAAGGTTAAAACAAAAATTGATAAGCTAATATCTAACAGCCTTTTCTTCCTTTTGCTGTCTTCGTTGGAAATGGAGTTAACAGAAACAACATATAGGTCGGTTGGAGTATTGATTGTGTTGCTTCCAATAATAAAGTCGGTTTCGGGAGGTGCAATTATGAAGTGAATATTTGTTGATTGAAGTTCTGCCATCATACTAATTATTTTTTGTTGGCTAAGAGTTTTGGCACAAAAAATTACTTCATTAATCTTATAAATTTTAATTATTTCTTTTATTTGTGAGCTAATACCAATAAAATTAGGATTGGTAGTTTCTCTTTTCCCTTCTTCAACCAGACCAATAAATTCTGTTTGTGCATCAGTTGTTCTAAGTAATTGAGCAACTCTAACTGCTTCTTTATCATCTCCAATAATGGCATACCTTTTAGTTAAACTTACTTTCAAATTCCATGTGCCTGTTGTAAGATAACGATAAACAAATCGGATAAGAATTATTACAAATAGAGATAACACGGCTCCCAATAAAACTAAGGCTCTTGAATACCTTAAGTAGTCGGGAAGGAGGGAGTAGAAAACAAGAATAGTTATCATTCCAAAGAAAACTCCAGAAATAATTTTGGGGATTCTAAAGGGTTTTGAATATCCACCTGAAAGATAGATTGAGAAAAGCCATATAAATATATAAACTGGGACAACAAATTGAATGTATTGAATAGGGTAGTAGTCTGGGTCGTTCCAAATATTATTGCTCCACCATTCAACCAATAAATAGTAAGAAAGATATACTAAGAGAAAATCTAGAATTGGGAGGAGAATATTTTTAAATATTCTTGTGCAGAAAGAAAGTGCGGCTCTGAACCAAATGGCTATCTTAATTATTATTGAGAACAGTTTTGTTTGTTTTGTTGATAGATGCTTTTGTGCGAAAATTGCCATTGCATTATAGAAAGTATATACATAATTAAGTGATGCTTTTTTTGTGCTTTCTCCTTTATAGTGAATGATTCTTGCTTTTGGGAAATAGTAGTTTTTGTAGCCGCCCTTTGTTATTCTATATGATAAGTCAATATCTTCCCCATACATAAAATAATCTTCATCCAAAATGCCAACCTTATCTAAACATTCTTTTCTTAACATCATGTAAGCACCGGCAAGAATATCAACTTGGTTTACTTCATTTTCAGAGAGATGCCCCATATAGTATTGAGCATATTTTTTTGAGTGTGAGAATAGGTTAGTTAGCCCACTCATCTTACAGAATGATGCCCAAACTGAAGGGAAACCTCTTTTACTCTCAGGCAAAAATTTTCCCCTTCCATCTATCATCTTAACACCTAATCCTCCGGCATCGGGATGAGAATCCATAAATTCAATGCACTTTTCAAAAGTATCTTCCTCAACAACTGTATCTGGATTGAGTAAAAGGATATATTCTCCATTAGCTTTGCGTATAGCTTGATTATTAGCTTTTGCAAATCCAACATTTTCTTTATTGGCAATAAGAATAACTTCTGGAAACTTTTCCTTAATTACAGTAAGCGAATTATCCACAGAGTTGTTGTCTACAACAAAAACCTCTGCTTCAATATTCTTGCATGCATTTCTAACCGAATACAAGCAATGTTCTAAAAAATAAGCTACATTATAATTAACAATTATAATAGAAAATTTCATCAAAAAATTAATTTAGTTTTGCAAAGATAGTATTAAAAACGAACTAATAAAATTTTATTTTGTACATTTGCAACCTTGTTAAAGAGAATTTGACTTTGGTATGAAAAAAACATTTCCTTTTTATTTACTCGCAGTTTCAATTTTTTTAATAATCATTAGTCCCTTCTTACTCTCAAGAGGGATGTTTCTTGACGGAATTGTATACGCAAACTTCTCAAAAAACTATGCAATTGGTGAAGGAACTTTCTTGAATCCCTTCTTCTCTCAAACTTTTCTTGTTGATTTTAAGTCTCACCCTCCTATGTTTTTCTTCCTTGAAGGACAGTTTTTTAAAGTATTTGGAACAAGTTTTTTGATTGAAAGATTTTATTCAGTTTTAAGTATTTTGATAGCTTGTCTATTAACATTAAAACTATATAAGAAATTTGATTTTAAAATGCCTTTTTTACCACTCTTCTTTTTTCTTTCAATTCCTCTTATGACTTGGAGCGTGGTAAACAATATTATTGAAAACACCTTAATCATTTTTACAACTTCTTCGGTTCTTTTCTATATTTATTCATTAAGCAAAAAAAGAATCCTATTTATTTTTTTGGCAGGTTTATCACTCACCATTGGTTTTAGTGTTAAGGGCTTTGTTGCTTTCTTCCCTCTTTCATTCCCTTTTATTTATTGGCTGGTTATAAGAAAGACAAATTTCTTAAGAATGTTAACTGATTCAATATTGATTTTTCTTTTTTCCATCATACCAATTTTACTTTCAATATACCTTTCCCAAGATGTTATGGATTACTTTGATCATTATTTTGAAATCCAAATAATTGGAGGGCTCCAAAATTCAATAACAGTTAATTCTCGCTTCTATATTTTAGGAAGATTCTTTAGTGAATTGATTTTTTCGTTCATTATTCTTGGCATTTATTTTCTTGTTCACAAATTGAAAATAAGGAAAAACCCACTTAAGAATAATGAAAATAACAAGAAAGCATTATTGATGTTTTTGTTTTCATTAACAGCCGTTTTGCCAATTCTATTAAGTATGAAACAAAGTGGGTTTTATCTTTTGCCGGCTTTCCCTTTTGTTGTAATTGCTTTTTCTGGTCTTATAGATGAAAGTGTTAGTAAATTAATTTCAAACATTAATCCAAAAATAAAATGGTTTTCAACTCTAAAATACATATCTATTGGATTATTAATCATTTCAATCTCCCTGCCTTTTTTATTTTATGGAAAGGATAGTAGGGATAAGGAACTATTAGCGGATATGGATATAATAGCGGAATTTATCCCTCAAAAATCTATTCTAAGCATTCCACCTCAAATGTTAGAAGAATATTCTTTGTTTGCTTACTATGCAAGATTTCACAATATTTCTATTGATAGGAATATCAAAGTTCAAAGAAAATACTTATTGATAAGAAAAGAGCATAGTTATAACTTTAAAAAAATGAATTACAAGAAGGTAAATCTAAATACCCAATCATATAATATTTATGAAAAAGAAAATTAGACATTTGTTTTTTATTATTGTTGTCTTTATTTCTCTTTCATGTTTTGGTCAGGAGGAAGATTTCTTTTATCAAAGTCCAAGTATTGACTCTCTTGATGTAAACAAGATATTTTTAGAGATTGAAAATCTAAACTTCTTTAAGGATAATGAATTTGCTTCAGAAAAAATTAGTGGATACACTCTTCCTGGCTTTAGAATAATACCAAAACTGTCTTTTTCATTAGACCAGAATATTCACTTAGAAGCTGGCTTTAGTTTGCTCCACTTTTGGGGGACTAATTCTTACCCTTGCTTGTCTTACACAGACATCCCTGTTTGGAAAGGAGATGATTATCAGAAAGGATTTCATCTACTACCTTTTTTTAGAGCTCAAATTGAATTGATAGAAAATCTTAACTTAGTTTTTGGGAATCTTTATATTAATAATAACCACAATTTAATTCTTCCTCTCTACAATTCGGAATTAAATTTAAGCTCAGATCCTGAGGCGGGTATACAGCTTTTGTTCAATTCAAAATACTTTATTTCAGATCTTTGGTTTAATTGGCAAAGTTTTATTTATAAAAATGATAACCATCAAGAAGTTTTTTCATTTGGATACTCTACCAAAACAAATATTTTAAAACCCAATAGTAAATTTCAAATATATTTCCCTTTTCAATTTGTAGCTCAACATAAGGGTGGGGAGATAGATACTTTATCTGCTGATTTATTACAAACATGGACTAATTATGCTGGAGGAATAGGAGTAAATTATAAGATAGATAAATTAATAGATAATATTAGTTTTGATATTTATTATGCTGGTTTTATTCAAAATATTGGGTCAAGTATCCCTTTTGAATCAGGGAATGGAATTTACCCAAAATTAAGTATAAGTTCTAACAATTTAAACCTAAGTGTTGCCTATTGGAAAAGCAAAGATTTTGTATCAATTTTTGGCTCCCCTAATTTCATTAATCTTTCATTAGCAACAGAAAATATGTATTTTAATGAAATTAGTATGATACATTCTAAACTTGAATATATTTATAAAAAGAAAAAGAATTATTCTTTAGGTTTTGAAGTAGATTGTTTTTATTATTTTCCTTTCTCAGGATACAGAACAGGATACGGTGAAATATATAGTTCTGATTATGCAGAGTTTTCTTTTGGTTTATATCTTAAACTCAATCCAAAGTTTAGATTATATAGCTTAAAGGAATAAACAATTATTCTGTAATTGATCAATATTCTTTGTGATTGTGCTCGCAACTTGGTTTGCAAACGAAAAGACTTTTAAATAGTTTGTTCATCTGATCCATTTGTTCTGGTTTAAGAATAGCCTTTAGGTCTTGATATTGTTCAATATGATGACGAAGAAGAATTTTTTGAGACTCTGTTATTTTGTTTTCTAATTCGGCAATTTTAACAGAATCTGAATTTGATGCAAGATAATCCATAAGTAATTCTTGACTTACGTGCAAACTATCAATTGCTTTTAATGCAATTGTTTGATGTTTTTTCTTTATTAAAGAATATTTATAAGCTTGTTCTTTATCTAAAGAAAGTTTTTCTGTAACATAGCAGTTGCAGTTAACATTTTCTTTATCTTGTTTCTTGTTTTGTTTGCATGAGCAATCCTTATTATTAATCAAGAAGAATATATTCACTAATAAAAGGGAAATAACTACTACTACTAATGCAATAAAATATTTTTTATTCATCTTCTACTTTTTCACTTAATAGTTCAACTGGATATAGGCTTGATAAGGCTTCAAAGTGATAATCTTCAATAAATTCTGTGTAGGAATTGCTTTCAGATATTTGATTGCTATCCGATTTTGAATTTATTGTTGAATGAATGTTGAAACCCATCAATAATACTAATGCGAAAATACTTAATTTAAGAATATTCATACTCCATACTGGTATAGAGTATGATGCTTCATAATTTATTTTAGAATGAATTTTTTGGAATAAATAAGGATTAACTTCTTCAATTCTATCCTTTTTCAATAACGTTTCCATATATTTTGTCTGTTTTATTTTTTATTGATTTTTTTGCTCTATGAATTAAAACTTCAATAGATGCCAATGAACAATTCATTATTTCTGCAATTTCTTTTTGAGGTAATTCGTCATAAATAAATAAAATTATTGCACTTTTTTGTTTAGACGGCAATTTATCAATAACCTTATGCAAAATATTTATTTTTTCTTTTTCTTCAAGCGATAAATCAGCTCTTGAATCAGCTTGTAGCGAATGTTTTGCATCATCTACATTAACAAAAAACTTTTTGATTTTCTCTTTTCTTAGATAGTTTATAGTTTTATTTACTGCAATCCTATAAAGCCATGTTGAAAGTTTTGATTTACCTTGAAAGTATTTTGCAGAAGAATATATCTCTAAAAAAATATCTTGAACTAAATCTTCTGCACTATCTCTATTATGAGTCATTCCATAACATAAATTCATAACCTTCAATTTATGTTGGTTAAAGAAGTCTTCAAAAACTTTTTGATTACCTAAGGATATTTCTTTTGCAATTTGTATGTCGTCCATAAACTTAAAGATAAAGCAGGATTTGAAATATCATACCCTGCTTTATACTGACAGATTAAAAGAAAATTTATTTTTTTACTTCTGCTTTTGCTTTATCTGAGCAACATTCGTGTTTTTTACCATCTTTGTTGCTTGTACACTCATGCTTTTTCCCGTCTTTTTTGTTTGAGCACTCATGTTTTTTTCCGTCTTTACTACTGCATTCGTGGTTGGCTACTTTCTTACCATCTTTATCGCAACAAGCCTTTGAAGCATCTTTCTTACCATCTTTTGAACAACATTCTTTTTTAACTTCTTTCTTTTGAGGTTCTTGTGCGCTAACTGTAGTTGCAGTAACAAGTGCGAAAGCAAATGCTAATAAGATTAATTTTTTCATTTTTCTTTTGTGTTTGTTTATAAATTATTTATTATTTATCTGAGTTAAGACACTCCTAATATTAAAAACTTACATTCTTTTATATAAAGATTTTCTTTATATCTTGATTCTGCAAAAGTAATTATTTTTTTTCAATAAAGATTTGTTAGCAAAAAATAAATGCAAATTCATATAATTATTCTTTTTCAAGTGATAAAAGAAATTCTTTTCTATCCAATCCTCCACCATATCCTCCTAACTTACCATTGGTTGCAATTACTCGATGACAAGGGATTAATATGGATATTTTATTTTTACCATTTGCATTTGCAACTGCTCTTATAGCCTTTTTATGATTAATTCTTTCTGCCTCTTCTTTGTATGAAATTGTTTTGCCATAGGGAATGTTTAATAATTCATCCCATACCCTCATTTGAAAGGGAGTCCCTATTGTAATAATAGGAATAGTAAACTCTTTTCTTTTCTTATCAAAATATTCTTTTAGCTCTTTTTCTAATTTTACTATAATATTGTATGCGTTTGAATTTGTATGATTTGTAATATCAACTATTTCTGCATTAAGCATTGTTTTAATTGAAGAAAATAATTTTTCATAATCCTTTCTATCTAAAAAATCTAAAAAACAAACTCCTTCATTTGTTGCACATGCAAGCATTTCTCCTATTGGAGTAGAAATTTTTTTCTTATATACAAAATCCCTCTTCATAGATATATTATATTGACAATTAATTCTTTTTGTTTATAGAATAACCTTTCAGACCATAGAATATTAAATATAAGTATCCTATTAATGGGATGATAAATGATACTTCAATGTTAAAACTATCTGCAACCAATCCTTGAATAGGAGGAAGAATTGCTCCACCAAGAATCATCATAATAAGAATTGAAGATGCTTGTGCAGTTTTGTCTCCAAGTCTATCAATTGCAAGAGTAAATATATTAGACCACATAATTGAATTAAATAATCCAATCGCTAAAAGAGACCACATTGACCAATAACCTAAATTCCCAAATACGTTCATCCCAACTAATATTAGTATACTGTTTACAATTGCAAATATTGCTAATGAACGAGCAGGTTTTGATTTGCCAAGATAGAAGAAAAAGAAGTTGAGGAGCATAAATACAATATAAAACCAAACCTGATGAATGCTTAGTGAATGTAAAGAATAATTGATAGTAAATATTATTCCAAAACTAATTATTGCTAATAATATCATATAAATAATCTTAAGATTAGTTTTTATCTTGCTCAGCGAAACAGCACCCAAGAATCGTCCTATCATTGCACCACCCCAATAATAAGATAAATAACTGCTTGCTATATCTTTGGTTATTTCTCCATTGGAAACGGATGTAAGATAAGAAACTAAATTACTTCCAACCGAAACTTCTGCACCAACATAAAAGAAAACTCCAATTGCTCCTAACCAAACATAAGGATACTTAAAAATAGATTCTTTTGAAGAAGATGTTTCTTGTTTTTTTATAGGTTCTTCTATTTTTGAAGTTCTAATAAATATTGCTAACAAACCAAGAAGTAAACCAAGAATAAGATAAGGAGTTTGTACTGCATAAGCTCCTTCAGAGTTTTCTATAAATACACTAAAAATAAAATATCCCCCCAATGCAGGTCCAAGTGTTGTTCCTAAAGAGTTGAAGGCTTGAGATAAATTTAATCGGCTTGATGCAGTTTCAGAATTACCCAGCATTGCAACAAAAGGATTTGCTGCAACTTGAAGAAAAGTTAACCCTATTCCTAACATAAATAATGCACACAAGAAAAATCCAAAACCTAAATTTAACATTGCAGCAATGGAAAAAAGAATACAAGCGGTAGCAGCAATATAAAGTCCTATCTCTAATGTTGTTTTGTAACCAAACTTATGAATAGGGTCTTTTCCAGTTTTTGCCAAAAGGAAGAAGGCTAAAGAACCAAAGAAATATGCAATAAAGAAAGCTAATTGAACTATGTTTGCTTCAAAATGAGAAAGAACATAAACCCCTTTAAAGTATGGAATAAGTATATCATTAAGTGAAGTAATAAAACCCCACATAAAAAATAATACCGTAATAGATATCATTGGAATTAGATTATTATTCTTTTGTTTCATAGTATAAAGTATTTGATTTTTTATCAACAAATGTTTCTCTTGCAACTTTTTGAATAAAGTCGATTGTCAATTCTTGATAACAATCAACCTCTTTGTTTATATGATCAATATCGCCTAAGTATTCAAAATAACACAAATTCATAGCTCTTTCCAAAGCCTTAATTTGAGAAAAGGTCATTGTGGATTCAAATTTGTTTTTAACCTTTTGAAACTCTACTTCATCAATTGTTTCATAAGCTATCTTATGAAGTTCATCAATAAGGGCATTTTTGCCTTCTTCCATTGAAATATTATCTCTATACTTTCCAGTCAGAATAAACAATCCATTTTCAACATCACCACTAATAAAAGCATTAACTTCTGTAAAAAGTTCTCTCTCCTTAACCAATCTGTTATAAAGACGAGAAGAACGACCACTTGAAAGAATATCAGAAAGCAAGTCATAGGCATAGTATTCTTTCTCTAAACGTGAAGCCATGGGGTAGGTAATATAAATTGCTTTTTGAGGAACATTACGACTTACCTTTAGTTCACGAGCCTTTGTTTGCAATGGCTCCTTAGTGTTTTTTCTAATTATATCTTCTCCTTTTTGAATATGCCCAAAATGTTTTTTGCAAAGCTCCTTTACTTTTTCTGTTTCAACATTTCCTGCAACACAAAGAACAGCGTTGTTAGGAACATAAAACGTATGAAAAAATTGCTTGACATCATTTAGGGTTGCGTTTTCAATATGAGATATATCTTTTCCTATTGTACTCCACTTGTAAGGATGAACAGTGTATGAAAGTTCACGGAGCAATAACCAAACATCTCCATAAGGTTGGTTAAGATATCTTTGTTTGTATTCCTCAATCACAACATTCTTTTGAGTATCTAAACTCTTTTGTGACATTATTAGATTTTGCATCCTGTCGCTTTCAAGCCTTAAACCCATTTCAATTTCACTAACAGGAAGGGTTTGGTAGAAATTTGTGTAGTCATTACAAGTAAAGGCATTACTTTCACCACCACTTTCTTCAACAATCCCATCAAAATCAGGATAATTTTCACTTCCTCCAAACATTAGATGTTCAAACAAGTGAGCAAATCCTGTTTTTTCTTCATTTTCGTCTTTTGCTCCAACGCAATATAAAAGATTAATTGCAACTAAAGGAGTTGAGGCATCTTTGTGAACTATCACTCTTAACCCATTATCTAAAGTGAATTTATCGTAGTGTATCATCTATAATTGTATTATTTTCTAAGTTTGTTTTAGTTTATTTCTTAGCTTAACTATATTTCTCAATGTCTTTCTCAGTTATTTCTCCCTCACAAAGAATAGCTAAACGTTCGGTAACATTTTTTAATTCTCTAACATTTCCAGTCCATGACATTGATTGAAGCTTTTTGATTGCTTGTTTATTTATTTTTGGTTTGGGAATATGCATTTGAGAAGAATAGTTTTCTAAGAAATAATCTACAAGCAAAGGAATATCATCTAACCTCTCTTTTAATTCAGGCACCTTAATAACTATAACGGAAAGGCGATGATAAAGGTCTTCACGAAAACGTCCCTTTTCTATTTCTTCTTTTAGGTTTTTATTTGTTGCAGCAATAACTCTAACATTAACTTGGATATCTTTCTCTCCTCCAACTCTTGTAATCTTATTTTCTTGTAATGCTCTCAAAACCTTAGCCTGAGCAGACAGGCTCATATCTCCAATTTCATCAAGGAAAAGAGTTCCGTTATCTGCCAGCTCAAAATTTCCTTTTCTTTGTTTAATTGCAGAAGTGAACGCTCCTTTTTCGTGTCCAAACAATTCACTTTCTATAAGTTCTGAAGGAATTGCAGCACAATTAACTTCAATAAAATTATTTTTTGCCCTCAAGCTTATGTTATGAAGAGCCCTTGCAACAAGTTCTTTCCCAGTTCCATTTGCTCCAGAAATTAATATTCTTGCATCAGTAACCCCAACCTTTTCAATAAAAGAATACATTTGCTTCATAGCATTGCTCTGCCCAATCATATTTGAAGGCTGCTTAACGTTATGCGGCTTATGAATATTCTCTTTTGGTTTGTCGCT
Organism: Bacteroidales bacterium; assembly: GCA_028709955.1. Lineage (GTDB taxonomy): Bacteria > Bacteroidota > Bacteroidia > Bacteroidales > P3 > UBA10566. The sequence continues at coordinate 1,837 of JAQUTD010000005.1, read as the reverse complement.
TTTCTCTTTTGATTTTTCTGTTATATTTGGAGAAAGATTGTCGTTAAGAACCTTAAGTAATCTATTTAAGTCAATAGGCTTTTCAATATAATCAACTGCACCTTTTTTCAAACACTCAACTGCTGTTGCAATTGTTCCATGACCAGAAATCATACAAAACTTAACATCCTTAATCTTAAGAGCCTTGTCTAAAACCTCAATTCCATCCATCTTAGGCATCTTTATATCACAAAACACTAAATCATAATCCTCATTTTCAATCATAGAAAGACCCACAATTCCATCAGGAGCCTCTTCAACAGTGTGGTTTTCATATTCTATTATATCTTTTAAAGAGAAACGGATAGCCTTTTCATCGTCAATAACTAATATCCTGCTCATATCATTATCTTATTATATGCCATTAACCAACGGTCTGGAAGTTCGTCATTAAGTGCAGTCTGGTAATCCTCATAAGAACAAGGAATCAAATAATGCCTTTCATATTTAACCATCTTGTCTTTTGAACAAGGAACTTCCATCCACCAACGTTCACTCTTTTTGCTTTTATAGAAAATAATGGTGTTGGTGTTATCATTTATTGAAACATAGAATTTTTTATAGTTTTCTTTTTCCTTATAAGGAAAGTCGTGTTTTCTCCATAGGTATCCATCAATAAAATACCAAATTGCATGTGCTATCATATGAGAAGTTTGTCCATTATTATCATACAAAGGGTTAGTTTCATAAAACCCTATTGAACTACACTTATCACTCATGCCCGCATATCTAACAAGTTTGCAGAGCTGTTCTCCATACAACCCATGAGGAGAAGGATTCCCATTGCCTGGAGCATCACTTTGTCTCACAGCACTAACATCAACTGAAACCATATCCGCATTTCTAACCATAGGCTCAACATTATCCAAGTTTTCTTGAATCATTCCAACCCTATAGCATTCAAAATAAAGCTTGTTCATTAAAGCTAAAGTGTCTTTCTCTATGAAATATTGTTGATAGCCAACATGGGTATAATTAAACAAATAGTTAGGCTCACGACATAGCATTGCAGTTAGGTAGGCTTTGGAATTAAATTCTTCAGGGTCACCAGAAATATCGAAAGAACTATCAATTGTGAAAGCATTAATAATTTGTCCAATATTTTCGTAACCCTTATAGTTTGCAAAAGTAATATCTTGAGAGCCTCCAATAATAATAGGGATAACTCTTAGTCTTAATAGCTCCGCAACAACATCAGCTAAGGCAGTGTAGGTGTCTTCAATCTCCTTACCAATAATCAAGTTTCCGCAATCTGCAATTTTTGCTTGATTGGAATGAGGAAAAAGATTATATAAATACTTCCTGATTTGGTTAGGAGCCAAAGCACAGCCCTTATTATTATATGCATTTCTTTCCTCCATAACCCCAATAATTGCCAAATCAACATTGTTTAATGCAGGGAAATCTGATTCGGGGCAGAAAGTTAGAATAGTTTGTCCAAGTCTTATTTGTTTTTCATCAGCAACCAAGCCAAGTTCATCAATATTAATAGGATTGAAATATTCTTCAAAGTTCATAAAAAATAAAGTTTAGTTTTTTTGAATTTGTAAAAGTACAAAAGATTTTTCAAATCATAACTCTATGATGAAAATTTAATTTTTCAGTTTTTTTACTCCCTTCAAATATAAATAATACTGATGTATAGTAAGAAAACCTAATCTAAACCTAATTAATCCCTATTCCCAACTATTTTAACTTCGTTTAGAAGTCGCGAGATGCCCATGTCACACTTGCTCACATACCCATCTCAGAGGTTGCGACATGGGCATCTCAAGATGCTGAGATACCCATGTCAGTG
>JAQUTD010000095.1 GCA_028709955.1 Bacteroidales bacterium | reverse complement strand
GATTTATGTTATTACCCCGAAGGGGTGAAAGGATTGTAGAAAGTTTTTTGTTGATTATATTCCGATATTTAAAAAATGTCAATTAAGCCTCATTTGAAGATAAAAATCTGATTGCTCAAGGTAAATGTTTTAATAGAAAATAGATAAGATTGAAGTAAAAAGAGAGGGAAGAAATCGCAAAACAAACTTTTTATTATTTACCTTTACCTATAAATTTAAAGAGAATAAGCTTAAAATATTTTGTTATCTTGTTAAGGGATTAATTATTGCATATAAAACATAATAAAAAGAGGTTATAGGCGTTAGGCTTATAAAAATTTAATTATGAATAAGTATAGTAAAGTTTTTGTTACTCTTTTGCTTTTTTTTGTTGTTGTTTCTATTAATGCTCAAGATGCAAATCAAGTTTGGGAAAAAGCTATTAGAGAATACTATAAGACTTCGTTAAATGTTTTAGATGTTGATTATTTTTTTATTGAAAGAGGAGTTTACGATGAAGTGAACAAAGATTATATTGATTCTCTTCAAGAAGTAAGAGGAAATAGCAAGATGGTCTTTGACCATCGTAAGGGTTTTGTATCCTTTAGTAATAATATCTATTCTTCTTATAGTTATCGTGATACAAATACCACAATTCATTATTATCAAAAATATATAGCAATTAATCCAATAGATAAAGACAAAAAGACATCTTTTGGTGATTATATGAACCATACTATGATTAACAGAAAGTTTGATTATTTTAGATTTATGATTCAACCAAAATATTATAAAGACACTACTCCTAATTTCTATAATACTTTTAAAGATAAAGATTGCTATGTTTTTCAATGGATAGACAGTACTATTATCACGAATAATATTTTGATGAAAGAAAAGGTAAGTGCTTATGTAAATACAGAAACCTATAATATTGATAAGATAACTACTGAAAGAGAAAATAATACTCTGGCAGAAGTTGGATTAGGACCAATCTATAGAGAAATAAAATTCAATAGAAACCTTGAGGAGGAGAAAAGAGGAATGATTGAAGATTATATGATAGATGTGGATAATGATTTAAGGAATGATTATTTAGTGGTAAGGAATAATTTCCCTTGGGCAGTTGAAACACAAGAATCAATTAATAAGAATAGGATTAAGGACTCTATAATCAATGAGTGGAAATTAAGACCTAATATCTTAGACAATGAGGATTTGAATAGAGAATATTCAGACTTTGAAGGAAAGAGACACTATCTTAAAGATGAAAAAGGCTGGATAATGTTAGACAATTGGTATTCTACTTGTTTTCCTTGTTTTGAACTTATGAAGATGATTTATGATAATTATTCAGAGTTTGAGAGAAGAGGGATAAAAGTATTGTCTGTAAACTCAGTAGAAAAGCAGAGCCCTTACTTAAAGAGTTATTGTGAGAGTCAAAAAATAAAAATGGATCATGTTCTATTCTCTCAAAAGAATAATAAACTATTTTCAGTTATATCTCCAACAATAGTATTTATTAATCCTGAAAAACAAATCATTTTTAGGGAAAATAATCTTCCTCATGATATAGAAAGTTTCTTGAAAATTGTTGATGAAATATTAGACAAAAAAAGATAATTTGCAATTAATAGTGTAAGTAAATTAGTTTTTTTATTTTTGTCTATATTAATTATTATTTTTGTGTTTTACTATTGTATTTATCTTTTAATTCTTATTGCTCTTGCTGTGCTTTCACTTATTAGTGGGGCTGTTCGTTTTATTGTTAAAGGGGATATGGTTGTTCTTAGGAATGGGTTAGTTCTTTTCTTCACTAATTTTACAACTGATAAGAAAAAAGGGGTTATTTATGGTATTCTTTATCTTTTTTTGCGTCATTCTTGGGAAATACCTCAAACTTTGTTGGGTTATTTAATTTCTCAAATTAGGAATATATTTTGGAAGGTTGATAGGGTGGAGGTCTTTTGTGGTGTTGGGTTTGTTGTTAAGTATAATCATAATCATAATTCTGGCGTTTCTCTTGGGAATTTTATTAACATTAATACCTATAATCATAGTAAGGAAGACTTTAGACAAGAGGTGGTTTCTGAGCCTTTGTTAATGCATGAGTTTGGTCATACAATTGATAGCAGGAGGTTTGGGGTTTTATATTTGTTTGTTATTGGTATTCCAAGTTTGGTGAGTGCAATTAGGGCTCATCAGGTGGAAAACGAGCCTCAAGGTGTAAGCTCTCACTACTTTTCGTGGTGTGAAAGGCGTGCTAATTGGAATGCTCTTCTCTATTTTAAAAAGTATTTCTCTGTTGATTGGACTTCCTCTTATAAGGGTTATACTATTGAAACATTTTACAGGTTGCCCAAACGCGGATAATAAGAGTTGAATATGTTTTGTCTATTGATTTTCTGTTTTTTTTGACAATTCTGACAAATAAATATGTTATTTTTGCAGATTGAAATTGACGGAATGGTTTTTGAACAATAAGATTTTAGATAAATTCTTTTGCATATCCATTTTGTTTTGCATTAGTTAACAATATAAAATAATAGATAAATAATTCAAATGGCAAATTTTCTTTCATCACTATTCGGAAATAAGTCTCAAAGAGATTTAAAAGAATTAAAACCAATCCTTGAAAGCTGTTTAAAAGCCTACCCAAACATCTCAAAGCTCTCCAACGATGAGTTGCGTGAGAAAACCCAAGAATTTAAAAATAAGATTTCTTCAACAATATCACAAGAAGAGGCTGTTGTTAATCAAATTAGAGAAAGATTAGATACTGAGTTTGATATGCCTGTTCCTGAAAAACAAAGCCTATACACTGAGTTAGAAGATTTAGAAAAGAAAATATACGACAAAACTCAAGAAGTTTTAAATCAAATTCTACCTGAGGCTTTTTCAGTGGTTAAGGAAACAGCAAAACGTTTCACTGAAAATAAAAAGATAGAAGTTACGGCAAACGAATATGATAGAGACCTTGCTGCAAGAAAAGATAATGTTAATATTGTTGGAGATAAGGCTTTCTACGACAATACTTGGATGGCAGGAGGGAATGCAGTCACTTGGGATATGATTCACTACGATGTTCAACTTATTGGTGGGGCAGTTCTTCATCAAGGAAAGATTGCTGAGATGGCAACAGGGGAAGGAAAAACTCTTGTGGCAACTCTTCCTTTATATCTTAATGCTCTTCCTGGCAAAGGTGTTCATGTTGTAACTGTAAATGATTATTTAGCAAAACGTGACTCGGAGTGGATGGGAATGTTGTTTGAATTTCATGGACTAAGGGTTGATTGCATTGATAAACACGAACCTAATTCGGAACAGCGTCGTTATGCCTATGAGGCAGACATTACTTATGGAACAAATAATGAGTTTGGATTTGACTATTTGAGAGACAATATGTGTAATAATCCAAATGAAATTGTTCAAAGAAAACATAACTATGCAATTGTCGATGAGGTTGACTCGGTTTTGATTGATGATGCCAGAACTCCTCTTATTATCTCAGGACCAACTCCAAAGGGAGATGATCAGGAGTTTGATAGGTTTAAGCCAGTTATTGAAAAATTATATAGTGTTCAAAGAGCATTAGTAACTCAAATTCTTGCTGATGCCAAAAAACTATTGCACGAAGGAAAAACTTCAGAACAAGAACGTGAAGGAGGAATACTTCTTTTAAGAGCTCATCATGGACTCCCAAAAAACAAGGCATTAATAAAGTTTTTAAGTGAGCCAGGAATGAAATCCCTTCTTTTGAAAACAGAGAATCAATTTATGCAAGACCAAAACAAGGAAATGTTTAAAATTGATGATCCACTCTATTTTATTATTGACGAAAAGATAAACTCAATTGAGTTGACAGATAAGGGTATAGATTATTTAGCAAAAATAGGTGAAGACCCAAAAATGTATATGCTAACCGATGTTGGCTCAGAGGTGGCAGAACTTGAAAAACAAAGCCTTAGCCCTGAAGAAAAAGCAGAAATGAAAGATAAGATTCTTCAATCATACGCAGTTCAATCGGATAGAGTTCACACAATTAATCAACTTCTAAAAGCATATACATTATTTGAAAATGACGTTGAATATGTTGTAATCAACAATCAGGTTAAGATAGTTGACGAACAAACTGGCCGTATTATGGAAGGAAGACGCTATTCGGACGGACTTCATCAAGCAATTGAGGCAAAGGAAAATGTTAAGGTGGAAGCTGCAACGCAAACCTATGCAACAATCACACTCCAAAACTACTTCCGTATGTATAAGAAGCTTTCGGGTATGACTGGAACGGCAGAAACAGAAGCAGGAGAGTTGTGGAATATCTATAAATTAGACGTTGTTGTAATTCCAACCAATAGAGAAATTTCAAGAGAAGACAATGACGACTTAATTTATAAGACAAAGAGGGAAAAGTTTAATGCAGTAATTAACGAGATTGAAAATTTGATTGGTCAGAATAGACCAGTTCTTGTTGGAACAACATCTGTTGAAACATCAGAGCTATTAAGCAAAATGCTTACAATGCGAAAGATTCCGCATCAGGTTTTAAATGCTAAATTACATAAAAAAGAAGCAGATATTGTTGCAGAAGCAGGACGCTCAAAAACAGTTACAATTGCAACCAATATGGCCGGTCGTGGAACCGACATTAAGCTTGGAGAGGGAGTTAAGGATGCAGGAGGATTGGCAATTATTGGAACAGAACGCCATGAGTCTCGACGAGTTGACCGCCAATTAAGAGGTCGTGCAGGACGTCAAGGAGATCCAGGAAGCAGTCAGTTTTTTGTTTCTTTGGAAGATAATCTTATGCGATTGTTTGGTTCTGACAGAATGTCAAAGATAATGGATAGATTGGGATTGAAAGAAGGTGAAGTTATCCAACATTCAATGATGACAAAGAGTATTGAAAGAGCTCAACGTAAGGTGGAAGAAAATAACTTTGGAACAAGAAAGCGTTTGTTGGAATATGATGACGTAATGAACAATCAGCGTGAGGTTATCTATTCAAAACGTAAGAATGCTCTTTTTGGCGAAAAACTTGCAATTGATATTTCAAACATGATTTATGATGCATTAGAATATCTAATAAATGAATATCATAACTCAAGTGATTTTGAAGGATTCAAATGGGAGTTTTTGAAACTTACTGGAATGCAGTGTCCAATTGAAGATGAAAGAACTTTCCTCAATTCAAAGAAATCTCAACTTTCTGATCAACTCTATGAAGAGGTATATAATAATTATAAGATCAGAATGGATAAAATTTCTCAACAAGCTTTTCCATACGTAAAAAATATATATGAGGCTAAAAGTTATAGATACGAAAATATAGCTTTCCCAATAACTGATGGTGTTAGAATGATGAATGCAATTGCACCAATTGAGAAGTCATACAAAACAAACGGAAAAGAAATAGCCCTGTCAATAGAAAAAAGTATAACACTTCACCTAATTGATAATGCATGGAAAGAGCACCTGAGAGACCTTGATGATTTAAAACAATCTGTTCAAAATGCATCCTACGAACAAAAAGACCCATTATTAATTTATAAGCTTGAGTCTTTTGGATTATTTGAAAAAATGATTGCTGAATTAAATAGAGAAATTACTTCATTCCTTTGCCGTTCAACTCTTCCTCTTGAAGACAAATCGGTTAAAGAAACTGAATTGCCACAATCAGACAATAAGAAATTGCAAACAGGACGTCAGGAATTGAAAGCAGACAATCCATCAGAGCCTCAAAAAATTCAGCCAGTTCATGTTGAAAAGAAGGTGGGAAGAAATGATACTTGTCCTTGTGGAAGTGGTAAGAAATACAAAAATTGTCACGGAAAAACAGAATAATACCAAAAATCAGAATATTAGAAATTAAAGGAATTGATATTTTTATCTCATTTTTCTTGTATTAAAGGAAATTTATTGTATTTTTGCAAACTCTTTTAAACAGAGTTCATTTAATTTATTAACAAAAAACAAAGTACCAAATGGTAAGACAGTACGAAACCGTTTTCATTATGACTCCCGTTTTATCTGATGAACAGATAAAGGAAGCGGTAAAAAAGTATCAGTCTATTTTGACTGACAATGGCGCTGAAATTGTTTACGAAAACAATTGGGGGATGCGCAAATTAGCTTATCCAATTCAAAAGAAATCAACTGGGTTCTACTACCTAATTGAGTTTAAGGCAGAAGGAGAACTTATTGCAAAGCTTGAAACAGCTTACAAACGTGATGAAAAACTTCTTCGTTTCTTAACAGTATCATTGGATAAACATGCAATTGCTTACAACGAAAAGAAACGTTCAGGTGGCATGAGAAAACAACAGGAAGCAGCTAATCAAGCAACTGTTAAAGCAGAATAATTTATTTAAAAATCACAAGCAATGGCAAACGAAACAGAAATAAAATATTTGACCCCCATAACGGTTGAAACACAAAGAAAAAAATACTGCCGTTTCAAAAAGAGCGGTATCAAATACATCGATTATAAAGATGCAGATTTTCTTTTAAAATTTGTAAACGAACAAGGTAAAATTCTTCCAAGAAGAATCACCGGAACATCAAACAAATATCAAAAGAAAGTATCACAAGCAGTAAAACGTGCTCGTCACATAGCGTTGATGCCTTACGTAGCTGACTTATTAAAATAAAAGGAAAGTACGATGGAAATTATATTAAAACAAGATATGAGTAACCTCGGTTACAAAGATGAATTGATAAAGGTTAAGGATGGTTATGCAAATAACTACCTTATCCCTCAAGGATATGCTATGGCTGCAACATCTTCTAACAAGAAAATTGTTGCTGAAAATCTTAAGCAAAGATCTTTTAAGGAAGACAAAGTCCGTAAAGATGCTGAAAGCTTAGTAGCTTTATATTCAAAAATTGAAGGATTAAAAATTGGAGCCAAAGCAGGTGAAAATGGAAAAATCTTTGGTTCAGTTAATGCAATACAAATTGCAGATGCAATAAAAACCCAATTTGAATTAGAGGTTGATAGAAGAAAAATAGTATTAGGAGATTCAATCAAAACAATAGGAACATACAAAGCAACAATCTTAGTTTATAAAGATATCAAATCAGAAATAAGTTTTGATGTTGTAGCAGAATAATACCTATAAAGTTATACTTCATAAAAAGACCTTTGATAATAATTCAAAGGTCTTTTTTTTGTCAAAAATTCAAATGTTTTAGAAAAAGAATTATTTTTGCAAAAACAAACATGATTTCAAACGCACAAATAAAAACAATAGCATCCTACAAATTAGCAAAGTTTCGTAATCAAGACGAAGTGTTTGTGGTTGAAGGAGTGAAGATGGTTGACGAACTACTTAGAAGCAACCATACAATAGAAATGATTTGTGCAACAAAAAATTGGATAGAAGAACATAAAAAAATTGCATCCCAAATAAATTTAAATATTCAAGAAATAAAAACTCAAGACCTTGAAAGAATAAGCTCCCTAACCACTCCAAATCAAGTATTAGCCATAGTTAAAAGAAAAGAATCTAAGCCAATAGAACTCAAATCACAATTAGTTATTGCATTAGATGAAATAAAAGACCCAGGCAACTTAGGCACAATAGTTAGAATAGCCGATTGGTTTGGAATAGAAAACATAATATGTTCAGAAAATACAGTAGATATCTACAATCCAAAAGCCATACAAGCAACAATGGGCTCATTATTTAGAATAAATATAACTTACAACAACCTCTTTCAATACCTCCAAACCATTCCTTCTTCCCACCCAATATATGGAACAATAATAGAAGGCGGAAAGAATTTATATCAAGAAAACCTCCAACAAGAAGGAATCATAGTAATAGGAAGCGAATCCCACGGCATAAGCCAAGAGATAAAACAACTAATCACCCACCCCCTAACAATTCCTTCTTTCTCCAAAGAACAAGGACCAGAAAGCCTAAACGCATCCATCGCCACATCAATAATCTGCTCAGAGTTTAGAAGAAAA
>JAQUTD010000004.1 GCA_028709955.1 Bacteroidales bacterium | reverse complement strand
AATTTTTTTATCTGTCTGCTAATGGCTTATTTAGGGAGTAAAGATAGCGTCTTAAAACAATGATTTAAAATTATATAATTGTTTATTTACCTGTGGAATAATGAAATTCCAAATCATTAAGGGCTAAATCTTCTTTGTATGTAATTGTTTTAAAGTGATTTTGTAGATAGCTTCTATTTGAGCCTTTATAACCTATTGCATGGTTCTTACTTTTAGGGTGTGTAAAAATAACTAGGTCATTAGATTTATCTTGAGGGATTTGGAGGAATTTCTCTTTCCATATTTGTGTTAGAACTAGTTCTCGAAAAGAAACATGAAATGCTCCTGCTAATAGTTCAGTTCTGTTTAATAAACTTTCTGAGGGGTGAAGACCTACTCTAAGAATCTTAATATTGTTGTTGTGGAAGATTTGATATATTTGAGAAGTCCAAATTATTGCTTGGTCTAATGATAACGGAGTGTACTCTCCTTTTCTATATAGATTTGCTAATTCTGTATTTTCAATTACAAGAGTTGGATATATTCTAGTTGACTTAGCTCCAAGTGATACTATTTTGTTTGCAGTGTTAATACTCTTTTCAATATTATCTTTAGGAAGTCCAATCATCATCTGAAGACCTAATTCAAACCCCATTTTTAAAATAAGTTCAGATGATTTTTCCACATCCTCTACCCTATGTCCTCTCTGAGAGAAATCCAAAACATCTTGAGAAAGAGATTGTGCTCCTAATTCAATTGTTTTAACATTATATTCTTTTAGTATATGTAAAATATCATCTGTTATATAATCGGGACGTGTTGATATTCTTATACTTTCAATTTTCCCCTTTATAATATAAGGTTGAATAATCTTGAGGTATTCTATTTGTTTATTTACTTCAATCCCGGTAAAACTGCCTCCAAAGAATGCTAATTCGGCAATAAAGGGCGAGTTGAAAGTTTGTAAATGAGAATTAATTTTTTCAATTATTTCATTCTTGTTTGGCTGAAATTGTTGCCCAGAAATGAATCTTTGGTTACAATAAATACATTTGTTTGGGCAAGCAAGTTCTGGAATGAAAATTGGAATATTATAATGTCTCATATATTTGATTAATGAAAAAACGACGTTTTAATTTAAAACGTCGTTTGCATTGTAAAAAATATTATTTCTTTTGAGTTTTTTTCTTATCATTATGTGGCTTTTCGTCATCGTAGTATCCATAGCCATATCCATAACTACCATAGCCACCATATCCATAACTTCCATAGCTTCCATAGCCTGCATATCCATAACGACTACTTGAATTTGAAATGTCATTGAATATGAAATTAATTTTTACATTATCTCTATTTTCTAAGTCTTTAATTGTTGTTGCAAAAATATTCTTATTAGTTTGACCAGAACGAACAACAATAATATTAATATCTGATTCTTTTGTTAGGGCTACAGCATCAGTTATTAGAGAAATTGGTGGTGTATCAAAAATTATTGCATCATATCTTTTTTTCAATTCTTTTATGAATTCAGAATTTTCTTCAGAATCTACTAATTCCGATGGATTTGGAGGGATTGGACCTGAGGCAATAATATCTAAATTATTAAATTCTGTTGGCTGAATAATTTCATCAAGTGTGTGCTTTCCTATAAGGTAGGTTGATAAACCTGGATTATTTTTTAAATTAAAGAATAAATGGAGTTTTGGCTTACGTAAATCATATCCAACAATCACGGTTTTATGTCCTGCCAAAGAGATTACGGATGCAAGATTCATTGAAATAAAACTCTTTCCATCTGATGGCATAGCTGAAGATACCAGAATGACTTGATTTTTATCTTTTCCAACTATATATTTTAAGTTAGTCCTAATCGATCTGAAACTTTCAGTGATTTGCGATTTTGGCTTTGCAAAAACAACTAATTTGCTTTCATTTTCAGGAATTCTTGGAATATATCCTATTATTGGAGCTTTAGATATCTTTTCAATGTCAGCTTTAGACTCAATTAAATTATTCATTTGAAAACGAATAAATATGTATAATGCAGGAGCAAGTAGTCCAAGTAAAATTGCAATCATTAGGTTAAGTGCAGTTTTTGGATAAACTTTAATTGCAACTCTTGCCTGATCAACTATCTTATGGTCTGGGAGTGCTGAGTTTCTTGCAATTTCTGCCTCTGCTCTTTTTTGATAGAGGAAGGTATAGATTTCGTCATTAAATTTAAACTGTCTTTCGATGTTTATCAAGTTTCTTTGAGTTGAAGGGAGTTTGTTTAATTCTGTGTTGAATATATTTAATTGACGATTAGTTTCATTTGTGGTTAGTGTAGAAACTCTTTTTAAACTTCTAATATTTTCCTCAATTTGACTCTTTAAGCTATTAATTTCTGCATTTATCTTTTGATATTGAACATTTTTAGGGGTTGTGGTTAATGCCATTGATTTTTTTAAGGTTAATCGTGTTGCCAACTCCTTAACTAAATTGTTCAGAAGAGGATCCTCAATTCCCATAACGGCAGGTGCAACAACTCCATCATTCATATCAGCTAAACTGATATATTTTGCAAGATATTCGTAATACTGAGTTTTAGCGTACTCCTCTGCTCGTTTTGTTTCCAACTCATTTGCCTTGTCAAATAGAAATTTAGCGTCTCCACCTAAATCAATTGAATTGTTTTTAATTTGAAATTCTTCTCTCTTGATTTCAGCCCTTGATAAAGAATCGGCAATATTACTGATTTGAGCATCCACAAACTTAATTGTGCTTGTGTTCATGTAGTTCTTTTCCTCAAAAGTAAGGTCTATATATATCTTACATAGCATATTTACATAATCAATAGCCTTTTTTTGATTTGGATACTTGAACGCAATATTAATAATGGTTGACTCTTTATTAATAAGGTCTATTTGGGTTGAATTAAAATCTTGAGTTATGGCATCTAAATCGTTTATAACAAAATAATAGTCAACATTAATGTATTTTCGACTAAAATCAATATCATCTCTTGTTTTAACCCTAAATTTCATTCCATCACTCTCATACCATTGATCAAAGGAAAGGGTTTTTTCTTTTGCCGAAACATTAATTTTTGTTTCTAATAACATGTCTTGACCGTAATCATATTGACGACAATTCTCTTTTGAATCGTAGGAAATCTTAAATTTATCTTTTGAAAGAATTTGAATTTTAATCGGGAGTTCAACAGTTTGAATTTTAAATAGATCTAATTCTACAATAAAGGGTGAATCCTTATAAATTTCTTTTTTTTGAAAATTAGTTTGCTGATAATAATTAACATATAAATCCAAAGCCTTGATTGTTCTCTTTGTCATTGTATAAGATTGAATTTGACCAATCTCATTTTGAAAATTAGATTTATTATTGCCAAAACTATTTTCGAGCATTGAAAGTTGAGAAAGAGTGTTTTCGTTGTTTTTTATTAGAATTGTAGCTTTAGCTTGGTATTGAGGTGTTGAAAATTTGCTAATTGCAAAGAATGCTAAAACAGCAATTATTATACAAATTATAAAGTAATGCCAATGATTAAGCATTACAAACAATAATTCTTTTAAATTAATTGAGGATTCTTCTTGTGTATTTTGGTTATTATAATTGGAATTACCTTCATTCATAATTATTATTTTTTCAATGCAAATACTAATGTAAAAATTGTTGTGATTAAGGATAGAGATGATGTAATTGTACTAAGAGGTTGGCTGAAATAGCTTAAACTCTTTGTGGTTTTATTTGACCTTATATATATAATATCACCAGGTTGGAGATAATAAATAGGGTTTTTTAAAATATCTGCTTTTCTTAAATCAACAGTGATAATCTCATCTTGTTTTGACGTTTTTCTAACAATTTTTACCTCTGCCCTATTTCCATAATAAGTTAAATCTCCTGCGGATGAAATTACATCGAAAATACTTACATTATCTTGGTAGAAAGTGTAGGTTCCTGGTCGATTAACATCCCCAAGAATTGAAACCTTAAAACTTACCATTTTACAAATAACAACTGGGTCAACTATCCATTCAGCAACCTTCTTTTCAATTTTAGATCTTGCTTGTTCAATTGAAAGCCCCTTTAAATAAATTTTACCAACAACAGGAAGATTAATTTCTCCATTTCTGTCTATTACATAACTATTCAAATAAATCCCACTTTCATTTTGAGTTGCATAAACAGAATTTTGGTCTGAAAAAAGCTTATTACTCTCTGCATCAACTGAAGATTTAATTGTTATATATAGTACATCTCTTTCTTCTAAAAGATAGTTTGGAGAATAGTTTGATTGACCTTCAGGATAATTGTATTTATAGTAAGTTGTGTCAATTCCTTCATTTTGTTGAAAGTACATTAGGTTTTTTTGAGAGGTGCAGGAAGCAAAAAATAATAGGATGCTTCCAAAAAACAATATTAAATTATTGCGTTTAACGAATATTCTCATATAATTTTTGTTGATTATTATTTGTTGCAAAAGTAATTATAAATTACTAAACAGCAAAGATATTCTTACATTTTTATTTCTCCAATTAATGTTGCTGATGTACAATCTGTGATAATAACATAAATATAGTCACCTATTTTTAAATCTTGCTTGTTGAAAATCACAACCTTATTTTGGGAAGTTCTACCATAAAGCTTATCTTCACTTCTTTTAGATTTACCCTCAATTAAAACTTCAAACTCTTTCCCAATATCTCTCTTATTGCTTTGAAATGACAGCTCTCTTTGTTTTTCAATGATTTGCTCTAAGCGGCGAGACTTTTCTTGAAGTGAAATATCATCTGGATATTTCTTAGCTGCAATTGTATTGGGTCTTTGGGAATAATTAAACATAAAAGCATAATCATAACCTACATAATCCATAATTGAAAGGGTCTCATTATGGTCAAGTAGGGTTTCTCCTGAAAACCCAGTTATAATATCTGTGCTAATTGAACAATCTGGTATATATTTTTTTATCATGTCTATCTTTTGAATATATTCTTCCCTTGTGTATTTTCTATTCATTTTTTTTAGCATATTTGTACTCCCTGATTGAACTGGAAGATGAATATAATTACAAATATTACTACATGCAGCAATTGTTTGAATTAATTCTTGAGAAATATCCTTAGGATGTGAAGTTGAAAATCTAACTCTAAGCAAAGGGGATACTTCGGCTACCATTTTCATAAGTTGTGCGAAATTAGTTTTTTTGCCATCCTCTATCCAGTTGTAGGAGTTAACGTTTTGACCAAGTAGAGTAATTTCTCTATATCCCTTGTCAAACAAATCTTGTGCCTCTTTCACAATTGTTCTATAATCCCTACTCCTCTCCTTCCCTCTTGTAAATGGAACAACACAATAGGAACAGAAATTTTCACAACCACGCATAATTGATATAAATGCACTTACTCCATTTGTGTCGAGCCTAACTGGTATTATTTCTGAATAGGTTTCTTCTTCTGACAACAGAACGTTTGCTGCCTTAACCCCTAAGGAAACCTCATCTAATAGATTAGGAATATCGCGATAAGCATCAGGTCCAACAACAATATCAACAGATTTATTTTCAATAAATAGTTCATCCTTTAACCTCTCTGCCATACAACCCAAAACACCTATCTTTAAACTTGGTTTCTTTTTCTTTAGGTGTTCAAATTCATTTAAACGATTTTTAACTCTTTGTTCTGCATTTTCACGAATAGAACAAGTATTAACAAATACAATATCTGCATCTGATAATTCTGTTGTTAGTTCATAACCATTCTTTTCAACAATTGCTCCCACTATCTCACTATCAGATTGGTTCATCTGGCAACCATAAGTTTCAATATAAACTTTTTTCATCTCTATATTCTTATTCAATTATGTGATTATCAATAAAAATTTCATCAATAACCTTCTTAACTCCTATACTTGCTTTTTCTTGCACAAAACTTATACCATTAAAATCAGCTTTCACTTCATTGGGATCCACTAAATATTTCTTGCAATTTATTGGAGTTTGATCCATAAGTCCAGCAGCAGGATAAACAACCAAAGAAGTGCCAATAATGATTAATATATCTGCATTTTGACATAAATCAATTGAAGGCTCTATCATAGGAACTGACTCACCAAACCAAACTATATGAGGGCGAAGAGGTTCTCCATACTCATCTTTATCGGTTTTGGTAAGCTCCCAATGTTTTAATTCAATAATATAATTAGAATCCCTTACCGATCTGACCTTATTTATTTCTCCATGAAGATGAATAATATTCTTACTTCCTGCTCTTTCGTGTAAATCATCAATATTTTGAGTTATAATATTAACATTAAAATGGGATTCAAGTCTAACTAATTCTTTATGAGCTTGGTTTGGCTTTGCCTCCATTGCTTGTTTTCTTCTTTGATTGTAGAAACTTCTAACCAAATCCGGATTCTTTTGCCATGAGTCAAAATTTGCGACATCCTCAATCCTATAGTTTTCCCATAAACCATCGCTGTCCCGAAAAGTATTAATCCCACTCTCCTTGCTAATCCCTGCACCTGTAAGCACAACAATATTTTTCATAGATATTACTTATTTTGTTTTAAAGAATTTTGTTTCTTAATTATCATATTACTCAAAACCTCGTAAATCTCTCTTTCATCCTCATCTAACATAGTTTTATGTTTCTCCATAATAATGCTATCATTTCTTTTGGCAGGACCTGTTTGAACTTCAAAAGGATTTTTATGTTTTATTTTCTCAATGCTTTGGTCAATTAGGGGAAATAAAATTTCAAAAGGAATATCTTTTTTCTTTAGTTCTTCTTTTGCAACTCCATAAATATGATTTGTGAAATTGCTTGCAAAAACTGCCGCAAGATGAATGTATTGTCGTTGGAATGAACTAATTTCGTATACATTATCTGATAGTTTATTAGCAAGCGAAAATAGTGAATTTAATGTATTTTTGTTATTAGCTTCAATGCACATGGGAAAATTGGGAAAATTTAATTCAACCAATTTTGAAATAGTTTGAAGTGGATAAAACACACCATAATTTTCGGCATATGAATTTAGAACTTCCATATCCATTGAACCTGAAGTGTGAACAAGAATAGATTCCTTAATATTTAATCTGGCAACAACCTCATCAATAGCATTATCCGAAACAGCAATAATAATTAAATCGGACATTAGCTCTTCTTCTCTTATTTCTCCTCTTGAAGAAATACAACTCACATCAAGGCCTTGCTTTTTCATAATATGATTATATAGCCAAGCAACATTCCCTCCACCTATTATTGTTATGGATTGTATTTCTTCAAAGTTATTATTCATTTTTTCCTATTCTGTCTATTGCTGTATTAATTCTTTCAAGGGATTCTTCTTTCCCAATCAAAGAAATAATCTCAAATAAATTTGGTCCCTTACCCTCTCCAACAATACTTAAACGAAGACAATTCATTATTTGTCCCATATTCAACTCTTTTTCTTCAATAAATGAATGAACTTCATGTTCTGTTTTTTCAACATTAAAGTCATCAATTGAATTTAATAGTTCAGCTATTTCATTTAATCTTTGAGCCGTGTCTTCTTTCCAACGTTTCTTTATTACCTTTTCATCATAGCTTTCTGGTTTAACAAAGAAAAATGAAGATTGTTCCCAAAGGTCTGCTACAAAATTACATCTTTCTTTTACTAATCCAACTATCTTCTCAACATATTCTAAACAAATATCAATATTTTTTTCTTTTAGAATTGATAAATATTGTTCTGCTATTTTGTTATTTGGCATCAATTGAAGATATTGATGATTAAACCATTTAGCTTTTTCTAAATCAAATTTAGCTCCTGATTTACTAATTCTTTCAATTAAAAATATATCAATTAACTCATCAAGAGTAAATATTTCTTGTTCTGTTCCTGGATTCCAACCTAAAAGAGCAAGAATATTTATTACTGCTTCTGGTAAAT
Source organism: Bacteroidales bacterium (assembly GCA_028709955.1). GTDB lineage: Bacteria > Bacteroidota > Bacteroidia > Bacteroidales > P3 > UBA10566. Next base: position 30,542 of record JAQUTD010000004.1, on the reverse strand, counting down.
ATCCACTTTCTCTATATCCTGAAGAAACATCTCCAGTTTTAGGGTCTGTCCATTGCAATGGAAATACAGGAAATCCTAATCTATCACCATCTCTTTTGCTTAGCTTTCCATTTCCATCTGGTTTCAAAAGCAAAGGAAGGTGAGCAAATTCTGGCATTGTTTCTTCCCAGCCAAAAGCCTTATAAAGCATAACATGTAATGGACATGAAGGCAACCATTCTTCACCTCGTATAACATGAGAGATGTTCATTAAATGGTCATCAACGATATTTGCTAAATGATAGGTTGGCATTCCATCAGACTTATAAAGGACTTTATCATCTAATAGATTAGAATTCATTTTAACATCTCCTCTTATAAGGTCATTAATATGAATTTCTGTATCTTTTGGGAACTTAAAACGCACAACATAAGGGATATTATTTCTTAAAAGAGTATCTACCTCTTCTTTTGAAAGAGATAAAGAGTTTCTTAAATATCCTCTTGTATTACAATCATATTGGAAGTTCTTTTTTTCTTGTTCAAATTCTTTACGAACTGTATCAAGTTCTTCAGTAGTATCAAAAGCATAATAAGCCCAGCCAGAATTAAGTAATTGTTCTGCATATTCTTTATACATTGGCTTTCTATCACTTTGACGATATGGGCCAAAGTCTCCTCCAACACCAACTCCTTCATCAAACTTTATCCCTAACCAATTAAAAGCTTCAATAATATACTCTTCTGCTCCAGGAACAAATCTTGTTTGGTCAGTGTCTTCTATTCTAAGAAGGAAATCTCCTCCATGTTTCTTTGCAAATAAATAATTATATAATGCTGTTCTTACTCCTCCAATATGCAAGGGTCCTGTCGGACTTGGGGCGAAACGGACTCTAACTTTTCTTTCCATATTAAATTTATATTATATTTATCTTATGTTTATATTTAGTTTCTACCATTCAATATTAAACTTTGTTTGATCTTGTTCATCTGTTTTAAAAATTGAATCTTTTTTTTCTTCTTCCCATTCAATTATATATTCTCCCTTTTCTTGATGCTTCCAATTTTGTTTATCCTTTTTCATTTCATTAATCCCTAAATTCAAATCCTTATCAATTGAGAAACTTATTTTTTTTTGATCTGCTTTTAGTTTTTGTTTTGCAATCTCAATATTTTTTTTGGTGTCATAGGAGAATATTGGTTTATCTGTTGTCCCTGATATTTTCACAAACAAAGATACCCTCGAATTTTCATCCTGCTCAATCTCTCCAAATTCTTTCTTTGCTTTCTCAAGTTTTGCTTTTTTCTTTTTGCTCGAAAGCTCAGACAATTTTATTTTTGCTCTATAATCAATGTTTTTATTAAAATAATGTTTGCCTAATATTGAAAAATTTATTGCATTTGACTTTATATTTATTTCATCAATTGTAATGCAAGAATTGTTAATTGAGACTGAAGAGAGAATTTCTTCAAAATTAATGCTCCCAAGAGCTGATTCATCAATAAAATATGATAATTTCTTTATTAATTCAACGTCTTTTAGCCTTCCATCCTCAATCTTATAATTTGCTTTCACAATAAGCTTATCCTCTAAAAAATTAAAGTTCTTATCTAATTCTGATGAAAAGTTTATTTTGGAGGTAATTTCTCCCCCTATGTTTTGGTTTGTCAAAAAACTTTGTCCAAAATTATCCATAGAATAAAATAATTTGGTTGAGTTTACCTTAATTATATTAACATCTCCAATTATTTTTGGATTTTTGGTGTTAAGTAGTAGTGAGACATCACCAGCAAGTTTTCCTCCCCAGGCATTAAAAATTAAATCATTTAAAATTAGATTTCCATTTATTAACTTTAACTTTGATTTTATATTGCTTAATTCTGATTTTGAATAAATAAGTTTGGATATATCTAAATTCAAATCAGCATTAAAAAATGTTGGCAGAATAGGTTCTGATTGAGGCGCTTTTGTATTTTTAGTTGATATTTTCTCCTTTGTTGTAGTTTGAGTAGGTTTCTCTACCCAATCATCTATTTTTAATGTTCCAAGTTTTAAATCACCAAGTAGATTAAATCTTTTATTTTGTTTAAATACATAAGGGATAATATCTTCTATACTCCCATTAAATCCAACCAAAGTGCTGCCAATAAAACCATTTAGATTTTGAATTTCAATTGTTGTGTTATTGAATATAAAATTAGATGAGAGGTTCTTTATTGGTTGTTTTATTCTTATATCGCTATAGTTTAAATTGTTTATGTTCCCGTTTCCTGACATTTGAATTTCTCTGAAACCTTTATCGGTCACATTTTCTATACTTTTTAAATCTCCTTTTATGTTAAAGTTTAATTTTAATTGTCCATTGAGTTGTGTAATTTCTTTTTTTTGTATTAATTTATGAATTGCAGTTAGAGGTAAATCACAATCAATTTTGGCATCAAGAGTTAGATTTGAAAAATTAAACAATTGTGCATATCCCTTAACAACTCCATTATTCCATTTTAAATAAAAATTATCTATATTTATATATGATGATTCAGAATCTTTTTTTTCTCCGTTTGAAAAATAACCTTTAAGATTAATGTTTGTGAATGTTATGCCTGCTTTCTTATTTGTGAGCTCTCCATTTTTAATGGTAAAGTTTGAGTTTACACTTGGCATGTGAGTATTATTAATAAATCCCTTCATATTAAAATTAAATACTAATTCACCCTTACTTTCATAATCTTTGAAGTATTTACTGTAATTTTTAGGCATAAGAACTAACATTTGATTAAGGTTAATTTCATTTCCATCAACCGAAAGTGATATGTAGGTTGTTTTTTTATAGTCTAAATAGCCTGAGATATTAAAACTCAATCCATCAATTAATAATTTCCCTGCCTTAATTTGCATCTTTTTATCAAGAGTATTATTAGAGTAATCAATCTCAAAGTCTAAATTTCTATCATCTGAAATTAATAAGTTATCTAATTGTATTTTCCTTATTCTGGATTTTGAACTAATTGTTATATCCTGTTCCTTTTCATTAAAATTCCCTTTTGCATTTGAAGAATTGAGATATATTTCAAAATATTGCTTTGTTAGGTCGTTACGATATGAGTATTTAATGTTGTTGAGAGTGATTTTTTTAAGAGAAAGGGCAAAATTAGATTCTTTTTTTGACTCACTTGATTTCCAAAACTCATAATTTACTTGAGCTTTTTGGTTTACTTTCATATTAAAGCACCCATCTTTTGCTATTATGGTTTTAATATTATAATTTTCACTCAAAATGTCCCAAACATTAAAGGTTAGGTGTAGTTTCTTAAAATAGAAAAGAGTATCATCATGGGTTTTGGCTTCAAAATTTTTGTTTTCTTGTTTTTCTTTTGGAAAGGCATCGTAGGCCAAAACATCATTTATGGTTAGGGACGTTCTTGGGAACGTTGAAAAAAATTCAATATCAATAGAGGATACTTTGATTTCTGTTAGAAGCTGTTTATTGAGTTCAGTAACAATAATAGCCTTAACCTTATCCCTATTAATATAAACTAATAAAACAGAAACTATGATTAGTAGGGATATTAATCCAACTAACCATAGTGTAATTTTTAAGATTTTTTTCTTCACCTTTCTCAGCTCTTATTAATTAGCTTTTTTATAAATGGAGAAAACAAATCCTCCCTAATACTATGCGATGAATACTAAACGCAGATTTTCTATAATTTAGTTTGCTTTTATCATCTTTAAGAAAGAAACTTCCTGGTCAGTTAGAAATCTATAATTTCCTCTTGGAAGATTTTTCTTGGTTAGACTTGCAAAAGCAACCCTGTCTAATTTCATAACTTCGTAGCCTAAGGATGCAAAAATTCTTCTTACAATTCTATTTTTCCCTGAATGAAGTTCTAAACCAACAATTCGTCTATCTTCTCCTTCTCCAACATATTGAATATCATCAGCAGCTATTCTTCCATCTTCCAACTCGACTCCATCCATAATTTGTTGTATGTCGGCATGGGTTAGAGGTTTGTCGAGTTCAACATGATATATTTTACGTGCTCCAAATGAAGGATGAGTTAGTTTTTTTGTCATTTCTCCATCATTTGTAAATAATAATAATCCAGTTGTATTTCTATCTAATCGTCCAACAGGATAAAGTCTTTCTTTACATGCGTTCTTGATTAGGCTTAAAACTGTTTTTCTTTCTTGAGGGTCGTCGAGGGTTGTTATGTATCCTTTAGGTTTGTTGAGTAAAAGGTATTTCTTGTGTTCATTAACCAATCTCTCGCCACCATACACAACAACATCATCAATAGAAACTTTGAATCCCATTTGAGTAACAACTTCTCCATTTACGGTAACTGTTCCTGCTTGTATCAACTCATCTGCTTCTCTTCTGGAGCAAATTCCTGAGTTTGAAATATATTTATTTAAACGAATTAGTCCGTCCTTTGAGGTTAGAACTTCTGAATATCCTTTGGAATTTCCAGATATTTGAAAATAATCATCATCTTTTTTTAGACGAGGACGTTTTGAATCAAAACTTTTTCTTGGACGCAATTCCACTCTTGAACTTCCAAAATCTCTTTTTGGTCTGTCTTCCGACCTATTATTATCAAAGCTTCTTCTTGGTCTGTCTTGATTGTATTCTCTTTGAGAGTTTTCTTCTCTATTATGTGTGAAACTTCTTTTTGGTCTATCATCTGACCTATTATTGTCAAAGCTCCTTCTTGGTCTATCTTGATTGTATTCTCTTTGAGGGTTTTCCTCTCTACTATTTGTAAAGCTTCTTCTTGGTCTATCATCTGACCTATTATTATCAAAGCTTCTTCTTGGTCTATCTTGATTATATTCTCTTTGAGGATTTTCCTCTCTTTTGTTGTCATTGAAGCTTCTTCTTGGACGTTCGTCTGATCTATTTTCATTATAAGATCTTCGAGAATTATCTGAAGAAAAATTTCTTTGAGGACGTTCTACTTTTCCCTCTTTTTCAATACGAGGCCTTCTTGAACTTGAATCATTTCTTTGTTCGCTATCTCTACTGGCGAATCCTTCTCTTTTTTTGTATGGTGAACGACCTCTCTCAGGCTTATTCTCTCCATAATTGCGTTTTTGTCTTTCCATTAATATTTAAAATAATCGACAAAATTACAACAAATAATCTATTTTAATAGAATTAAGTTCTAAAAAAAGGGAATTCATCGTTTTGCTTTCTTGGTTTTATCAATCGCAATTCTAATTTGCATTGCATTATGTAACTGATTTTTAAAAATTATATTGATTTGATTGAAATTAAACTTCTTCTTTTTGAATTTATACTTGATATAAATTTATTTATACTTGATATAATTTTTTTTATACTTGATTTAAATCTGGAAAGATGCTCATTTTTTTGGGTGAAAGATGTATATCTTATTATTTTTGATTTATTTAGGAAAATTTGATATTGCACTATAGAAAGTGCAGTGCTGTTATGGAAATATACAAAATTATTTATTAAGTATGCAAATTATAGTTCAACCATTTTTTAATAATTATTGGACTGTTGTATATCTATAAATAGTTATGAAAAGGGTAAAAGAAAAGAGGCTAACAAAAAATTTGATAGCCTCTAATGTATTGTTGGAATATAGTTTTAGTTGTTAACTATATTTTGGAATTCAAGATTTGAAATATAACGACGGAATTCAATATCGTTTTTAGCTTTGTATTTATAATCTGGTTCTTGGCTACAAGCTTGACGAAGGTTTTTAACTAAGCCGGGAACGTCATCTAAGCGTGCATAACAAACTGCTCTAAGATAATTTACTTCTGCTGTTTGGTCCATACAGCAATCAAGTGTACGAATTGCATTTCCTGTATTTCCAGTTAGTAATTGAAGTAATGCAAGGTTATAGATACATTTTCTGCCATCTAATTTCTTTGCTGCTTCTTCATAATTACCTTTCTTTATATCAACAATTGCTTGGTTTACTAAAGCTTGTTCATTCCCAAGTTCAACTGCTTCTTGCATATATTTATCAGCTGTATTAACGTCCTTAAGTGCTAAATGTAATAAGGCCAAATTATTTTTTACTGTTGCATTATTTGGAGATAATTTGTCTGCTGTTTCAAGAAAACGTCTTGATTCATCTAATTGATTTAAGTTAAGTGATACTGCTCCTGCATTGTTCCATCCTGCCCATTCTGAACCGAAACGTTCAGTTACGGATTTATAAATTGAAAGCTTATTTGCATAATTTGAAGTTAGAGACGCTGCATACATTAGTTCATCATAGGTTAATTCGTCTGGATTGGTGACAGACATCTTTGCAATTTCTTGATCTGTTTTTTGTATTCCAGAGAAGTTAAATGCAATTTCTCCACGACGAAGAGTTGGCAAAATATCTTCTTCAATTTGACGGAATACTACTGACATGTTTCTAATTTCCTGTTCACGACGGATTTTGTCTGGTTGAGATTTTACGACATTAATTACTGTATTCTTTTCTTTCATTGAACTACCTTCAACTAAACGAAGGAAATTGTCCCAGTCTTCACCCTTTGCATTAGTTTGAATAACTACATCTTTCTTTGCATCGTTAATGTATTTTTGCATATCGTTTGCCTTAATGTTTTCGGCTTTTGCTCTTTCTCTTATAGCTTCATCTAAAATACTATTAACTAATTTCTCAGTTGTTTCTGCTCTTTTCTTTGATAAGCCAACATTAAATGATTCTTCACCTTCAGGAGAAGCCCATGCATTAACAAAAATTTGACGAGGAATAGAGTTGTTTGTAATATAAGATTTCATATTATCAACTGCCCTCTTGGCATCATTCTTTTTGTTTTGTTCATTATTCCAATTAAGATCGGCTAAATTAACTGTAAAGAAAATATCTGCAGTCATTAATTCTGTTGTCTTTGGAGCGTAATTATGGGATGCAATTGCTAAATCACCTCTTATATCAACCCTATTTGAAGTTGAATTAATACCTTGGGTTATTTTTACATTTCCTAAGTTAATTGCTCCATTATTTTCTAATGCCTCAGCTTGAGTTGCATCTGCTTCATTAACTGTTTTTGACTTGTAGGCAACTGGATTAAGAGTTAGTTGTGCATTTTCCATCCCTTGACGATATTGTACTGTGTCTTTGTAAACAAAACGTCCTCCTGTTTTTCTGTCTATTGCTTTTCCATTACCCTCAACCTTTGAACCTTTAAGATTCATTGGAGATAGTATTACTTCACCAGTCTCCCAAGTTAAAACTGGTTGCATATAAACAACTGCGTTTTTATTGAAATAACCTTCTGGAACATTCCCATTGATTGTAACAACAACCTTATCTCCATGTGCCTCTAATGGGTTTGGAGAAACTTGATAACGCACTTTGTTGTGGTTCTTTTGCATATCTTTAATACTTCCACATGATGCTGCAGTGAATATTAAAAGACCTATCAATAAAGTGTTTAATACCGTTTTTCTCATATCATTTATGTTATTAAAATTAATTTCCTTTTTTTATCTTACTACTAAATTTGAGCTTTAGAATATGCAAAAATATTAATAATTTGCGATATTATATGCATTTATAAAGAAAATTAATGCATTTTGGTTCTTTTTATTATATAGGGAAGTAGTATCTTCTCAAGTCCTTGGTTTATGTTAGCATCAACAAAATCAATTCTAATATTCTCACATGCATCTTTTATTGTCTTAAGTTTATTTAGAATTGACTTTTTGTATATATCTCTCAAATCTTGTGGGTTTAGTTTAATCTCCTGAGAGGTTTCAATATCAATTAAACGATATGGACTATTGTTGTATTCAAAGTCAATTTCTTTGCTCTTATCGTTAACATGAAAGAGGATTACTTCGTGTTTGCAGTGTTTGAGATGCTGTAATGAAGATATAATTTCTTTTTCATCATTCTGAGAAGAAAGTAAATCTGTAAAAATTATTATTAGAGAACGACGATGAACTTTTTCTGCTAATTGATGAAGTATTGGCGAAATATCTGTTTGTATATTTTTTTCTTTATCAAGGGGTTGTAGCAAGTCCTCTAATAGTTTAAAGATATATTTCTTATGTGAAAAGTTTGACTTGACTTCTGTTATTAAATCTATTTTATCGGAAATAAGACTCAATCCAAAGGCATCTCTTTGACTTGAGAGCATTTGAATTAATACTCCCGAGGCATAAACAGCAAAACTAATTTTGTTGGGATTAGAAAATGATGGCTGCTTTATAATTGGAAAATACATGGAAGAGGAATTATCTATGACTAAAATACATCTTAGATTAGTTTCCTCTTCGTATTTTTTTACAAAAAACTTATCTGTTCTCCCATAAAGTTTCCAATCAATGTTTTTGATGGATTCACCTGAATTGTAGAGTCTATGTTCTGCAAATTCAACCGAAAAACCATGGAAAGGGCTCTTATGAAGTCCTGTAATAAATCCTTCTACAATTTGATTTGCTACAAACTCAAGTGAGTTATATCCGACTATTGTTTCGATTTTATCGGACATGGGAAATACTATAGATGTTTTTCTATAATATCAACAAACTTTGACTTTGACTGAGCTCCAACCAGTTTATCTACCAATTCTCCATTCTTAATAAAAAGAACGGTTGGAATATTACGAATTGAATATTGAGAAGTAATTTCTGTTGATTCATCAACATTTACTTTTCCAATCACAACTCTTGAATCATATTCAATAGCTAATTCATCAATGATAGGAGCAACTTGACGACAAGGTCCACACCATTGTGCCCAAAAATCTAATACAACTAATTTGTCGGATTGCTTAACAATAGTTTCAAATGTTGAATCATTAATCTCTAATGCCATACTAATGTGTTTTTAAAATTATGAAATGCAAACTTAATACAATTTATCGACATATGGGCAAAAGAAATTTGTGTAATTTCAAAAATGGCAGTACTTTTGTTGCCTAAATATTTGATTTTACAACCTAAATAGCAATTTAATATAATGGAAAAAACAAAACTAATCCTTGCAATCAATCCAGGTTCAACCTCAACAAAGATTGCAGTATATAATGCATCTGAACAATTATTTCTTAAATCTATTAAGCATTCAGCAGAAGAATTAGCCCCTTTTGAAAAAATTGCTGACCAATATGAATTCAGAAAAGAAATAATTCTAAAGGAAATAAGTCTGGCAGAATTCAATTTACAAGAATTCAAAGTTATTATTGGTCGAGGAGGATTAGTTAAGCCTGTTGCTTCTGGAGTTTTGGAAATAAACCAAATGATGTTGGAAGACTTACGTGTTGGAAGAGAAGGACAACATGCATCTAATCTTGGAGGACTAATTGCATATGATATTGCTAATAGTATTCCAAATGCCAAAGCAGTTATTGCCGACCCAGTTGTTGTTGATGAATTAAGTGAATACGCAAGAATTAGTGGACATCCTCTTATGCCTCGTAAATCGGTTTTTCATGCACTTAATCAAAAAGCAATTGCTCGCCGATATGCAAAAGAAGTAAATAAAAAATATGAAGAAATAAACCTAATTGGAGTGCATTTAGGAGGAGGGATAAGCGTTGCAGCTCACAAACACGGAATGGTAATTGATGTTAATCAAGCCCTTGATGGCGACGGACCATTCTCCCCAGAGAGAACAGGGACTCTCCCAGTAAATGAATTAGTAAGAGTTTGTTTCAGTGGGAAATATTCAGAACAAGAGGTGAGAAAAATGATTGTTGGAAACGGAGGATATGTTGCATACCTTGGAACGAATGACGCCTACCAAGTTGAATGCAAAGCTAAAGAAGGTGACAAAAAATTTGAGTTTATACAAGAAGCAATGGCATATCAAATTTCAAAAGAAATTGGAGCAATGGCAACAGTACTTAAAGGAGAGGTTGATGCAATCTTCCTTACCGGAGGAATTGCATATAGTAAAACCTTTGTTGAACTAATTAAAGATAGAGTTAGCCATATTGCCTCAGTTCACGTATATCCAGGTGAAGACGAAATGGGAGCATTGGCTCAAAATGCCCTAATGTTAATTAATGGAGAAATAGAAGCAAAAGAATACGTATAATATATTAATGTATATATATAATAGGGATCATTACCAAAACAAATAGAAAGAGGAAATATAAACAATTATATTTCCTCTTTTTTTATCACATAAAATAAATACAAAAAAATAAAATACATATAGTTAGCAAAAAAGAAATAAAGTATTTTATGAAAAAAAAGAAATAAAATTTGCTAGGTTATAAAATTTGTTTTACTTTTGCAACCTCTTTGAGAACGGCGTCGTAGCTCAGTTGGTAGAGCAGAGGACTGAAAATCCTTGTGTCACTGGTTCAAATCCAGTCGATGCCACAACAAAAAGCTGAAACAAAATAAATGTTTCAGCTTTTTTTATTCTAAAAAAGTCTATGAACTAACCCCTAATAAAATAACATCAAAAATACGTTTTATCATTATTTCCTGTGTGGTTTGCAAGCAATAGCTACTATTCAAAGAGGTTTTAATAACTCTCAATATGAGAAACAAGTCTTTAGCTCTAACCTTATTTTGATAAAATATGAAATAAAAATAAAATAAAACTTGGTAGTATAATTTATTAGTGTATCTTTGCACTGTTTTTGAGATGAAAAATCTTTTAAAAACGTTTTTATTCTCTGCTATTTAATTATTGAAGTTAATTTATTCGTTCTTAAAAAAAGATTTTCCCCTCATTTTATTATTTAATTTATTTTATATGAACATTTTTGTTTCAAACTTAAGTTACGCTATCAATGATGATGACTTAAGACAAGCGTTTGAAGAATACGGAGAAGTTTCTTCAGCTAAAGTTATTACTGACAAATTCACAGGTCGCTCAAGAGGCTTTGGTTTTGTTGAAATGTCTGATGAACACGGACAAAAAGCAATTGAAGAACTTAACGGTGCTTCATTTGATAAAAAAGTTATCTCAGTTGCAGTTGCTCGTCCTCGTGAAGACAGAGCAGAAGGTGGCAACCGTGGTGGCGGTGGTTTTGACAGAAACCAAAGAGGTAGAAGTAATTATAATAGCGATCGTTATTAATATAACCTATTTCAATAAGAAGACTTACCTCGATTTATTTCTTGGTAAGTCTTTTTTTATATATAAACTTTTATTAATTTTGCACCTTAATAATCCTTTAATCAAATAATTTTATATCAATATGGATAACGAAGAATTAAAAAACAAAGAACCTGAAAATATAGATAATAATTTGAGTAATGAGGCTCTTTCAGAAGAAGAATTTGTTGAATTAAAAGAAGGTTTATTTGATGCAAAAGAAGAAAAACAAGATGAAAGTTTTTGTTCTAAGAAGAAAAAATATTCTCCTTGTTTAATTGCAACAGGAATATTAGCTACTCTTTCTTTTATTGGAGTTGTTGTAATGTTTTGTTTGATGTTTTGTGGCAAGAATACTTCGGAAGACAAAGCATCAACCAATCAAAAGATTGTTCAGACAGGAGATTTAAAAATTGCTTATGTCAATACCGACACAATATTGGCTCAATATGATTATGCAAAAGATTTAGAAAAAGGTTTGAAAACATATCAAACTTCTTTAGAATCTAATTATCAAGCTCAGGGCAAGAAATTACAATCTGATTATGAAAACTATTTAAAAAATGGCGATAAACTTACTTTAACTGAACAAAAAAAGAAAGAAGAAGATTTAACTCGTCGTCAACAAGAATTTCCTATGCTTCAACAAAAAATGATGGCTCAATTGCAAGAACGTCAAATTGAAGACAACAAAAAATTACTTAATGCAGTTTATGCTTTCATTAAGGACTATAATGCAAAGAACCAAAAATACAATATAATTTTAAGTCGTTCTTATATTTCCAGCACAGTTCTTTACGCTGATGAAGGTTTTGACATCACAAATCAAATAGTAAAAGGATTGAATGAGGAATACAAGAATCTACAAAAATAAAATTGCTTTTCAATAATTCATTATATTATTCTCTGCAAAAGAATAATAATCTCTATCTTTCCCAAAAATAATATGGTCTAAAACCTGAATTGAAAGAATTTTCCCTGCCTTAAAAATTCTTTCAGTTATTGCTTTATCACTTTCGCTAGGGAGAATATTTCCAGAAGGATGATTATGAGCAAGAATTATTTTTGAAGAATTATTCTCAAGACAAATTTTGAATAATTTTTTTAAATCAACATTAGTTTCTGACCAACCACCTTCACTAATACACACTTTCTTAATAAAACGCTGAGAATTGCTCATAAGGAGAATCCAGAATGTTTCATATTCTAAATCAGCAACATCAGAAAAGAGGACATCATGCACCTGCTTTGGCTCTTTAATTATTGTATTTTCCTCAACAATATCCTTTCTTCTATTTCCTAACTCTAAGGAAGCAACAATATTTATGGACTTAGCTTCACCTATGCCTTTGAATTTATTCATTAAATCCTTATAACTTAGTGAGGATAATTCATTAATATTATTGTTTACCGTGTTTAAAATTCTTTGAGCCAATTGGACAGCACTTTCATTTTTGGAACCTGAGCCAATAATAATTGCCAAAAGTTCTGCATTAGTAAGCTTCTTTTTACCAATTTGCATTAATTTCTCACGTGGACGATCCTCTTTTGCCCAATTCTTAATACTATTATATATGTATTCGTTTTCCATAAAATAAATATTATAATTAAGGCAAAGATAGAAAAATATTAATAAAGAAAAGGTATTTGAAGAAATAAGGAGAAAAAAATATATAAAGTCTTGGAAATAAAATAAAAGATTGTATCTTTGCAAGCCCTAAACATAGGTTATCGCACAAAATTATCCTATAACTGACTTGTTTAGGGCAATGATTTTCATTGTTTTATAGAATTCTAATTGCCCGTTGGAAGAGAAAATAAAAACATTGAGCAAGTTTAATGTTTACTCAAAAAAGAGTAGATTTTTAGATGTTTTAAAACATAAATTTAAAAAATGAATACGTTAAGTTACAAAACCGTATCTGCCAACAAAGAAACCGTTCAAAAGGAATGGATTATTATAGATGCAGAGAATCAAATTTTGGGACGTTTGGCTACAAAAGTGGCAAATGTGTTAAGAGGCAAACATAAGCCATCTTTTACTCCACACGTAGATTGTGGAGATAATGTTATTATCATTAATGCAGAAAAGATACGCTTTACAGGAAAAAAATTAACTGATAAAGTTTATGTTCGTCATACAGGTTATCCTGGCGGACAAAGATTTTCAACTCCAAAACAATTATTAGCTACACACCCAATTCGTGTTATTGAACATGCAGTTAAGGGTATGTTGCCAAAAAATAAATTGGCTGATGTTTTATACAATAATCTTCATGTGTATGCCGGAACCGAGCATCCTCACGAAGCTCAACAACCAAAAGTAGTTAATTTAAATTCAATCAGATAATTTCATGGAAGTAATAAACAAATTAGGAAGAAGAAAATGTGCTGTTGCTCGTATTTATATGACTGCAGGCAATGGTAATATTACTATAAATGGTAGAGATTATATGGAATATTTTCCTACTCCAACATTACAATACGTTTGTCGTCAATCATTTGAAACCGTAGGAGTTTTTGGACAATATGATGTAAAAGCTAATTTAGATGGTGGTGGGATTACTGGTCAAGCAGAAGCTTTACGTATGGCAATTGCTCGTGCATTATGCGAAATTGATATTGAAAATCGTCCTGCTTTAAAAGCTAAGGGTTTGGTTCGTAGAGACCCACGTATGGTTGAGAGAAAGAAACCAGGACAAAAGAAAGCTCGTAAACGTTTCCAATTCAGCAAACGTTAATCGAATTATTGGATTGCTGTTTAGTATCCAAATTGGTAAGATTTGGGTTTTTCCTCCAACTACTTACCAATTGAATTAATTAAAGGAATGTAAACAATCAAAGAAAAAACAAGATGTTAGATTTTAATGAAATGTTAGAGTCAAGTGTTCATTTCGGACACATGAGAAGAAAATGGAATCCAAAAATGGCTCCTTATATTTTTATGGAGAAAAATGGTATTCATATCATAGACCTGCATAAAACAGCTGAAAAAGCAGATGAAGCTGCAGCTGCAATAAAACAAATAGCAAAATCAGGAAAGAAAATACTTTTTGTTGCTACAAAAAAACAAGCTAAAGAGGTTGTTTCTGAATTGGTATCAAATGTAAACATGCCATTCGTAACTGAACGTTGGCCTGGTGGTATGTTAACAAACTTCGTTACAATACGTAAGGCAGTTAAGAAAATGAACATCCTTGATAAACTAATCAACGATAAAGACACAACAAAAATAAACAAGAGAGAACGTCTTCAATTATCTCGTGAAAAAGCAAAATTGGAAAAGAACTTAGGTTCAATTTCAGATCTAACTCGTCTTCCTTCAGCAATTTTTGTTATTGATATCAATAAAGAACATATAGCTGTTGCAGAAGCTCGTAGATTAAATATCCCAACTTTTGCATTAGTTGACACAAATGTTAACCCTGATCTTATTGATTTCCCAATCCCAGCTAATGATGATGCTTCAAAATCAATCGCAATTATTGTAAAATATATGTGTGATGCAATTGAAGAAGGATTGAATGAAAGAAAAATGGATAAAGATGCACGTGAATCAGCTGAAGAATCAGAAGAAATTAACGAAAAAGCATTAGCAACTGAACTTCTTGACGACGAAGATGACTCATTATCAAAAGATGGTGCAAAAATTAAGAAAGTTAAAGCTGTTGCCGAAGACGATTCTTCTGAGAAGAAAGCACGTCCTCGCAAAGTAATTTCTGCAAAGAAACCTGCTCAAAAGAAATAAAATTTATTGTTTAAGTAAAAATAAAATATCATGGCAAATATAACTGCTTCCGCTGTTAACGAATTACGTCAACGAACTGGTGTTGGGATGATGGATTGCAAAAAAGCCTTAGTTGAATGTGATGGGGATATGGATAAAGCAATTGATTACCTCCGCGAAAAAGGTCAAAAATTAGCTTCAAAACGTGCTGATAGAGACGCCAGCGAAGGTTGTGTATTATCTGCAACAACTGATGATAAAACATTTGGTGCTGTAATAATGATAAACTGCGAAACTGACTTCGTTGCAAAGAACGAAGATTTTATTGCTTTCACTCATTTAGTATTAAATACTGCAATTTCTTCAAAAGCAAAAACTGCAAGCCAAGTTAATGCATTAGTTATTGATGGTTCAACAGTTGAAAACTTAATTATTGAACAAGTTGCTAAAATTGGTGAAAAAATAGAATTGTCTAAATACGAAACCATTGAAGCTCCTGTTGTATATTCATATATTCATCCAGGCAATCGTTTAGCAACAATTGTAGCTTTCAATAAAACAGGATTTGATGCACAAGGACATGATGTTGCAATGCAAATTGCAGCTATGGCTCCACTTGCATTGGATAAAACAACAATTCCTGCTGATATTATTGAAAAGGAAATGGAAGTTTATCGTGGACAAGTTCGTGAAGAAGGAAAACCAGAAAACATGGTTGAAAAAATAGCAGAAGGAAAACTTAATAAATTTTTCAAAGAAAGTACTTTATTAAGTCAAGATTTCATCAAAGATTCAAAGAAAAACGTACTTCAATATCTTCAAGAAGGAGATAAAGAATTAACTGCAACTGCTTTCTATCGTCTTGCGTTAGGAGCATAAATCTTTAACAATCATTGAAACTAAGGGTTCTGAAATAAATATTTTTGGAACCCTTTTTTTTAGATATCTCTATTAAAATCAAATACAATATGTACCAAGTTAGGCCAAAAAAACATTTAGGACAACATTTTTTGAAAGATGAAACAATTGCTAAAGACATTGCTTTCAGTCTTAGTGGAGAGTATCCTAATGTTTTAGAGATAGGTCCTGGTATGGGTGTTCTCACAAAATATCTATTTCAAAACCCCGCTCTAAAAGAAATTAAGGTTGTTGAATTAGATAAAGAATCTGTGCAATACCTAAATGAAAACTTCCCAAATCTTAAAGATAATATCTACTCAGAAGACTTTCTGAAGATTGATTTATACAAAATTTTCCCTCCACCCTACTCAATTATTGGAAACTTTCCCTATAATATTTCAAGCCAAATTCTATTTAAGGTTTTTGAAAACAAAGATTTAATTCCTGAACTGGTTGGAATGTTTCAAAAAGAAGTTGCAGAAAGAGTTTGCTCAAAATCAGGAACAAAGGTCTATGGAATTCTTAGTGTATTACTTTCAGCTTATTTTGATCTTGAATACTTATTCTCTGTTGATGAAACAGTTTTCACTCCCCCTCCAAAAGTTAAATCGGCAGTAATAAGGATGAAACGAAATGGGGTGAAAAAATTAGATTGCGATGAAAAACTTTTTGTATTAGTTGTAAAAACTGCCTTCAACCAAAGGAGAAAAATGTTGCGTCAATCACTTAAAGCAATTGGTAAAAATCTGGAGGATATTGATCCCGAAATCTTAACAAAAAGAGCAGAACAACTAAATGTTGAACAATTTATTTACATAACAAATAGTTTAAAATAGAAAAGAGTTTCGAAATGATAGGTTTTATTTTCTCAGCACTACTCATAGGAGTTGCATTATCAATGGACAGCTTAGCTGTATCAATAACATGTGGCCTTCAAAAGTTAATGACAAAAAAACGTGCATTAATATTAGCACTTAGTTTTGCATTCTTTCAGGGTTTATTCCCTCTAATTGGCGCCTTAGTCGGCGATTTAGCCAAAGAATATATACAAGCAATTGACCACTGGATAGCTTTTGGGCTTCTTGCTACAATTGGAATTAAGATGTTTCTTGAGGGCTATCGATACGACGTAAAATCTTGTTCACTTTACGACTTCACCAAAACATCAGTTCTTATAACACTTTCAATCGCAACTAGCATAGATGCATTTGTTGTAGGTATTGGATTTGGCATCCAGTACACCATAACTCAACAACTAATTATTGTTGCAGTTATCACATTATGCACCTTTATTTTCTCCCTAATTGGAGCCTTTATGGGGATGAAAGCATATTTCTTTAAACCCAAATTAGCATTAATGATTGGAGGAGGAATACTATTTGGATTAGGACTAAGGATTTTTTTAGAGCATGTTTTAGTAGCCCATTAAACTTCCTTTGTTTGAAAATAAGTTTCCTTTATTTTTAATTTATATTTCTTTTTTGTCCTTATAAGGATATATCTATTTATTCAATTTTACTCTCTTATTTACAAAATTTATGTATTTTTGCTTTATGAAAATACGTTTAACAAAGGAGTTTAATTTTGAAATGTCACACGCTTTGCATAACTATGATGGGTTATGTAAGAATATTCATGGACATAGTTACCGTTTGTTTGTGACAATAAAGGGAGAGCCAATTACCGATGTACTTAGCCCTAAGAACGGAATGGTAATGGATTTTGGAGAATTAAAATCAATTGTTTATTCTCAAATAATTGATAAATTTGATCATGCACTGGTCATTCCATTCAATTCTGAGATGCTTTCTCATCTTAAACAATGCAATACAAAACTTGTTATTACCCAATATCAACCTACTTGTGAGAACTTACTGATTGACTTTTCCAAAGGGATTTCTTTGAGTTTGCCTCATGGTGTTGAATTAGTTCGCCTCTGTTTATATGAAACAGCCAATTCTTATGCGGAGTGGTTTGCAGAGGATAATCAATTCAGCGATTTGAAAGAAAAGATTATTAATAAGTTTATATAATATGGATAACAACAAATATCAGTTTCCAGTGATAGCAAAGTGGATTGTTTCAATCTTAATTATTGCCATAGTCCTTTATGCATTTTGGTATTTTCGCTTCCTTGTTGGATGTATTGCAATTTCAATAGTTTTATCTTTTATAGGAAGACCCTTAATGAAACTCTTAGAAAGAATAAGCTATAAGAAATTTCATATAGGAAATATCCCCTCAACAATAATAACCTTATCCGCACTTATCCTGTCCATCTTTCTTGTCTTCTACACATTAGTGCCGTTAATAATATCCCAAGCAATGAACTTTGCTAATATAGATATCTACCAGATTGCAGATTTTTATGCCGAACCAATTAAAAAAATCGAAAGTTTCCTATACGATTACCAGATAATGTCTGCCAATACAAACCTCGAAACTCTCATCTCAAACAAAATCCTAACAATGTTTCAAATGTTCCAAATAAATGATATTGCCGATAGTATTCTTGGTTTTGGAACAAGTTTTATTATGGGATTCTTTATTATAATGTTCATAACATTCTTTCTTTTGAAGGACGCACACCTGCTCTACAACTTCATTATGGGAGTTACCCCAGATGAATATATTAACGAAGTTGATAGAATAATAACCAATACACGTAGTCTAATTTCAAGATATTTTATTGGACTTTCGTTAGAAATATTATCAATGATCGCCCTTCTTTCAATAGGATTCTACCTTGTTGGATTCTCAAATGCCATATTAATTGCATCCATTTGCGGAGTGATGGTTATCCTACCCTACATAGGAGTTATTATTGGAGGAGCTATGGGATTGATAATTTGCATAACAGGCTATCTAAGTGTTGACCCATCCATGGACATTCTCCCCATAATATTCAAATTTATTGTAATATTTGGAACAGTAAAACTTGTGGATGATTTTATACTTCAACCATTTATTTATTCCAAGAGTGTGAAGGCACACCCCTTAGAAATCTTCCTTGTAATACTAATGGCAGGAGAAATTGGAGGAGTTATAGGGATGATTTTAGCGATTCCAACCTACACATTCCTAAGAATAATTGCAAAAGAATTCTTTTCTCAATGGAAGATAGTCCAGAAAATCACTAAGGGAATTTAGTAAACAAACCCTGAAAATTATAGCAATCTAACCTTTCTAATCATAAGGAGTTATATCAGTAAATAAAACACTTATCACTGATTTGTGGGTAATATAGTCTAACTTTATTGATACAGAGCCCTTAAAATCATCATAAGTAAAGAAAGAATAAGACTCCCTTAAGGTAGATTCATAGGTCTGAAAATCCGACAAATATAACTCTCTATTAGTGTATTGCTGGTAAAAATTTACACTGTCCGCCCGTACGAATCCATTATAAGTTGCATTTGAAGAGAAGTATTTTGACAGATTTTCTTCCCATTTTTTATATGTTTTAGGGTAAATTTTCAAATGTTCAGGTAGCTTAGCAAAAGAATAATCATAATTTTCAAGCTCCTTGTAGTAGGCCTGAATTACAATGTTATCGATAGAATTAATTAAATAAGTCTTAGTTGAATCGCTGTTATAGTAACGGTCATAAACAATCAATCCATCTGTATCAGAGGCTTTATTCCAGCCTTTATTATCCAAAATAGATAGCACCAAATTAGTTGGCTTCTTATAAAAAAAACGTATTTCCCTAACAACATCAAAGGTTAAATCCGGATTTGTTGGTGGTTCTTCGTCATCTGGATTGCAACTAAGGAAAGCAATTGATAGAATTGCAAAAGCGAAAATAGCTGCTAAATAATGTTTTGAGTTCATTTTTAGTTGGGGTTTTAATTATTTTTGTTCTTGGGTTTTGTCTTTTCTTCTCTTAAAACTTAGGGGAAATATATGGTTTTATGCATATTTTCCCCTAAGATTTTTTGTTAAACTTCGCCTTCTTCTGGCTTGTAAGTGTTGTTAACTGTCTTACTTAGAACCTTAGGAGTGCTATAAACTGCCTTCCTTAGTTCCTTGCCCATTGAGAATCTGACTGTTGGATTCTTAATCGTTTCGGCTGTTACCTCTTCTAAAGTGTCAACTGCAGTTGCATTAAGATAGATTCTAAATCTACCAAAATCACCAAGATTGACATTTCTTCCACTTTGGAAGTACTTAATAAACAGCTGAGTAAGAGTGTCTATTGAGCTCATAATGTCTCCTCTTGATAGACTTGTAAGGTCGGTCATGTCCTTATAAACCTCTTCTAACTCAACGGTTTGTCCTCGTACAATGTCAGCAAAATACTTATCGCCAGGAGTTAATCCTACGCTGATCTTACGCTTAACTTTCTTATATTCTATTTTCATAAAACATAAATTTGGGGTTAATACTCGAAAATAATTGTCCAAAAGCTACCTTATTTCTATTTCTTTTACCGCAAAATCCAGTACAATAAGCCTCATATTTCCTATCCTAAACGCCTCATTTTAAGCATAAACTCGCAACTATCATAAGAGAATGCCTCAATAGTGAATAAATATTCTCTCAATAACTTGAAAATTAGTCGGCACTAACTTAATTTTTAGTGCCGAGTTCTGAAAAACTTACCTATAGGTAACTCCAGAGTTAGTTATAAGTAACTCCAGAGTTACATAGGAGTAACTTCCGAGTTAGTTATATGTAACTCAAGAGTTACTTAGGAGTAACTTTCGAGTTACTTATGGGTAAGTTTTCACTTAGCCTCGAGTTTATACTTCAAAGAGCCGAGTAAAGGAGTGGATTTGTGAGGGTTTTTGAGCTCAAAATCGCAATTAAAAGTCAAGATTTGGCTGCTTTACAAGGGCAAATGTAAAACATTTTTTTAATATAAAGGGAATATTTCCAATTTATTTTCTCAGGCAAAGTTTTTTTTGGGTGGGACTATTTGCCTAATTTTGACTCGATAAAGGTTTGTTCCGCCATATAGGATGAGCGAACAAGGGGGCCGCTTTCAATATTATCGAAGCCTAAGTTCATTCCTATCTCCTTATATTTTGCGAATTGTTCGGGAGTTACGTATTCGTGAACGGGGATATTATCTTTTGTTGGCTGGAGGTATTGACCTATTGTGAAGAGATTGCATCCAACTGCTCGGAGGTCTTTCATCAATTCAACAACTTCTTCTTCCGTTTCTCCCAGGCCTACCATTATTCCTGATTTGGAGATTATTCCTGATTTAGTTGCTTGACTTATAACTTCTAAGCTTAAATCATATTTGGCACGGCTTCTTACTTGGGAAGATAGTCGTTTGACTGTTTCCATATTGTGACCAAAAATATCTGGTTTTGCTTCAAAAACAATATCCAGAAGTTCTTTTTTGCCATCAAAATCCGGGGCAAGTATTTCAATTATGGTGTTGGGATTTTCATTTCGGGTTTCTTTTATTGTCTGAGCCCAGTGCTTTGCTCCCTTATCTTCGAGGTCATCTCTGTCAACAGAGGTTATTACGCAGTGTTTAAGCTGCATTAACTTTACGGATGAGGCAATCTTTTTTGGTTCTTCCTGGTCTAATGGGAGTGGTTTTCCGGTTTGAGTTGCACAAAATTTGCAGCTACGAGTACAGATATCTCCTGCAATCATAAAGGTTGCGGTTCCTTTTGTCCAGCATTCGCCTATGTTTGGGCATTTACCACTTGAGCAGATTGTATGTAGTTTGTTTAACTCTACTACTTGTTTGACTTTGGAATAGTTTTGTCCTTGAGGGAGTTTTATTTTAAGCCATGAAGGTTTTCTATCTGTGTTATTCATCAGTGATTATGTTTTCTGCGAGCAGTTTTTTATAAGTTTTCTCGGAGGCGAATTGTTCTGCTGCCTTAATTGAAAAATCAACTGCGGTTTCTTGAGCAACATCGTCAATGAAAACTTGTATTGTGTATTGCTTTCTTGAGTTTGTTTCGTCGGTGTTGATAACTTGGTAGGAAACTTTTTGCTTAGTTTTTTGTCCCCAATCAATCAGTTTGCTCTTAAAGTTCCAATCGGTTTTTTCCAATGAATCAATATCGAGATAAAGGGAAAAAATTCTTTTTGAGATTACTTTGTAGGTGAAAGGGTATCCTTTATCGAGGTATATGGCACCAACAATTGCTTCAAAGGCGTCACCATCCATAGAAAGGAACTGCCCATTATCCTTACTATATTGTATGTATTTGGATAAACCTATCTTTTGAGCTAATTTGTTAAGAGAAGAGCGGCTAACAATTTTGGATCGCATTTCTGTTAAGAATCCCTCTCCTTGATATGGGTATTTCTTGAAAAGATAATCACCTGTAATTGTACTTAGCACAGTGTCACCCAGGTATTCCAATCGTTCATTATTCATTCTAAATCCTTTATTTGACTTATAATAATAGGATTTATGAGTAAGGGCAAGCTTATAAATAGAAATATTCTTGGGCTTACACCCAAGAATATTCTTAAGAAATAGTTTTAGCTCCTTATCTCGTTTATCAATCTTTGTTGATGTTCTAAATAGGGATAACATTAATAAACTACTTATTTACTATATTTTTTCAATGCTATTGATGCATTGTGCCCTCCAAAACCAAATGTGTTACTTAGAGCAACATTAACATCTCGTTGTTGAGCTTTATTGAAAGTATAATTCAATTGAGGAAGTTCAGGATCATCGGTGAAATGATTAATTGTTGGGGGTACAACTCCATGAACAATTGTAAGAACTGTTGCAATAAATTCCACAGCACCTGCAGCACCAAGAAGATGACCTGTCATACTCTTAGTGGAGTTAATGTTTATGTTTGTTGCATGTTCTCCAAACAATGATACAATTGCCTTTGGCTCTGATATATCTCCAACAGGTGTTGATGTTCCGTGGGTATTGATATGGTCAACAGAATTAATATCTAATTCACCTTCCTCTAATGCAAGTTT
Organism: Bacteroidales bacterium; assembly: GCA_028709955.1. GTDB lineage: Bacteria > Bacteroidota > Bacteroidia > Bacteroidales > P3 > UBA10566. The sequence goes on along the minus strand of JAQUTD010000004.1, from coordinate 7,951 downwards.
CATCGCCATATGAGCACCTCTTCCCTCAGGATGAGAAGCTGTCATGTGATATGCATCAGCAGTTAATCCAGAACCCATAACTTCAGCATATATTTTTGCGCCTCTTGCAAGTGCATGTTCCAATTCTTCCAGAACAACTGCTCCTGCACCTTCTCCCAAAACAAATCCGTCTCTATCCTTATCGAAAGGACGTGAAGCTGTTTGAGGATCATCATTTCTTGTTGAAAGAGCAGTCATGGAACTAAATCCACCCAAACTTGATTCAACAATAGATGCTTCAGAACCACCGCACACCATCATATCTGCCTTGCCTACTTTTATGTACAATGCTGCATCTGCAATAGCATTTGCCGAAGAGGCACATGCTGAAACAGTTGCAAAATTTGGACCTCTCAAATCATGACGAATTGAAATATGTCCAGCACAGATATCAGCAATCATTTTAGGAATAAACAGAGGTGAAAATCGGAAAGAACCATCTCCCAAAACAAAATCTTTAACTTCTTGTTGGAATGTTGTGATTCCTCCAATACCTGATGCCCAAATAACTCCAACCCTATCTTTGTTTAATAGTTCAAAATTTGCTCCACTATCATTGATAGCTTGATCAGATGCAATAATACCATACTGAGAAAACCTATCATATTTTCGCAATTCTTTTCTATCGAAAAAAGGATTTGGATCGAAATTTTTCAGCTCGCAAGCAAATCTTGTCTTTGCTTTAGCCGCATCAAAATAAGTAATAGGGGCAGCACCACTTACTCCTTTTACTAAATTATCCCAAAAATCTGAGATATTTAGTCCTATCGGAGTAAGTGCACCAATACCCGTTACTACAACTCGCTTCATTTGCATAGTGAAATGAATTTATTTTTTTGAATTCTCAATGTGAGCGATTGCATCACCTACGGTTGTAATCTTCTCAGCTTGATCATCTGGAATTGAAATTCCAAATTCTTTTTCAATTTCCATGATCAATTCAATTGTGTCTAATGAATCCGCTCCTAAGTCACCAGTAAAACTAGCTTCTGGAGTAACTTGACTTTCTTCAACACCTAGCTTATCTATTACGATAGCCACAACTTTTGCTGCAATTTCAGACATAATTTTTAAGTTTTAAAATTAAAATAGACTGCAAAGAAACAAATTTTTTATCACCCCCCAAAGAAAAAAACCACTAAAAAGACTTAAGACAAGGCTATCTTTCTGATATATAGATAATAAAAAAAAGCGTTAATTTTGACTTAATACTATGTTTAATCAAAAATTTAGGACTTAGAGAATTAATATTACCTTTGTATTGTAAAAACAAAAGGAAAATAAGTTAAAATGAATAAATTAGCACTTTTTGCTTCAGGAAACGGAACAAATGTTCAGCAAATAGCAGAATACTTTAAAGATAGTGATAAGATAAAAATTGAAGTAGTTATTGTAAACAAGAAAGATGCTTATGTACGTCAAAGAGCAAAAATTCTTGGAATTGACGATATATATTATGGTAGAGATGATTTCTATAATAGTAATTCAGTTTTGGAAGAGCTTAAGAAAAGGGATATTAATTTTATTGTTTTGGCAGGTTTTCTATTGTTAATCCCTAAAAACATCCTTGACTACTATAAGAATAGAATAATAAATATTCATCCTGCCCTCCTACCAAAATATGGTGGGAAAGGAATGTATGGGCATAATGTTCATCAGAAGGTAATTGAAAATAATGAAAAAGAGAGTGGAATAACTATTCATTATGTGGATGAGAATTACGATGAAGGTCAAATAATTTTTCAAGCAAAGTGCGAAGTTACTTCTAATGACACTGCAGAAACTCTGGCTGCAAAAATTCATAACTTGGAAAAAGAATACTATCCCAAAACCATTAAATCAATAGTGGAAGCCATTGAATAAAAAAAAGCACCTCATTTTGTTTAGAGGTGCTTTATTGTTTTTTAGCTTTTGGATTATGCTAATTATTATTTAATTGGTTCTAATTTAACAGTGAAGTGACGCATTAGAGGAGCTTCCCAAGCAATTTTATAACCGTGTGTAATTTGATCTGCTCTGTCTTTAACATTTTTCAAAGCAGCTGCAATTACATCCATATGATTATTAGTATAAACTCTACGAGGAATTGCTAAACGAAGGAAGTCAAGACCACCAAAACGATTTTCTCTTGTGATTGGGTCACGGTCTGCTAACAGGTATCCTATTTCACAACCACGAATTCCAGCTTCTTTATAAAGTTCTACTGTTAGGGTTTGTGCTGGGAATTCTTCTTTTGGAACATGTTTTAAAAGTTTAGGAGCATCAACAAAGATTGCATGTCCTCCAGCAGGACGTTGATATGGAATTCCATATTCATCTAATTTGGCAGCAAGATATTCAACTTGTTTTATACGAGTTTCAAGCATTTCAAATTCAGTATTTTCATCCAAACCTACAGCTAATGCATTCATATCTCTTCCGTTCATTCCACCGTAAGTAAGATAACCTTCCATAATAATACAGAAGTTCTTAGCACCATCAAACCATTCTTCTTTTCTTGTTGCTATAAACCCACCCATATTAACGATAGCATCCTTCTTAGCACTCATTGTCATTCCATCAGCGTAAGAGAACATTTCTTTTACAATTTCTTTTATTGTTTTGTTTTGATAGCCTTCTTCTCGTGTTTTTATAAAGTAAGCATTTTCTGCAAAACGAGCTGAATCAAACAGAACAGGAACATCATATTTTTTAGATAGTTCATTAACTTCACGTAAGTTCTTCATACTTACAGGTTGTCCTCCTGCGGTGTTATTAGTAATGGTAATTATAATAAAAGGTATCTTTCCTTTATAATCTTGCAATGCTTTTTCTAATTTAATTGGATCAACATTCCCTTTGAAAGGGATTTCAAGCTGAGTATCTTTTGCTTCATCAATTGTACAGTCTAAAGCCATAGCTCCTCGGCTTTCGATATGCCCCTTAGTTGTATCAAAATGTGAGTTACCTGGACATACAGAACCTTTAGTAACTAAGTAAGAAAATAAAACATTTTCAGCAGCACGACCCTGATGTGTTGGTATAACATACTCAAATCCTGTGATATCTTTTATTGCTTTCTTAAGGTTAAAGAAAGAAGATGCACCTGCATAACTTTCATCACCCATCATAATTCCTGCCCATTGAGCTTGAGACATTGATCCTGTTCCAGAGTCAGTAAGAAGGTCAATATAAACCTTATCGGCTGAAAGCTGAAATGTATTGTAGTGAGCTTCTTTTATCCATTGTTCTCTTTCTTGGCGAGTGCTTTTACGAATTGGCTCAACCATTTTAATTTTCCATGATTCTGCGAATGGTAATTCCATAATATTTATGTTTTTTCGTTTTTTTAATTATTAAAATATATATTGATTAATAGAAATAAAGGCAGTTAGGTGATTAATGTTGACCTAACTTTATTAGAATTTAAATTTATCTCTATTCTTAATGTTTATATAGAGATTATTATTATTTTTGATATGTAGATATTTTTTTACCATTATATATATGTAGGTTGCAAAGATAGAATATATATTTTTAATTTCAAAATATTTAATAAAAAACTTCTTACTAAGACACTATTTTATAGTTGATTGAAATTATAGAAATGGATATTAAAAACATCATAAAACAATGTTATTTATTGTAATTGAACTGAATTTATGATTATTAATTCTATGTTTGGAATGTGTTTTTCTAAAAAACTTTGTTTGTTTGTTGATTACTGATTTTTTATTTCAAAGAGATTTGATGTAATGAGTGAAAGAAAAAAATATGTATCTTTGCTTTATTGCTATTAAAAAATTTATGTGAAAATATGAAACATCTTATAATTGCACTCTTTGTTGTTATTTCTTCGATGGGTTTTGCTCAAAATCAAGACTTCGATACTTATTTTCAGGACAACACCCTCAATATTCTATACTATCATTCAGGTCGTGTTGGAATTGAATATTATAATATTGAACAAACCTATGGAACAAAGGGATGGGCTGGCACAAAAACAAAGCTATTAGACCAAACAAACCTTGGAGCACATAGAGTGGAGGTTTATGCTGCAAACACCCAAAAAATTATTTATTCTCGCAACCATTGTTCGCTTTTTGAGGAATGGCAAACAACCCCTGAGGCGAGAAATTCTTGTGGAAATTTTGAAGAAGTGATACGCTTTCCCTATCCAAAACAAGATGTTGATATAGCATTCTTTTCTCGAGATAGTTTGGGAGGATGGCTTGAAGTTTACAGACATAGGGTTGAGATGAGAGATGTTGCAATGATTCAATCGAGCCAAACAAAATCTAAGATATATCCATTAAGCATAAGTTCCTCGGAAATAAATAGGAAATTAGACATTGTGATTGTTCCTTCTGGATATACTCAAATGGATTCATTGAAGATGATTTCGGATATGAATCTTTTCACCAAATTTTTCTTTTCCAAGGCTCCATTCTCTGACTTAAAGGATAAGATAAATATTAGAGGGATCTGTTATTTCTCAGAACAGACAGGTGTTCCAGGACTTGACTCCTCAATAAATCCTAATACTTTTCTTGGAGTAGGTTATAACACATTTGGCTCAAAGCGATATATTATGACCCCAAACCTGTTTAATCTTCATGAATTGATTATGGATGTACCTTATGATCAAATTGTGATAATGTGCAATAGTGAAGTATATGGTGGCGGTGGAATATTTAATTTCTATGCAACAAGCTATGTTAATCCTAAAAATGGGTTTGTGTTAATTCATGAATTTGGACATTCTTTTGCAGGCTTAGGAGATGAGTATTCGGAAAATGATATTGAAGTAGAAGGAGCCGCACAAAGTATTGAGCCTTGGCAAAGAAATGTAACCTCTCTTAAAGACTTCTCCAAGAAATGGCAAGATATGATTCAGGACAGCGTTCCAATACCTACTCCACAAACAAAAGAATATGAAGATAAGATTGGAGCTTATGAAGGAGCAGCTTATGTTTCAAAAGGGTTCTATCGCCCCTTCCAAAACTGTTTAATGAGAAGCGATAAACCCTTTTGTCCTGTTTGCACAAAGGAAATAATTAAGATGATTGATTTTTACACAGAATAAGATAATGGAAGACAAAAAACTATATTTGATTGATGCGATGGCATTAATTTATCGTTCTTATTACGCATTAAATAAGAACCCTCGCATTAATTCCAAAGGGTTTAATACATCTGCAATACTTGGATTTGCTAATGCTTTACTTGATATTATAAAACAACATAAGCCATCTCATATAGGAGTTGCCTTTGATCTTCACGGTCCTACGGTTCGTCATGAACAATATGAGGCTTATAAAGCTAATCGTCAAGATACACCAGAGGATATAATTGCATCTGTTCCTTATGTTATGGAACTTATTAAAGCAATGAAAATACCTATGCTTGCGGTAGAAGGTTACGAAGCAGACGACGTTATTGGCACTCTGTCAAAGAAAGCTGCAAGAGAAGGATTTACTGTTTATATGGTTACTCCCGACAAGGATTATGCTCAATTAGTAGAAGAAAATATTCTTATGTTGAAGCTTCCAAGAATGGGAAGTAAAGAAGTGTTGTGGGGAGTTAAAGAAGTTTTAGAGAGATTTGAAATAAAACGTCCTGAACAAGTAATAGATATTCTTGGTCTTTGGGGCGATAGTTCAGATAATATTCCTGGTGTTCCTTCAATAGGAGAGAAGAAAGCAAAGCAATTAATGCAACAATTTGACTCAATTGAAGAAATACTTGAGAACACAGATAAGATAGAAAGCAATTCAATTCGTAAGGCAATTGAAGAAAATAAGGATAAGGCTATACTTTCAAAACAGCTTGCAACGATTATATTAGATGTTCCTATTGAGTTTAATGAAGAGAGTCTTCATATGGAACAACCAGACTTTGAGCATTGTAAGCAATTGTTTTCTGAGTTGGAATTTAAGACATTTGAAAAACGTTTCTTTGGAGAATTTGCTCAAATTGCAGGCTATGCTGATGCAACTGAAGCCATGTTTAATAACCAAAAAACTACTCCTTCAAGTAATGAAATGCAGTTTGACCTTTTTGGTAATACTGTTTCTGCAACGGGAGTTGATTTATTTTCTCAATCAAACTTTAAAACAATTGATAATGTTGAGCACGATTATCGTTTTGCAGATGACGAATCCACAATAAAAGAATTAGTATTTTTAATTAAGGAAAAGGGGTTTGTTTGCTTTGATACCGAAACAACAGGATTGGAAATAGACTGCAATCTTATTGGAATTTCCTTCTCTTTTGAGCAGCATAAAGGATATTTTGTTACAATTTCTCAAGCAAAAGATGAAGCAGAACAGAAACTAAATATGCTAAAAGAAGTCTTTGAAGATGAGACTATTCTAAAGATTGGTCATAATATGAAGTTTGATAAGAATGTATTATTGAACTATAATATAGAGGTTAAGGGGAAATGTTTTGATACAATACTTGCTCATTATTTAATAGATGCGGAGTCAAGACATAAATTAGATGTCCTTGCCAATTCCTATTTGGGTTACGAAATGGTGCCTTTTGAAAAGGTTGTAGGTAAGATACCTAAGGGAGGAAAGATTAATCCAAAGACTTTAGATATGAATTTATTGAAGGAATACGCCGTTGAAGATGCGGATATTTGTCTTCAATTGAAACCAATTTTTGAAGAAAAACTAAGAGAATATGATTTAATTGACTTGTTTGAAAATATCGAAATGCCTTTGGTTGATGTTCTTTTATCGATGGAAAGAGAAGGAGTTAGAATAAATATTGAGGAGTTAAACGCTTTTTCCAAACAATTACAAGAAACAAAACTTGAGTTAGAAACCAAGATATATGAGTTGGCAGGCGAGGAGTTTAATATCTCATCGCCAAAACAATTGGGTGACATTCTCTTCAAAAAACTGCAAATTGTCGAGAAAGCTAAGACCACAGCAGGCTCAAAACAGTTCTCAACAGCAGAAGATGTTTTAGCAAAATTAGTCGAAAAACACCCAATTATCCCTCTTATCTTAGACTATCGCTCCCTAACAAAACTTAAAGGAACCTACGTTGATGCACTTCCTTTGCTTGTAAATAAAACAACTAATAGAATTCATACCTCCTATAATCAGTCAACAACCTCAACCGGAAGGCTCTCTTCAACCAATCCTAACCTTCAAAATATACCAATAAGAACTCAACTTGGAAAAGAAATTCGTAAGGCATTTGTTCCAAGAAACGATGATTATATACTTTTAGCTTCCGATTATTCTCAAATTGAATTAAGAATAATTGCATCCTTAAGTCAAGATAAACATATGTGCGAAGCCTTTAATAATGGGATAGATATTCACTTAGCAACTGCAGCAAAGATATATAAAGTGTCACTTGATGAGGTTTCCAAGGATATGAGACGAAATGCCAAAAGCGTTAATTTCGGATTAATTTATGGAATTTCAGCCTTTGGATTATCAGAACAATTAGGGATTTCGAGAAAAGAAGCCCAAAATTTGATCGATGAATACTTCAATCAATACCCACAAATCAACACCTTTATTGAAGAAAGCATTGCTCAAGCACAAACAAAAGGCTATGTTGAAACCATATTAAAGAGGAGAAGATACCTCTATGACATCAATTCCAAGAACGCCAACCTAAGGAATTTTGCCCAAAGAAACGCGGTAAATATGCCAATTCAAGGAACTTCTGCGGATATGATCAAGAAAGCAATGATATCAATTCACCAGAAAATGACCGAGCAGAACCTGAAATCCAAGATGATACTCCAGGTTCATGACGAATTAGTCTTCGATGTTTATCAGCCAGAGCTTGAAAAACTAAGAGAAATGGTGGAGAAAGAAATGAAAGAAGCCCTGCCTTTGAACAATGTTCCGGTGGAAGTTGACTCCAATACCGGCACTAACTGGTTAGAAGCCCACTAATA
>JAQUTD010000094.1:3701-8060 GCA_028709955.1 Bacteroidales bacterium | reverse complement strand
TATAGTTTTGTTGCAATCTTCTTTACCTTTTCTTCAATTGTATCTTCTTTTTCGTAGATAAAATTTATCTCCTTCTTTACTTGAATATATCTTTCTACCTCTTGAGCAAGCTCAATTGCACCTTCGCCTCCCTTTGCCCAAACCTCGCAAGTAAAGGCTTTTACTCCGTGATTTTCGCAGAAGTTTTTGATAAAGTCTATTTCTTGCTCCGAATCATTGGCAAACTTATTAATAGCAACAATTGGATTTATTCCAAATAGCTTGATGTTCTCAATATGCTTTTCAAGGTTTTCAATACCACTCTTTAAGGCATCAAGGTTTTCAATGCCTGAATCCTTAACACTAACACCTCCATGATAACGTAAGGCTCTGACTGTTGCGACAAGAACAATAGCATTAGGTCTAAGACCAGACTCTCTGCACTTAATATCAATAAACTTTTCTGCACCAAGGTCAGCACCGAAACCTGCTTCTGTAACAACAATATCGGATAGGCTCATTCCCATCTTTGTACCAATAATTGTATTTGTTCCTTGGGCAATATTTGCAAAAGGACCACCATGAATAATTGCAGGAGTTCCTTCGGTTGTTTGAACAAGGTTAGGCTTAATAGCCTCTTTTAGAAGGGCAGCCATAGCACCATTTGCCTTAAGGTCTCTTGCAAAAATAGGTTTCTTCTCGAAGGTATATCCAATAAATATATTACCAAGTCTTTCCTTTAAGTCTTTAATGCTTGAGCTCATGCAAAGAATAGCCATAATCTCTGAAGCAGCAGTAATCTTAAAACCGCTCTCACGAGGAATCCCAGAGCTAATGCCTCCCAGTCCAATAACTATGTTTCTTAGAGAACGATCATTCATATCCATAACCCTTGACCAACGAACAGTTCTTGGATCAAGACAAAGGTTGTTCTTTTTGTTTTGAATATTATTGTCAATAATTGCAGAAAGAAGGTTGTGAGCCTTTTCAATTGCTGCAAAGTCCCCTGTGAAATGAAGATTTATATCTTCCATTGGAACAACCTGAGCGTAACCCCCACCGGTTGCACCACCCTTAATCCCAAAAACAGGACCTAAGGAAGGCTCTCTTAAAACAACTGTTGTCTTCTTCCCAATTCTGTTTAAGGCTTGAGCCAAACCAATTGACACAGTAGTTTTTCCTTCTCCAGCAGGAGTAGGAGTAATGGCAGTAACTAATACTAATTTTGAAGCCTTTACTTTTTCTTCATCAATTAAATTTAGGGGGAGTTTTGCTTTGTACTTTCCGTAATATTCTATATTGTCTTTGCATACGTCAACCTTTGCTGCCATATCTCTTATGTGCAACATGGTATACTCTCTTGCTATTTCTAAGTCTGTTTTCATATTTTCATATTTTTAAATTATCTAATTGTATATTAGATTAACTATAAATATCACTCATATATTTTATAGGTGCAAAAACTTTATTAACCAAGTTCAGCTTATTAATTTACTTACAAAGCTTTTCTGGCAGCTTCCAACTATATTAAAAAAATAACTCCATAGTTTCTTTGACTATGGAGTTATATAATTTTATTCGGTTAGGAATTAATTTTTAGAATGGAAGATCATCATCTTCTTGTGGCTGGGTATTGTTAAATGAACCATATTCTTCTGGTTGAGGTGTTGAAGAATTTTGAGGCGTTGAAGGTGAAACCACTTTCGGTTGAGGATTTGGTGTTCCGTGTTCTGCTTGAGAGTTAGTTGCCCCTGCAGTAATAGGGTTGAAAGTATCAATCCTGAAACATCTCAAATCTGTAAACCAGCGTTCGTTAAATTCTCTTGATTCTGGCGAGAAAAACACTTTGAGTTGTGTTCCAATTGGCATTGTTCTAACAATTGCAACTTTATCTTCTCCCCAAAGAGAGAATGCTACTTGCTTTGGGAATTGTTCTTCAGTTTCAATTACGAAACCTCCTCTTATCCAAGGTCCTCTTTGAGATTCTCCTTTTTGTTCAGGTAATGTTTTAAAAAATTTTCCAATAATTTCCATCGTGTTATTTTTTTAATTAATAATTTTATACTTTCTTTTCTGTTTGTGGTTTTAACCATGTGTCTAACCAATCGAAGAAGTTTCTTTGCCAAAGGATTCCATTTTGTGGTTTTAAAACCCAATGTGATTCGTCTGGAAAATAGAGATAACGAGAAGGAATCCCACGAATAACCGCTGCATTATAGGCAGCCATTCCTTGTGAGGCAACAATCCTGTAATCATATTCACTATGAATAACTAAAAGAGGGGTATCCCATTTGTCAACAAATTTATGTGGTGAATTTGCAAAACTCTTTTGTGCAGTTTTATTATTCTTATCCCAATATGGTCCACCTAAATCCCAGTTAACAAACCACATTTCTTCAGTTTCGAGGTATTGTTGTTCCAAATTAAACATACCATTGTGAGCTATGAAACATTTGAAACGTTTTTCGTGATGACCTGCAAGCCAATAAACAGAGAAACCTCCAAAACTTGCTCCAACAGATCCAAGATTATCTTTATCAACGTATGGTTCTTCACACATCTTATCTATTGCTGTTAAATAATCTTTCATACATTGCCCACCATAATCTCCACTAATCTGTTCATTCCATTCTTGTCCAAAGCCAGGTAGGCCTCTACGGTTTGGAGCAACAATAATGTATCCGTGGGAAGCCATAATTTGGAAGTTCCAACGATAGGACCAGAATTGAGAAACTGTGGATTGAGGTCCTCCTTCACAATAAAGAATTGTTGGATATTTTTTTGTTGAGTCAAAGTCAGGAGGGAATATTATCCAAGAATGCAAATCCTTGCCATCTGTTGCCTTAAACCAACGTTCTTCAATTTTCCCCATCTTTAGTTTTGCAAGTAGGTCTTTATTTACATTTGATATGTTTGTTTCTTGTCCATTTTCAGAATTAACAGCATAAATTTCTATAGGTTGAGACATACTCATTTTCGTTCCAATAAGTTTGTCCTTTGCAATCATAACTGAAGTGTAGTCGTGAATGCCTGTAGTTATTTTCTTAATATTATTATCAGATAAGGTCAATTGATAAATATCATCTTTTCCTTGGTAGTCTGATATAAAATAAATACTCTTATTATCTTTTGTAAACTTAAGTCCATTTGCATTTTGATCAAAATCTTTTGAGTAGTCTTTAATTTCTTTTGTTTTTAGATTCATAACCATAAGGCGAATCTTATCAGCTTCATAGCCATCTCTTTCCATGCTTTCCCAGGCAATAAGATTTCCGTCATATGAAAATACAGGATTTTGGTCATAGCCCATCATTCCTTCAGACAGGTTTGTGGTTTTTTTAGAATCTAAATCATATAGATAAATATCAGAGTTGGTTGAGAAGGCGTACTGCTTACCAACTTTCTTTCTGCATGTATAAACAATCTGTTTTGAATCATAAGACCAAGCCAATTGTTCCATTCCTCCCCAAGGACGCATTGGAGATTCAAATTCTGTGTTTTCTAATAGGTTAATGTCATTTGAAAGCTTTTTTCCATCAAAGTCAGCAACAAAAGGCTGAGGAATATTATCCACCCAATTGTCCCAATGACGATAGGCTAAGTCATCGTTTATTCTTCCAGTTGTTTTATCTAAACCTTCCTTTAAATAATTATACTTATCTTTTTTGGCAATAGCTCTAATATAAAGAATTTTCTTTCCGTTTGGAGAATAAGAAAATCCCTCAATATCACCTTCCTTTACATTAGAAATTTTTATTCTTGCCTTTCCTTCGGTGTTCATTTCATAAATTTGGACACCACTATCATCAGCATAGCAAAACCCAATCTTCTTTCCATCAGGACTCCAAACAGCATTCCACTCACTTCCTTCAGTCTTTGTTAGTTGTTTAACATCAGAGCCGTCAATGTTCATTGAATATATTTCTGAGTTTCCTTTATTCAATTTAATATCAAAATATTTAACCGTATAAAGCACTTTCTCTCCTGAGGGAGAAACTGAAACATCGCCAATACGACCAAAGGACCAAAGAACTTCAGGAGTTAATTTCCCATCCTTAATTTCAATAATGGGCTTTCCAATAACATCTTTATCTTGACGTTGTTTGCAAGATGAGAAACCTATTCCAATCAAAACCGCAAATAATAAAAACTTTTTCATGCTTAATATATATATAATTACTACTATCTTTTTAAAAGAAAAACTTGTCAAAGGTACAAATTAGTTAGAAAAACCACAAATAAGTTTAAGGAAAACTAATAATCTTCTTCCAAAATCTTCATCAATCCTTGATTAAGATATAGTTTTTCTTTTCCCACTTTAATTGACTTAAGGTATCCTTTCTTTTCTAATTCCATTAAATAATTTCCAACTGTTTTAGG
>JAQUTD010000094.1:0-3601 GCA_028709955.1 Bacteroidales bacterium | reverse complement strand
GAGTTAGAAAGTGTAGTTCCTGGCGTTACTCTAATTCCTGCTGTATTTTTCTTAATACATTGCACAATCTCAATACAAAGATTTGTAGTTATAAATGGTTTTGAATTCAATCGTTCAAGTCCCAACCAAAGAGCTTCTTTATAAGATATTACTTCTTTTGTTGCGAGATTATCAAACCTTTTTTCAGCAACAACAGCTTTGTATAAGTCATCATTAGATGTAATAATATTTTCTATTTCAGAACTTGATTTTGCTTCTTGAAGATGAATAGTATCTATAAAAATATTTGGATTAGGTAAATTAATTAATGCCCCATTTAATTGAGCTAAAGCCCGAGATGCAGTAATTGTTTTTTGCAACACCTTCTTTGTTTCTAAATCTACATTAGGAGGCAATAAAGGTAAATCATTATAAGGAATTTGTCTATTAAAATTATTCATATTGAACGAGGGTAAATATTACACTTGAAACCTTAACGAGGGCAAAAATACAAAAAAACGCCCTCGTTGTATAAATAGGAGTAATTATTACAATTGAAAAAGAATAATAGGAAATAATCAAGTGTTGAAAACCTATATATTATCTATTAATAGGCAATTTATATAGGTAATATTTCTTTATTTCTTTTCTAAGGAAGTTTTCGTCCAATTGATCTGAGGCATTACATATTTCTTTTACCTGACCATTCTTGAATAAAATATTTATTTTATCGTCTTGAAAACTATATGCTTTGTTTTTTAGTTCAGCAGTTAAAACAAAATAGGATTTTAGATTCTCTTTAGAAACAGAAGTTTCAGAACAATAGAATTGTTCAATAACATTATCAATATCTTCAGAAGAAAAATGATTATCCTGAATTTGTATTTTCCCAAGATGACGGTTAACTAAGCATTTTGAAAGATAAGAAAGGATAAAGTCTTCGTTATTTGTCCAAATTTTTATTGCATTCCATATATCCGAATCATCAATGTTAGTGAAGCATTCAATTGCTTTTTCATCACCAATGGTTCTTGTTCCGTTTTCAATAAAATAAGCAAAAGAAGGAGAAATATATTTTATTGTGTCAATTCCTTGTTTTTGAATATTATTGGCTCTTTTGAGAATGGATTTCAGAAGTATATCTGCCGAAACAACAGCTTTATGCATATATACTTGCCAATACATTAAGCGACGAGAGATTATAAACTTTTCAATAGAATAGATTCCTTTTTGTTCAATAACAAGTTCATCATTAAAAACTGCCAACATTTTAATAATTCTTTCGGTTCCAATAACTCCTTCCGACACTCCGGTAAAAAAACTATCCCTTGTTAAATAATCCAACCTGTCGGTATCCACTTGTGAGGAAACTAATTGATGAAGGAATTTTTTAGGGTATTTATTAGAAAAAATATCTAAAGTCATTTGAGAAACACCTATTTTTTTCATTAGTTCAAGGGATACTTCCTCGTGAGATTCTTCGAAAAAGAAATGCTCCAAACAATGAGAAAAAGGACTATGGCCAATGTCGTGAAGTAGAATTGCAGACAAAGAAGCTTCAAGCTCTTGTTTCGAAATTTTTTCTCCTTTTTGAATAAGAACATCCAGAGCCTGATTCATTAGAAACATTGCACCTAAAGCGTGAGCAAATCTTGTGTGTTCTGCCCCTGGATAAACCAATGAACTTAAGCCAAGCTGTTTAATTCTCCTTAAACGTTGTAGATAGTTATTTTCAATTAGATCAAAAATACTACCACTTGGAATATTTATAAATCCATAAACTGGGTCATTAATAATTTTCTTCTTATTCAAAGGAATATTCATATTGCAAAAATACATCAATTATTTCTAAAAAACTTTCATAAAAGAAAATATGTAATTATTTGAAATAAAATATTATTTTTGTTGAAACTAAATCATTCAATATGGCTTCAATATACGACATAGCTTTTGCAAACATTCATGGAATTGGACCAATTATGGCAAAAGAAATAATGCAAATTTATTCTTCAGCTGAAGAGTTTTTCAACGAATCACGTTCCAATTTGGAGAAAATTTTTAAAACCAGAACAAAAACCATAAACGAAATTGTTAATAAAACAATGTTTGAAAAAGCAGAAAAGGAAATTGAGTTTATGGAGAAATATAAGATTGAATGTCTTTTTTTTAAGGATGAAAAATATCCTAAAAGGCTGTTAGAGCTTCCCGATAATCCAATTTGTTTCTATTTTCAAGGAAATCAAGACTTAAATATGAATAGAATGATTGGAATTGTTGGAACACGAAACGCAACAGATTATGGTAAGGAACAAACTGAAAAAATAATTGGAGAACTTAAAGAATATAATGTTGGAATTGTTAGTGGATTAGCATATGGTATTGATGCAATTTCGCATAGACAAAGCATTAAGGAAGATATACCTACTTTTGCAGTTCTTGGTCATGGATTAGATATGATTTACCCTAAAGAAAACCACGATTTAGCCTTAGAGATGACAAAGAATGGAGGACTAATAACAGAGTTTATGACAGGCACTAAACCTGAAAAATATAATTTTCCTAAAAGAAATAGAATTATTGCTGGGCTTTGTGATTGCATAATTGTTATAGAGGCTGCAAAGAAAAGTGGTTCATTAGTAACTGCCGACTTATCTAACCAATATGATAGAGAAGTTTTTGCCTTGCCAGGAAGAGTGGGTGATGTTTATAGTGAGGGCTGTAATTATTTGATAAGTAGCCAAAGAGCCAACATAATTCATGCAACAAAAGATATAATTGAAATAATGAATTGGGACACTAACACCCCAAAAGTCGCTAAAAAAGAGCCAAAAAAACCAACACATCTCTCAAAAGATGAGAGTATTATTTATGATATAATTGCACAAAAAGAAGAAATACATATTGATGATATCTCTCTTGATTGTGCAATCAATCCTTCTGTTTTAGCCTCATGCCTTCTTAACCTTGAGCTTGAAGGGATTATTCGCTGCCTTCCAAAAAAAACATATAAGATTTGCTATTAAAACCAATTTTCAAAGCCTAAGTTATATTATAAAAAAATGTTTCTTTAAATTTTATTGGAAGATTTCTAACAATTGAGCAAATTCTTTTCTTGCGGATGAAGTTTTATAAAGTATTCTATAAACTGCATCTGCAATAGGGATTTCAGCATTATGGGTTTTGTTTAACTCATGTATACAATTTGCTGCATAGTAGCCCTCGGCAACCATTTTCATTTCCAATTGTGCTGAATTAACAGAATAGCCAGAGCCAATCATTTGACCAAAAGTTCTGTTGCGACTGTGTTGAGAGTAGCAAGTAACTAACAAGTCGCCAAGGTAAGCAAGATTGTTTATGTTTCTTTCTTCCAAAGGAGAACATATAGATAGAAAATTTTCCATCTCTTGTAATCCATTTGCAACCACAACACTAATAAAATTATCTCCACTTCCCAATCCCTTACATATTCCTACTGCTAAAGCATATATGTTTTTCAAAATTCCAACGTATTCTATTCCTTCAATATCAGTTGAAATAGTTGTTTTAACATATCTGCAGTTGAAATTATCTGCTAAATGTTTTGCTAAAAGAGGATTTTTTGAACCAACTGTAAGATAAGTCA
>JAQUTD010000093.1:1642-8140 GCA_028709955.1 Bacteroidales bacterium | reverse complement strand
GTAATTGAAAATCTTACAGAAATTGAAGATGAGGGAGAAACCTATGATAGTATAGAAGACATTTGGACAGATTACCCAACAAAGGATGATTTTTTCTTTCATGAAGATGAATACTAAAAATTAGTGTTAAAAAGAAAAACGTTTTGAGAATTCAAAACGTTTTTTTTTGTTTTCTAAATTTTCTTTTTTACCTTTGCCATAGTTTTAATACTATATTGTTTATCAACAAAAGTATTGCTGATAAAATATTTAGAGACATCTTATTTTTTAAATCTAAAAGCTATTTATATGAGAAAACTATTATTTTTTATTTTTTTTATTTTTATCTTTAAGGGCTCATTCACTCAAAATGTAGGTATTGGAATTAAAGGATTTCTAACTCATGATGATAAAAAAACCTTCAGTTTTTTTCCTGAAAAATATTCATATCAGTTTTTTGATGGAATTAAGTATATCTCAACTATAATTAAGGTTAATGAAAACTTTATTGAGTCAGATCTTCTTAAATATAATTGCAAAATTGGTTCAAGAATAGGAAAAATTCTAACAGTTTATATCCCAACAGAAAAAGTTAGAGGTATTATAGGAATCAATGGGATTGAAGATATTGAAATATCACACAAGGTAAGCGGTCCTAAGCTAATAAAGGCAACAAATGATATTAGTGCTGATTTAGTTTGGAATGGGTTTGAACTTCCACAAGGATATACAGGGAAAAATGTTATTATTGGAATTACTGACTGGGGATTTGATTATACACACCCAATGTTTTATGATACCACACTAACAAATTATAGAATTATTGCGGCATGGGATCAATTTCGAAATCAAGGACCATCTCCAAGTGGATATCTTTATGGAACAGTTTTTGAAGGGAAACAATCCCTTATTAGTTCTCAATGTGATACTTCCAATATTTATAAATATGCATATCATGGAACTCATGTTGCTGGAATTGCTGCAGGAGGAGGAGCTTCTACAAATTACAGAGGAGTGGCAAGTGGATCAGAGCTTTTATTTGCAACATTTTTAATTGATGAAGCTTCTGTTCTTGACGCATACTCTTGGATGAGAGGAGTTGCACTTGCTGAAGAAAAACGATTGGTCATTAATGGTAGTTGGGGTTTGTATAATATTGGTCTCTTGGACGGAACTTCATTGTTTGATCAGGCAATAGACAGTATGTCAATAAATGATAATATTGTTTTTGTAACAAGTGGTGGGAATAATGGAGATGTTGATTTTCATATAAAAGCTAATTTTACAAATCATGATACAATAACCACAGGGATTGGATTTGACTTTCAAAACCCTACAGAAAACTATTGGGGACAAACGATAACCTTGTCAGGCGATAGCACAGATAGATTTTCAGCAAGATTAGAATTTTATGATTATCAATTTCAATTAATCCATTCAACCTCATGGGTAAATACATACTCGAATGATTTTCTTTCCGATACATTATTATTGATAGGCTCGGATAGTATAATTTACAGAGCTAACTCTATATCTTCAACTCCTATTTCAAATCGACCAATTCAAGAATGGGAGGTTAGGTTATCGAACTATCAATTAAATCAATATTTTGTAATACTATCAGTTACATCCCCAAATGGAAATGTTCATGCATGGAATGTAGCAAGTCTTTCAACAGGGGTTGGAAATTGGGGATTGGATTTTAAAAAATATAGAAATTTTGACATTGTATCAGATAATAAATATAGTATTTCAGAACCTGCAGTTTGTAATAGTACCATTGCAGTTGGTGCCTACTATCCTCAACTTAGAGGATCATCTTCAGGAGGAGCAAGAGCAGGTTTCTCAAGTATAGGGCCAACAATTGATGGAAGAATAAAACCAGAGATTTCGGCTCCCGGAGTAAATATCACTTCTTCAATATCGTCTTTTTCGACAACTGATTTTTCTGATTATAATTTAGTTTCATTTGAAGGAAGAGATTATCCATTTGCACCATTATCTGGAACATCAATGTCTTCTCCAATAATTACTGGAATTGTAGCATTAATGTTAGAAGCAAACCCTAATTTAAACTCAAATCAGATTAAAAATATTATTCAACAAACTGCCAGATATGACAACTATACCACCTCTAACATTCCAAACAATAATTGGGGTTGGGGAAAGGCGTCTGCTCTAAATGCTGTTAAAAGAGCTGTTGAATTAATTGGGTTGGATAATGAGATTGAAGTTGATTCAAAAATAATTTTATACCCTAATCCAATTAAAAATGAACTTAATATTCTTACAAACGAGAAAATTAAAAATATTCAAATTTATGATGTTTATGGAAGAAAATTAATTGATAAAGATCAATCATTCAGCTCTATTGATGTCACTTCATTAAGTGACGGAGTTTATATTATTTCTATATGCCTGGAAAACAAGTGTATGAAATATAAAGTATTAAAAAAGTAATACAAATTTGAAGCTATATTAAAAAAAATAGTAATTTTGAACTCTAAAAATATTAATTGACAAATCAATCAAAAAGAAATATAAAATGAACATTCCAGAAAATTTAAAGTATTCTAATGACCACGAATGGTTAAGAATTGAAGGTGACGAAGCTTATGTTGGTATCACAGATTTTGCTCAACACGAATTAGGTGACATAGTATTTGTTGATGTCGACACTGAAGGAGAAACATTGGACAAAGATGAAACATTCGGCTCAATTGAAGCAGTGAAAACAGTATCAGATCTTATGATGCCTGTATGTGGAGAAATTTTAGAATTTAATTCAGATCTTGAATCAAATGCTGCTTCAATCAACACAGACCCATATGGTGCTGGTTGGATAATAAAAATTAAGATTTCTGAACTTTCAGAGCTTGAAGGTTTGATGGATTCAAATGCTTATTCTTCATTTATTGGTTTATAAATTAATAATTAAAGATAAAAGGATGCTTAGATAATTTCTTCTGAGCATCTTTTTTTTATAATGGGAAATAGAAAGATAAATTTAGTTCTTTTTGTGCTGTGGATTGGATTGATGCTATTTGGAATATTAGCACCAACAGATTCATTACCAAAAGATATTGGTTTTTTGTCTTTTATCCCATATTTCGACAAAATTGTTCACGGAGGAATGTTTTTTGGATTTGCATTTCTTCTGTTTTGGTTATTCGTTTCAAAATATTCACAAAAAAAATCTTTTTTTTTAACTATAGTAATTTCAATTTTTTTTGGGATTATCACTGAATTCTTACAATTGTTTTTGAGTGCAATAATTCATAGAAGTTTTGAATTGATAGATTTTTTAGCTGATATTTTGGGAATACTATTTTCAATGTTATTGTGCTATTTTATTATTAACAAAAAACAAAGAAGTAAAAAGGTAAAAAAGTATTATTCAAAAAAAAACAGATAAAGTATTGTTAGTAATAAATAAATTTTTATCTTTGCAAACTCAATTGATGGAAATTATTAAGATAAAATTATAAATAAGTAGGTAAGGATATGTATTTAGAAACCGAAAAGAAAAAAGAAATTTTTGCTCAATATGGTAAATCAGTATCAGACACTGGTTCTATTGAAGGTCAAATAGCATTGTTTACATTCCGTATTCAACATCTAACACAACATGTTCGTGGAATGAAGAATGACAAATTTACAGAACGTTCATTAGTAAGATTAGTTGGTAAAAGAAGACGTTTATTAGATTATTTAAAAGCAAAAGATGTTTTAAAATATCGTGAATTAATAAAACAATTAGGTATTAGAAAATAAATTTAATATCAATCAATTTATAAAAAGGCAATTAGCTTCTAATTGCCTTTTTGTGTATAATTAATTGTGGAGTATTAGAAGCAAAATGAAAAATTATTCTAACCTTACTCCAGTTAGAAAGAGGTAAATATAAAATAATATGCAAGGAATTAAAAAAGTCTTTACAATAGAAGACGGGAGACAAATTGAAATTGAAACAGGAAAATTAGCTAAACAAGCTGATGGTTCAGTGGTTGTAAAAATGGGAAACACAATGCTTTTAGCAACAGTTTGTTCAAAAAAACAAGCAGCTGAGAATGTTGATTTTATGCCATTAACTGTCGATTATCAAGAAAAATATGCATCTGTTGGTCGTTTTCCTGGAGGATTCTTTAAGAGAGAAGCAAGACCTTCAGAATATGAAATACTTATTGCACGTTTAGTTGACAGGGCACTTAGACCATTGTTTCCTGATGATTTTCATGCAGAGGTTCAAGTTCAGATTACTTTAATATCAGGAGACCAAAGCACGCCACCAGATGCACTTGCAGCACTTGCAGCCTCAGCAGCACTTGCCGTTTCAGATATTCCATTTCATGGACCAGTTTCTGAAGTAAGAGTTGCATATATTGATGGTAAGTTTATTTTAAGCCCATCAATTGAAGAATTAGAAAAAGCAGAATTAGACCTTATTGTTGCTGCAACCGAAGAGAATATTATGATGGTTGAAGGTGAGATGAAAGAAGTTTCTGAAGACATTATGTTGGAGGCTTTGAAAATAGCTCATGAATCAATAAAATTACATTGTAGGGCTATCAAAGAATTGGAAATAATGGTTAATAAAACTCAAAAGAGAGAATATTGTCACGAAACCAATGATTTAGAATTAAAAAATGCAATCCATCAAGCAACCTATCAAAAATGTTATGATTTTGCAAAACAAGGAATTGCTTGCAAATCTCAACGTAGCGAGGGCTTCCAAACAATTAAACAAGAATTTATAGATACTCTTTCTGAAGAAGAAGCGAAAGAAAAATCATTTTTAATAGATCGTTATTATCACGCTATTGAGAAAGAAGCGATGAGGGATATGGTTTTAAATGAAAGAGTTCGTCTTGACGGAAGAAAATTAGATCAAATACGTCCAATATGGGCAGAAGTTGATTATCTTCCAACCACCCACGGTTCAGCTATTTTCACTCGTGGAGAAACACAATCACTAACAACATGTACTTTAGGAACAAAACTTGATGAGCAAATTATTGATGGAGCTATTATAGAAGGAAAAAATAATTTTATTCTTCACTATAACTTTCCTGGATTTGCAACAGGTGAAGTAAAAGGAAATAGAGGCACTTCAAGAAGAGAGATAGGACATGGCAACTTAGCAATGAGAGCACTAAAACAAGTTCTGCCTTCATCAGAAGAATGCCCATACACAATTCGTATTGTATCTGATATCTTAGAATCTAACGGATCCTCTTCAATGGCAACTGTATGTGCTGGATGTTTAGCACTTATGGATGCAGGAGTTCAAATACGTAAACCTGTTTCTGGAATTGCAATGGGCTTAATAGCAAAAGATGGAAAATGGGCAGTCCTATCCGATATCTTAGGAGATGAAGATCATTTAGGAGATATGGACTTTAAGGTAACAGGAACAAGAGATGGAATCACAGCATGTCAAATGGATATAAAATGTGATGGCCTATCATATGAAATACTTGCAAAAGCACTTGCTCAAGCACAAGAAGGCAGAATGCATATTCTTAATATTATTGAACAAACCATGCCTTCTCCAAGAGAAGATTACAAACCATTTGTTCCAAGAGTTGTTAAGATGTCAATTCCAAAAGAATTTATTGGAGCAATTATTGGACCTGGAGGCAAGATTATTCAAGAAATGCAAAAAGAAACCAAAACCATTATTGTTATTGAAGAAAAAGGTGAATTTGGAGTTATAGATATTGTATCTGTAAATAAAGAAGGCATTGAAGCTGCATTAGCAAGAATTAAAGGAATAATTGCAGTTCCAGAAGTAGGGGAAGAATATGAAGGAGTTGTAAAGAATCTTCAATCATTTGGAGCATTTGTTGAATTTCTCCCAGGAAAAGATGGACTATTGCATGTTTCTGAAATATCTTGGGAAAGAGTAAATAATGTAGAAGAAGTTTTGAAGTCAGGAGATAAAATTAAGGTTAAGTTAATTGAAGTAGACAAAAAAACAGGAAAATATAAGTTGTCGCACAAAGCATTACTACCAAAACCAGAAGGATACGTAGAACGCGCCCCAAGACAAAATTCTGAACGTTCCTACTCCGATCGTCCGCAATCTGAACGTCCGCAATTAGATAGACCAAAACCTCAAAAACCACCACGTCCATTAGATGATAATTTCTATATAGAATAAATCTACATAATATATAAAATACTTTTAAGGCTGTTTCATTTTGAGACAGCCTTTTTTGCATTTTACTATATACTCTTCTAATTTCTTAAAATACATTTAAATATAAAATATAAGAATAAAAATTACAATCCAAATACTTCAATTATTCAAAGATTCTTTCTTTTAAAAAAGATTTTTTTACTTTAAAACTTGTTTTTTAAAATATAAGTTTTTATATTTGCGGCTTGAATTAGGAATTTTTATATACAAATATATTAACAACAAATAAAATTATTGTTTAACTTAAATTCAAAAAAATGAAACGATTATTATTTTTTTTGATGGCGATGATTATCGCCATACAAGGCTGGTCACAA
>JAQUTD010000093.1:0-1542 GCA_028709955.1 Bacteroidales bacterium | reverse complement strand
ACCAACAGCACTCTCTGCTACAAACCCAACAACAACTGGGGTTGATTTAGGATGGACAGACGCAACAGGTACTATATGGAATATACAATATATGTTAGCTAATGAAACTGATTGGACAAATTCAACAACAATTTCAGGAGTTACTAATCCTTATACATTTACAACCCTTTCTCCTTCAACTGCATATAAAACCAGAGTTCAAACAGATTGTGGAACAGAACAAAGTGAATGGTCATCTGTAATAACATTTGCAACTGGATGTGATGTAATTACAACAATACCATGGACAGAAGGTTTTGAAACTGCATCTTGGTCACCTGCAATTTTCCCTGGTAATGCATTAGCTCCATTATGCTGGACTAACGTAAATAAAGGTTCAGGAAGTACAAATATTTGGTCAAGAGGCACAACTGCTCACACAGGAACTGGTGCTGCACAAATGTATACTGATAATTCAAGTCAAAATAATGACTGGCTTATTTCCCCTAAAATCACATTAACAGGAAATGAAAGATTGAGATTTTGGGCGATGAATTATAGTTCAACTTCAACAGAGGTTGATGAAATTTCTATTTGGATTTCAGATGGAATAATTACATCTATTGATACAACCAATATGGGAGTTTATGATTCAATACAAGGATTTATTCAAATTTATCAAACTGGAATACCTGTTGGAGATTGGCAACAGTATGAACTAAATCTTAATCAATATTCTGGAGACAGATATATTGCTTTTGTTAGAAGAAATACACCTAATAATGGTTGGTATCTTCGTTTAGATGATATTGAAATATCTGAATTACCTACTTGTATGAGACCAACAAATGCTGTTGTATCTAATGTAACTACAACCGATGCTGAAATTTCTTGGGTAAATGGAAGTTTATCAGATGCTTCTTGGTGGATATATTATAAGCAAACATCAGCAGCTTATTATGATTCAGTTTTAGTTAATACAAATCCATACATTTTCCAAAATTTAACTCCTTCATCCGGCTATCAAATGTATGTTGTAACTGATTGTGGAACTGAATTTTCAGAAGCAAGTAATGTTGTAAATTTTCAAACATTATGCGCAGCAATTGATGGTTTAACAAACTTACCTTGGAATGAAGGTTTTGAAGGCATAACTGCAAATAATCAACTTCCAGCTTGTTGGAGTTCAACTAACTTAGGGAATTATACATACACTCAAATCGCTAACTATAATTCATTTAATAGAAATGCTCGAACAGGAACAAAGAGTGCTTACTTTAGATATGGATGTAATGATAAATTTGTAACGCCAATTTTTAATTTGTACGCAGGTCAAAGTTACGATTTCTCTTTCTGGTATGTAACAGATGAATACTCAGGATGGCAAAATCTAAAAGCAGGAGTTAGAGCAGTTGGTAGCTCAACTACAACTCAAACAATAGGAACTCCTCTTTCAAATATTACTAATTCTACTTATGAATTATATTTAGGAATGTTTACTCCGAGTGCAGATGGACTATATGAGTTTACCATTGAATGTCAAGCAGACGGAGTACCTTACTA
>JAQUTD010000003.1:4140-39591 GCA_028709955.1 Bacteroidales bacterium | reverse complement strand
TCTAAAATTTCAATTAATTTTGCTTGTGTTACTTCATTATAAGTATTGTTTCCAATAATAAGCACAGGCCCATTTTGGCATTGTTCTGAGCAGAGTTGTCCTTTAAAATTTATTTCAATTTCCAAGTTTTTTTCTTTTATATATTCTTGAATTATTTCAAGGTTTTTGTTGTTTCCTCTTGAAAAGCAAGAACTACCCAAACAAATTATTATTTCTTTCTTTTTCATTTTTTTAATCTGCAATAAGTTTTTTATATTTTGTTCTTTTAGGTGTGATATCTCCTAAACGTTTTTTCTTACTTTCTTCGTATTCAGAATATGAACCTTCAAAGAAATAAATTTCAGAATTTCCTTCAAATGCAAGTATATGTGTTGCAATTCTATCTAAAAACCAACGATCATGAGAAATAACAACAGCACAGCCAGCAAAGTTTTCTAATCCTTCTTCTAAGGCTCTAAGCGTATTAATATCAATATCATTTGTTGGCTCGTCTAATAGCAATACATTCGCTTCAGATTTTAGAGTAAGTGCTAAGTGCAATCTATTTCTTTCTCCTCCAGAAAGGACTCCAGTTTTTTTATTTTGGTCTGTTCCAGAAAAGTTGAAACGAGAAACATAAGCCCTTGAATTTATTAACCTTCCCCCCATTTGAATTTGTTCATTACCTTCTGAAACAACTTCCCAAACAGTTTTTTCTGGATCTATTGAAGTGTGTTGTTGATCAACATAACCCACTTTCACTGATTTTCCAACATCAAAAGTTCCATTATCTGGATTTTGAATTCCCATAATCATTCTAAATAGTGTGGTTTTCCCTGCACCATTAGGTCCAATAACTCCAACAATTCCTGCAGGAGGAAGGCTAAAAGTTAGGTTTTCAAATAACAATTTATCTCCAAATGCTTTGCTTACAAGGTTAGCCTCAATAACTTTTGTCCCTAAACGAGGTCCATTTGGAATATATATTTCAAGTTTTTCTTCTTTTTCTTTAGTGTCCTGAGATAACATTTGCTCGTAAGCATTTAAACGTGCTTTTCCTTTGGCATGGCGAGCCTTAGGACTCATCCTAACCCATTCCAATTCTCTATCAAGTGTTTTCTTCCTCTTAGACTCAGTTTTTTCTTCCATTGCCATACGGGTTGTTTTTTGCTCCAACCATGAAGAATAGTTTCCTTCCCATGGGATTCCTTCTCCTCTGTCAAGTTCCAAAATCCATCCTGCAACATTATCTAAGAAATACCTATCATGAGTTACTGCAATTACTGTTCCTTTATATTGATGAAGATGTTGTTCTAACCAATCAATTGATTCTGCATCTAAATGGTTTGTTGGCTCATCTAAAAGAAGAATATCTGGTTCTTGAAGAAGTAGACGACAAAGTGCAATACGACGACGTTCACCTCCAGAAAGATTTTTCACAATTGCATCTTCTTCAGGACAACGAAGAGCATCCATAGCTCTTTCTAATTTATTGTCAAGATTCCATGCGTCGTGATGTTCCATAAGTTCCATAACCTCTCCCTGTCGTTCCATAAGTTTTGTCATTTCATCATCACTCATAGGTTCGGAGAACTTCATATTTATTTCATCATATTCCTTAATGATTTCAGTAACCTCTTTAACCCCCTCCATAACAATTTCTTTAACTGTTTTGTTGTCATCAAGATGAGGCTCCTGTTCTAAATATCCAACACTATAACCCGGAGAAAAATGGACTTCTCCTTGATGTGAAGAATCAAGTCCTGCAATAATCTTTAGTAAGGTTGATTTACCTGAACCATTAAGTCCTATTATACCTATCTTTGCTCCGTAATAGAATGATAAATATATATCTTTTAAGACTTGTTTGCTTGGAGGGAATATCTTTCCAACCCCAACCATTGAAAATATAATTTTTTTATCGTCTAATGCCATATAATTATTTGTTATTTAGTTTAATATCTTTAATGTTTAACTGTAATGATGTCTTTCCATTCCATTCATTTTCGTCTATGTTAAAAGCAATATCAAATGCTTCACCATGACGAATTTCTTCGTAGTAATTACTTAGTCCAAATCCAATGCAGGAAAAAGGAAGATGACGAATGTCAAGATGAATTACTGAAAGTTTTAAATGTTTTTGGCCAACTGGACGAGCATTTCCTGTGTCAACCAACTTATTTGATTGGAATATAGGAATATTATTTTCTGGTCCAAAAGGAGCAAATTGTTTTAAAATTCTATATAGCTTAGGTGTGATAGTGTTTAAATTCAATAATGAATCTATTTCAATCTCTGGAAGTGATTGAGCCTCACTAATATTTTCTTCAACTTTTCTCTTAAATAATCTAATAAATTCTTCAAGATTTTCTTCTTTCAACGATAGACCAGCTGCAAACTTATGACCTCCAAAATGTTCTAAAAGATGGGAACAAGATTCTATTGCAGAATAGATATCAAAATCTTTAATAGACCGTGCAGAACCAGTTATGAGTTCATTTGACTTAGTGAATACTATTGTTGGTCTATAACTTTTTTCAATTAATCTTGAAGCAACAATTCCAATAACTCCCTTATTCCAATCGTCCTTAAATACAACAGTTGCTTTACTGCTTTTCAAATCTATGGAGTTTTGAAGCATTTCAATTGCTTGGTCTGTTGCGTGATTGTCTAATTCTTTCCTTCTATCGTTGTTATCATTAATCTTTTTTGCAATATGTTCAGCTTGCTCTAATTTTTTAGAAATCAAAAGTTCAACAGAATTCTTTCCCGACTCAATTCTACCTGCAGCATTTATTCGAGGACATATTAAGAAAACAAGGTCAGATATATTAAGTTCTTTGTTGAAGTAGAGTTTATTGGAAGTATTGTCGCTTATGTGTACTACTTTACTATAATTTAAAATGGCTTCCAAGCCTGGACGCGGTTGGTGATTAATTACTTTTAATCCATAGAAAGCTAAAATTCTATTCTCTCCAGTTATTGGAACAATATCAGCTGCAATTGCAATTACAACTAAATCTAAATAAGGAATAAGTTTTTCAAAAGGTTGACGTCGTTTAATATTTAATGCTTGAATGAGTTTAAATCCAATTCCGCATCCAGACAATTCTTTGTAAGGATAAGTAGAATCTTCTCTTTTCGGATTTAAAATTGCACATGCTTTTGGCAATTCTTCTCCAGGAAGGTGGTGGTCTGCAATAATAAAATCAATTCCTTTCTCTGAAGAATATGCAATTTGATCAATAGCTTTTATTCCACAATCCAAACAAATAATTAGCTTAAATCCATTTTCATAAGCCCAATCAATTGCTTGATATGAAATTCCATAACCTTCGTTGTATCTGTCTGGAATATAGAAATCGACCTCGGAATAAAATAATTCTAAATATGAATATACTAAAGCAACTGCAGAAGTTCCATCAACATCATAATCACCATATACTAAAATTTTCTCACCACCCTTAATTGCAAACATTATACGTTCAATCGCCTCATCCATATCATTAAGCAGGAAGGGGTCGTGTAAGTCTTTTATATTTGGCCTAAAAAATTTCTTCGCATCTGAATAATTATTAATCCCCCGTTGAATAAGAAGATTCGCAATTATTTTGTATGCTTCAAATTCTTCAGGTCGAGAGCAAGTTTTATCAACTTGTATGTCTTGCGCAAGGTTATCAACTAAATCCTTATCACCATATTGCTTTAACACCCAACGTTTTTCCATAAACACACCTAAAATCTAAATACAAAATAAATAGTTTACAAAGATATAACAATAAAACTGAACAAAAAAAAAAAAGAGTAGAAACAAGGATAATACATATATATACAATATGTATTGTCGTTAAAATACTTTTTATATGAATTGAATTTCACAATTGGCCATTAAAAAAATATAAATTTTATTGTTTTCAGTAGTATCTTTGCAAAAAAATAACAATATGACAAGGTTAAGTGTAAATATTAATAAAGTTGCAACAATTCGAAATGCCAGAGGAGGAAATAATCCTGATGTTTTGAAAGTTGCTTTGGATTGTGAACGTTTTGGTGCAGAAGGAATAACAGTACACCCTCGTCCCGATGAAAGACATATTCGTTATTCAGATGTTAGAAATTTAAAGCCATTACTTACTACTGAATTTAATATTGAAGGCTATCCTTCAGAAGATTTTATTCGCCTGGTTGAACAGGTAAAGCCAACCCAAGTTACTTTAGTCCCTGATGCTCACAATGTATTAACTTCTAACGCTGGTTGGAATACTGTTATTTATGAAGATATTTTAAAAGATATAGTCTCTCGTTTAAAGCAGATTTGTAGAGTGTCTATATTTGTTGATCCAGAACAAGAAATGATTGCCGGGGCTAAAAGATGTGGAGCTGATAGAGTAGAACTATATACTGAAAGTTATGCAACAGGCTACTTAATTGACAGAGAAAAGGCAATTGAACCATTCATTAAAGCATCAAAAGAAGCTGAATATCAGGGCTTAGGATTAAATGCAGGACACGACTTGGATTTAGTAAACTTAGAGTATTTTCAACAAAATATTCCAAGCCTTTTAGAAGTGTCAATCGGTCATGCCCTAATATGCGACGCCTTATATTATGGACTTGAAAACTCTATTCAATTATACAAACGTTGCTTATAGTAATTATTGAATAAAACAAAACTATGGAATATATTGAACTTCTTTCTCCAGCTAAGAACTTAGAGGTAGGAAAGGCTGCAATTGAAACAGGTGCAGATGCAGTTTATATTGGATATGAAGAATTTGGAGCAAGGGTTGCAGCAGGAAATAGTTTGGAGGATATTGAGGAGTTAGTTAATTATGCCCATATTTTTAATGCTAAGGTATATGTAACTGTTAATACAATCCTATTTGATAACGAACTCCCAAAAGTTGAAGAATTAATACACAAGCTATATAAAATTGGAGTTGATGCATTAATTATACAGGATATGGGAATTTTGGAAATGAATCTTCCTCCAATTATTCTTCATGCAAGCACTCAAACCAATAATACATCAATTGAAAAAGTAAAATTTCTAAGTGAAATTGGATTTAAAAGAGTTGTTCTTGCAAGAGAATTAAGCATTGAAGAAATTGCAGAAATACATAAAGAGGTTCCTGAAATTGAAATAGAAAGTTTTGTTCACGGGGCTTTGTGTAATGGATTTAGTGGTCAATGCTATTTGAGTTACGAATTAACCAAACGCTCAGGCAACAGAGGAGAATGTGCTCAGGCTTGCCGTTCTCGTTATGACTTAATTAATGAAAATGGGAAAACTTTAGTTAAAAATAAACACCTCCTTTCACCCAAAGATTTAAATGCCTCAGTTTTTATTGATCAAATGATTGAAGCAGGAGTTAGAAGCTTTAAAATAGAAGGACGCCTAAAAGATATAGATTATGTTAAGAATGTAACTGCTTATTATTCACAAGAGATAAACAAATATATAGATTATATAAAATACTCTCGCTCTTCAATTGGAAAATCGGAAATAGGCTTTATTCCCGAGCTTGAAAGAAGCTTTAATCGTGGATTTACAAGTTTTAATCTTCAAGGGAAAAACGACGTAATAGGAAATTTAGATACCGCAAAAGCAATAGGCAAATACATTGGCAAAGTTGTTGATTTAAATCTTTCAGGCAGAAATAGCGATTTTATTCAAATTGGAACTCAAGAAGAAATTTCAAACGGAGATGGCCTATGCTTTTACAATCAAGACGGAGATTTAGAAGGATTTTTAGTTAACAAGGTTGAAACAAATAGTGAACAATCGTATGTAAACATTATCCCAAACAGAAAGATTGAGATAAAGAGATTAACTAAATTATATCGGAACTTTGATATTAAATTCACAAAACTTTTGCAACAAGACATCTCAAAGCGTAGAATTGCATTGGATATTGAATTAAACCAAACGCCTAATGGATTTTCTCTAAAACTCATAGATGAAACTGGACTTATGGTTGAGGAAACGATTGAAACAGAAAAACAATTAGCAAAAAATACTGAAAACTATAATGAGAATCTTCTTAAACAAATAGATAAACTCGGCAACACAATATTCTACCTCAACACCTTTACCAACAATTGCCCTCAAAAATACTTTTTCCCTTCCTCCACAATAAACAACCTAAAGCGAAATGCTTGTGAAAAACTCCTTATTTTGAGGAAAGAAAACTATAAAAGACAAGAATCAGAATTTAAGCAAACAGATTACCCATATATTTCAAAAAATCTGGATTATAGAGAAAATATTGTTAATAAGAAGGCGGAACAATTCTATAAAAGACATAAGGTTGAAGAAATAGAATATTCGGTGGAAAAGACAAATCAAACCAACAACATAGTGCTTATGAGAACAAAAAATTGCATTCGTTTTGCCTTGGGACAGTGCTTGACAAGAGATAAGCAAAGCTCTGATTTCGACCAAAATCTATATCTCAAGGATAATCACCAAACATATAAACTTACTTTTGATTGTAAGAATTGTATTATGGAAGTTGATTTTTTTTCTAAATAATGATTTGTAATTAAACCGTTTGAAATGGCAATTAGTTTTAATTTTGTAAAAACAAAGGATGTAATCTCTCAAAAGAATAAGATTAAGTCTTGGATTAAGAATGTTGTGGAACAAAAAGGAAAGAGTATTGGAGATATATCTTATATATTTTGTGATGATGAATATTTATTGGAGATAAACAAAACTTATCTTGAGCACGATTTTTTCACTGATATAATAACATTTGATTATTCTGATAAGGAAAAAATAGCAGGGGATTTATTTATTAGTATTGATAGAGTTAGGGAAAATTCATTAACCCATAATGAAAATTTTGAAAAGGAACTACATAGAGTAATAATACATGGAATTTTGCATCTTTTAGGTTTGAAGGATAAGACCGAAAAGCAGGCAAAACAAATGAGAAAGGCAGAAGAAGAATGTTTAAGAAGTTTGATGTTATAGTAGTAGGAGCAGGACATGCAGGATGTGAAGCAGCATGTGGGGCAGCAAATTTAGGGTCGTCAGTTTTACTTATTACTCAAAACCTGAATGCAATTGCTCAGCTTTCTTGCAATCCAGCAATGGGAGGAGTTGCAAAGGGACAAATTGTTCGTGAAATAGATGCCTTAGGTGGTTATTCAGGGATTGTTACGGACAAAAATACTCTTCAATTCAGAATGCTAAACCTTTCTAAAGGACCAGCAATGTGGAGTCCGAGGGCACAGGTAGATAATATTACCTTTTCAATTTCGTGGCGTAGTATTTTAGAATCTGTCAATAATCTTAATCTATGGCAAGATGAGGTTATTGGTTTAAGAATAGAAAAAGGGAAGGTTTGTGGAGTTAGAACTAAGATGGGCTTGGAAATTGAGGCAAAAAGTGTAATTTTAACAAATGGTACATTTCTGAATGGGAGAATACATATTGGAGAGCAAAACTTTGTTGGAGGAAGAATAGGAGAGATGCAATCGAAAGGGTTGTCTGAAGATTTGAAAAGATATGATTTTGAGGTTCTGACCCTAAAGACAGGAACGCCGATGAGGGTTGATGGAAGAAGTATTGATTTTACTAAATTAGAAGCTCAAAAAGGTGATGAAACACCCAAACAATTTTCCTACTTAGAAAAAAGAAAAGAACCCCTAACCCAAAGAAGTTGTTATTTAGCATATACATCCTTAGAAGTTCACGATATATTAAGAAAAGGATTTGACCAATCTCCGCTTTTCCAAGGAAGAATACAAGGAAGAGGTCCTCGTTATTGCCCATCAATTGAAGATAAGATTGAACGCTTTTCTTCAAAAGATAGACATCAGCTTTTCATAGAGCCAGAAAGTAATTATACAAGTTTATATTATATAAATGGTTTTTCTTCTTCCCTTGCCCTAAGTGTTCAGTATGATGCTTTAAGAAAGATAAAAGGTTTTGAAAATGCAATCATACAAAAGCCGGGATATGCAATTGAATATGATTATTTTCCCCCAACTCAACTGAAGGACACCTTAGAAACAAAACAAATTGAACATCTTTACTTTGCAGGACAAATAAATGGAACAACAGGTTATGAAGAAGCAGCTTGTCAGGGATTAATGGCAGGGATTAATGCCCACCTTAATCTGAACGATAAACCAGCTTTTGTCCTTAAACGTTCTGAAGGATATATTGGAGTTCTGATTGACGATCTTATCACAAAAGGGGTTGATGAGCCATATCGTATGTTCACTTCAAGAGCTGAATTTAGAATACTTTTGCGCCAAGATAATGCAGACCAACGCCTAACACCTCTTTCTTATGCCATTGGTTTAGCTTCAGAGGAAAGAATGCGTAGGGTTGAGAAGAAAACTCAAAGTTGTGAAGAGCTAATTTCATTTATTGAGAAAAATAGTGCATTACCTGAAGAAGTAAATAATTTGTTTGAAGAAAAAGAAACTCCAATCATTAATCAAAAAACAAAAATTGGACAACTTATCCTTCGCCCTCAAATAAATCTTAAAGATTTATCTGCTAATATTCCTTATTTAAAAGAAAAAGTAGATTTAATAGATCAAAGTATAAAAGAAGAGGTTGTTGAATCAGCAGAAATAAAGATAAAATATCAAAGTTATATTGACAAAGAGCAAGAAATTTCTGACAAATTATCAAAGCATGAAAATCTTATCATTAAAGATGATTTTAATTATCAAGCTCTTAATTCACTTAGCTTTGAAGCTCGTGAAAAACTAACAAAAATACGTCCTAAAACAATAGGACAAGCCTCTCGAATAAGTGGAGTTTCTCCTTCTGATATATCAGTATTAATTATTTACATAAGTAAGTAAAGAGCGAAAAGAGGAATTAATTTGGTAAGATATTATATTTTTTCTCAACCAATTTATAAATAGATACGATAAAATAGCCAATTAAGACACCCAATAAAGCGCCACAAATCACATCACCCAAATAATGAACCCCACAATAAACTCTTGAATAGCCAACTAAAATAGCCCAAAGAAACATAATTAGTGAAAATATTTTGTATTTCTTTCCTAAAAGAGAGAATATTGTTGCTAAAGAAAAAGCATTTGCAGCATGGGAAGACACAAAGCCAAATTGTCCTCCCTTATAATCATAGATTAGATTCCATGAGTTAAGTTTAACTAAGTTTACTCCCTCTAAGGCATGACTGGGTCTGAGCCTTTCAAAAACATCTTTGAAACATAAAACCGATATTCTGTCTGCCAAAAGAAAAGACAATGCAATTAAGATTATTAATATCCAAAATTGTTTTTTGTATTCCTTTATCGAAAGAAATACAAATGCACCAAGAATCAAAATTACAAAGCTAAGATTGTGACTTAGAAAGGCAAAAATGTAATCAAAGAACTCACTTCTGTTTCCGTTAATCAAATAGAAAAACTCTTTATCCTTATCTAATAGAGTCTTCATTTAGGGTTTGCCAAATTAAATCTTTCAATTCCATTAAACCTTTTGATGCAATAGATGAAATAAATAATGATTTTACTCCTTTGGGAAGAAGTTTTTTCATTTCTTTTATCATCCCTTCATCTAACATATCGCATTTTGTTATCGCAAGAATTCTATCTTTATCCATTAGTTCTGGATTGTAGTTTTCAAGTTCTTTAAGAAGAATTTTATACTCTTTCTTTATATCTTGAGTATCGCAAGGTACCATAAAAAGGAGTAATGAATTTCTTTCAATATGACGAAGAAAACGAAGACCTAAGCCTTTCCCCTCAGAAGCTCCTTCAATAATTCCTGGAATATCGGCCATAATAAATGACTTTGAGTCTCTATATCCAACAATACCAAGGTTAGGAACTAAAGTGGTAAAAGGATAATCTGCTATTTCTGGTTTTGCTGCTGAAATAACACTAAGCAAAGTACTCTTTCCTGCATTAGGAAATCCCACAAGTCCAACATCGGCTAAAATTTTAAGTTCAATAACCTTCCAAAGCTCTTGTCCATCTTCTCCTGGCTGAGCAAAACGTGGAGTTTGAAAAGTTGCTGATTTAAAGTGGTCATTACCTAATCCTCCTCTACCACCTTGAGCCACCACTGCCATCTGCCCGTCTTCAATTATCTCACAATCAATTTCTCCTGTTATCTCATCCCTGCAAATTGTTCCAAGTGGCACATCAATTATAATATCTTCTCCATTAGCACCATGAAGACGACTCTTTCCTCCCGAACCCCCATTTTGAGCAATAAGATGTTTAGTATATTTTAAATGAAGTAGAGTCCAAAATTGTTTATTTCCTCTTAAAATAATATGGCCACCTCTTCCTCCATCTCCACCATCTGGACCCCCTTTAGCTGTTTGACGTGATCTTAAAAGGTGAGTTGATCCTGAACCTCCTTTTCCACTCCTACAGTTAATCTTTACATAATCTACAAAATTTGAACGCATATTATTTTCTTTCTTTATTTATTCTAAATCCTCTCCTACTTCCTATCTATTAAGCCTTTTTAAGGGCTTCATCAACAGTTTTGCATAGGGTTTCAAATACAACATCAACTGGAGCATCTGAATTTACATTATAATATTTATTTTTCTTCTGATAATAAGATCTTACGTTTGCTGCCGAATTCTCATAGCTTTCAAGACGATGAATAATTATTTCAGGGTCCATATCATAAACTCTACGCTTTTCTGTTTTGCTTCTTTGAGTTAATCTTCTAATGCACTGTAAAGTATTAGATTGCATTTCAATCATACAAGTTACTGAGGTATGTATTTTTTCTAAAATGCCATCCATAATGTAGGCTTGAACATAAGTTGAAGGAAAGCCTTTAAATAAGAATCCTCTTGCATTAGGATTGTTTGATATTTTTTGTTCTATTAGTTTTATTGCTATAAGGTCGGGAACATTATCTCCTCTTTCAATATATATCTTACTCTCCATTCCTATCTCTGATCCTTTTTCAATTTCATCTCTAATCATTGCTCCTGTTGAAACATAAACCAAGTCATATTTTTTTGCTAAGTTTTTTGCTTGAGTTCCTCTTCCAGAGCCTGGAGCTCCATATAAAATAATATTTCTATATGCATTTTCAAGAGTTTTGTCAATAATAGTTTCTAATCGAGCAAAAACCTCCTCAACTGAACCAACTCCATCAACGGGGCAATAAATACCTTTTTCTTTGTAAAATTCAGCAACTGGAATTGTTTTCTTGTCATATTCTTGAAAACGATTCAGAATCACTTCTTTTTTATCATCATCTCTTCCTTCTATTGATGCACGTTTAAGCATACGTTCAATTAACATCTCACGAGGCGCCTCTAAAGAAAGCAAACATAAAAGGCGACGATTCATTCTATGAAGCAACCCTTCTAAAATATATGCCTGAACAACGGTACGCGGAAACCCATCAAAAAGAATTCCTCCTGTTGTAGAATTTTCAATTGTTTTTTCAATGATTTGAACAATTATTTCATCGTCAACAAGTCCTCCTTGGTTTATTATATCTTTTGCTTGAATACCTATTTCAGTTCCTGCAGCAATTTCTTTTCTAAGTATATCCCCTGTTGAAATGTATGTTAGGTTATATTTCTCAACTAACATTTTTGATTGAGTACCTTTTCCTGCTCCAGGAGCTCCGAATAATACAATACTTAACATTGTTATCCTATTTTTATTATAAATTAACTATTTGTCAGCTTTTCTCTTTAGTTGATAAATATCTTTTAAGTTTCTACCATATCCGTCCAAATCAAATCCATATCCCACAATAAACTCATCGCTTATTTCCTTTCCAATATATTTTATGTTAAAGTCTTTCTTAAATGAATTTGGTTTTAACATTAAAGAACAAATTTCTAATGAAGAAGGCTCTTTTGTTTTTAATAGTTTAAGCAGCTCTTCCATTGTGTTGCCTGTATCAACTATATCTTCAATAATAATAACATCTTTGCCTGTGATATCTTCATTAAGTCCAATTAATTCGTTAACTTTTCCACTTGAGGAAATTCCTGAGTAGGAGGAAACTTTAATAAAATTAATTCTTGGAAGCCCTTTTATTTGCTTGAATAGGTCACTTGCAAATAAAAAAGCTCCATTCAAAATTACCAAAAAATAAATTTCCTTTCCAAAATAATCTTCATTGATTCTTTGGCTTAAAGACTTAACTATTGAATTAATTTCTTCATTAGTTATGTATTTTTCAAAGTATTTTCCTTTAATATTTACAGTTTCCACCAGATATTATTTAAGTTGCAAAGGTAAACCAAAAAGATGAATTAGGCTGAAATTAAAGAGCAAATTGCGAAATAAGCAGAAATACCCATAGCATTTTTAATGCAATTTTCATCAACATCAAAATTTGAAGTGTGAAGATTGGTGATTGGCATTCCTTGTTTTCTTGTCCCAACTCTAAAGTAACAACTCGGAGCTTTTTGTGAAAAATAAGAAAAGTCTTCTGCTGTCATTCTTGCTTCCATACTCAAAACCTTATCCTCGCCAAAATAATCTTTAGAAAGTTCAAAAGCCTGTTTGGTTAGTTCTGGGTTATTATAAACATAAGGATACCCATGATCTACAAACACCTTTGCTTCGGCTCCAAACGCTTTTGCAGTTTGAGTTGATATTCTTTCAATAAAGGAATGACATTCTTTTCTCCAATCTTCATCAAAGGTTCTGATAATCCCTTCCATGTGAACTGTATTAGGAATTACATTTGTTCTTCCATCTGCAATAAATTTTCCAATTGAGAAGGTTGTAGGAAGTGTTGGATTGGCATTTCTTGAAACTATAGTTTGGAGTGCAATTACAACATGAGAGGCTGCAACAATTGGATCAATATTCAAATCTGGAGTAGCTCCATGTCCTCCTCTGCCAATTATATCAATATAAATTTCATCAGTTGAAGCCATACATTTCCCTTCTTTCATTCCAATGTATCCACAATCCATCTCTGGAGTTGCATGAAAAGCAAATATACTCCTTGGTGTTACATTTTCAAATAGTCCATCCCTTAACATCTTTAATGCTCCTCCCGGATATGTTTCTTCAGAAGGTTGAAAGATAAACATTACTCTCCCTTCAAATTTATCTTTTAAATCTTTTAAAATCTTGATAGTTCCAAGCAAAGAAGACATATGAACATCATGTCCGCATGCATGCATAATTCCTTCTTTTTCTGACTTGAAGGGCAAATTGGTTTCTTCCTTAATGGGAAGAGCATCCATATCTGCTCTTAAAGCAACACATTTGCTTTGAGGATTTTTCCCATTAACAAATCCACAAATTCCAAACCCACCAATATTTTTTTTATATTCTATTCCAAATTCATCTAATTTAGAACAAATAAACTTAGAAGTGTTTTCTTCAAAAGTTGAAAGTTCAGGGTACTTGTGAAAATGGCGACGATATTCAACGATTTCATCAAAATATTTTTCAGCAAGTTGCTTTATTTCTTCTTTAATGGACTTATCCTTAATCATATCATTAAATATAAATTATATTTATTATCCCTTAGTTTAAAGATACAAAGGTAAGTAGATTTTTAGTTTAACATCTATTTTACAATAGGATATTTTAAATTAGCACTACTATTTGAAAATAATTATATAATTTCGCAGATGAAACATCTGTTATAAAATAGATCTAATTAATTGATAAAATGAAAGCAAATGCAATTTTATTTTTAGCAGTTTTTGCTATTTCTTTAACTTTATTTTCTTGTAAGAATGATAATGAAAAGATAGTAGGTAAATGGCAACATATTCTAATTGTTGGTTACTCTTTTCAAGGGAGCGACACTTTAGATATGACAAAATATCCCCCAACCTTTAACACATTCAGAGAAGATAATACTCTATTGGTAACTAATGGTAAAGAAGAAGTTAATGTTAGATATTTTGTAAGAGACAAAAAACTATTTTCTTTCATCCTTGGAGCTCCTGATACTTCAATAATGGAAATAAAAAAATTAACCAAAGATGAGTTAATACTCCAAGTTTCAATTAATGATGGAACTCAAAGAAAAGAAAACCTTCATTATAAAAGGGTAGATTAATTTTTATTTTCATCTTCTTTTGTAACTTTGCAAAGTGAAAGAATTGCTTGAAATCTATTCAAAGAATCCTAAATATATAGAGATTCTCCATACTATTACTCAGCGTCATTCAAGGCTAAATATTCAATCTTTGGCAGGGAGTGCTATGAGCTTTTGTGTAGCAAGCTCAATTAATAAGTCAAAAGAGTTTACTCATCTAATCATTATTTCTGATAAAGAAAAGGCTGCATACTTCTGTAATGATATTGAACAAATATTTGGAGAACAAGATTTAGACTATTCCAAAAAGAATGTTCTTTTCTATCCTTCTGCCTACAAACTTCCCTATCAAGTTGAAGAAACGGATAATGCTAACATTTTACTTAGAGCCGAGGTGCTGAATCGTTTGAATAATAATTCTCAAACCATAATAATTACTTACCCGGAGGCTCTCTTAGAAAAAGTTATTTCAAAACAATTGCTTACTAAAAACACATTAAAGATAAATGCAGGAGAATCTCTTTCGGTTGATTTTGTGATTGATGTTTTGGATGAATATGCTTTTGAGAGAGTTGATTTTGTTTTTAATCCTGGCCAATATGCAGTTCGTGGAGGTATTATTGATGTTTTTTCTTTTGCAGATGAGTATCCTTATCGTGTTGAGTTCTTTGGAGATGATGTTGAAAGTTTAAGAACATTTGATGTGGTTTCACAGCTTACTATTGAAGAAAAAAAATCTTTGGTTATTGTTCCAAACATACAAAACGAAACAATAACTCAAGAAAAAATGGTTTCTTTGGTTGATTATTTTGGAGAAAATACTATTGTGTGGGCTGACCATTTGTCTCTCTGTTTAGAGAAATTGGATAAGGAATATGAGTTTGCAGAAAGAGTATATTTAGAGCTTGAAAATAAGAATCTTCATCTTAAACCAAACGAAATATACAACTCTGCGGAAGAATTTAAAAAGAGTATTTTAGAACATTCCATTGTTGAACTTGGTTCTAATCCAATGCTTTCAAAAGACAACTTAATTAGTTTTAACACAAGCCCTCAACCTTCTTTCAATAAAAACTTCAATCTCTTGGTTGATTGCTTAAAATCACAAGCAGAAAATTCATTCACTAATTTCTTTTGTGTTGAAAATCCAAAGCAAAAAGATAGGATAGAAAAGATTATTAAGGAGTTTGGAAAAGATTCGGCATATGTGAATATTCATTACCTAATGAATTCCATTACTTCTGGATTTATTGACAATGAGTTAAAAGTTGCTGTATTTACTGACCATGAACTATTCGAGAGATATCATAAATATAAGGTTAGAGACCAAAAACAAAATAGAGAAGCCCTAACTCTTAAAGACTTAATGCAACTTAAGCCAGGGGATTTCATAACTCATATTGATTATGGAGTAGGAAAGTTTGCTGGACTTGAGAAATTAGAAAACAATGGAAAGCAACAAGAAACAATTCGTTTAGTTTATAAAGACAATGATATTCTTTATGTAAGTATTCATGCTCTACATAAAATTTCACGCTACTCTGGTAAAGATGGAACAATCCCAACTCTTCATCGCCTTGGTTCAAATACATGGAATAACTTAAAAAATAAAACAAAGCAAAGGGTTAAAGATATTGCTAAAGATTTAATTGCTCTTTATGCTAAAAGAAAGGCTTCACTTGGTTTTGCATATTCTGCCGATTCTTATCTACAACACGAACTTGAAGCATCTTTTATATATGAAGATACTCCCGACCAAGATAAGACAACCAAAGATGTAAAGCATGATATGGAAAGTAGAATCCCTATGGATAGATTGGTTTGTGGGGATGTTGGATTTGGGAAAACAGAAATAGCAATACGTGCAGCCTTTAAAGCCGTTGCAGATAGTAAGCAGGTTGCTGTTTTAGTTCCAACAACAATATTAGCATTTCAGCATTTCAAAACATTCTCCGACAGGTTAGACAATATGCCTTGTAGGGTAGATTATATTAATCGTTTCCGCTCCACAAAAGAAAAAAATCAAATTATTCAAGACCTCAAACAAGGGAAAATAGATATACTTATTGGTACCCATAAACTCCTAAGTAAAGAAATAGAGTTTAAAGATTTAGGTCTTTTCATTATAGATGAAGAACATAAGTTTGGAGTTGCAATGAAAGAAAAACTTAAAAAGCTTAAAATAAATATTGATACTCTAACCCTAACTGCAACTCCAATCCCTCGAACTTTGCAGTTTTCGCTTATGGGAGCAAGAGACCTTTCTATTATTAATACTGCCCCTCC
This sequence comes from Bacteroidales bacterium, assembly GCA_028709955.1. Lineage (GTDB taxonomy): Bacteria > Bacteroidota > Bacteroidia > Bacteroidales > P3 > UBA10566. Next base: position 23,318 of record JAQUTD010000003.1, on the reverse strand, counting down.
AAACCGTCAACCTGTCACAACACAAGTAAGTTGTTTTGAAGAAGAAGTAGTAAGAGATGCCATTTTATTTGAAATCTCCAGAGGAGGACAAGTCTATTTTGTTCATAATAGAGTCCAAAACATTGAAGAAATTGCAGGATTAGTGAAACGTCTTGTTCCTGATGCTAAAGTTGTTATTGGGCATGGACAGATGAAAGGGGAACAATTAGAAGAAGTAATGTATAGTTTCATTGAAGGAGATTTTGATGTTTTGGTCTCTACAACCATTATTGAAAATGGATTAGATATTCCAAATGCAAACACAATCATAATTAATGATGCTCAAAACTATGGACTTTCAGACCTTCACCAACTAAGAGGAAGAGTAGGTAGAAGTAATAAGAAAGCATATTGTTATCTTTTAACTCCACCCCTTAGCCTTATTACAGATGAAGCAAGAAAGCGATTGCAAGCAATTGAAGACTTTTCAAATATTGGTTCGGGATTTAGTATTGCAATGAGAGACCTTGATATTAGAGGAGCAGGAAATATACTTGGAGGAGAACAATCAGGCTTTATTTCAGAGATTGGGTTTGATATGTATCATAAAATACTCAATGAAGCAATAGAAGAGTTGAAACAAACCGACTTTAAAGAGCTTTACGAAGAAGAAGAAAAACAAAAGAGATTAATTGAAGGAGGATATTACACAAAAGAATGCAATATTGAAACTGACCTTGAAATTCTTATCCCCGACCAATACATCACAAATATTGTTGAAAGACTTAACCTCTACAAAGAACTTGATGGTTTGGAAACAGATCAGGAATTAGAAGTTTTCAGAAAACAACTTAAAGACCGTTTTGGTAACATCCCAAAGCAAACCTTAGAACTAATAGATACAATTAAACTTCGCAGAATAGCCAGAAAGATTGGAATAGAGAAATTAGTCCTAAAAAGAGATAAAATGGTTGCAACATTTGGAGTAGCAAAAGGCTCAGAATATTTTAACTCCGAAATTTTTGGAAATGTCTTAACCTATGTTCAATCCTATCCAACAACAACCCAACTAAAAGAAGTAGGAGAAAAATTATCACTATCAATATCTCAAGTAAAATCCGTTTCAGATGCCATAAAGATATTTGCAGCCATATACAATATGCACTAAGCTAACTGTCTACATTTCAGTCATAAACTATCTATAAAACAAAACAAAAGCAGTTCCAAACTATTCAAACCCTCTTTCCAACTATTTAAACGAAGTTTAGAACTCGCGAGATGCCCATCTCACACCCCACGACATACCCATCTCAGCGCTCTTGACATACCCATCTCAGGGGTGCTGACATACCCATCTCACATAGTCTGACATACCCATCTCGCGAGTTCTAAACTTCGTTTAAATAGTTGGAAAGAGGGTTTGTTTAATATGAAATGGTTATATTTTTTTTTTGTGTAAAGAGTTAGGGCATTTTATTTGGGTTTGGAAAAGGGGATTGTATATAAATAAAAACTGCGAGCAATTAAATATATTAGATGCTCACAGTTTTTATTTAAGGAATTATATGTTTTATTTTTTATCCTTTTACTATTTCTTGAAGTTTGCTTTTCCTTCTTCTAAGAATTTTATGAAGTTTGGGACATTTCTGTCGTAGCCTTTTGGTGTGGTTAAGATCTTGCCCTCTGAGTTCATTAAAACATATAGAGGTTGTGCATTGGCATTGAATTGTTCTATTTGATAGTTATGGTTCTTCTTCCCAAGGGTCTTAATTACTGTTCCATTCTTTAGGGTTACCCACTCATTTTCTGAGAGTTTAATTGTGTTGGCATCGGTGTAAAGTGCTACCATAACATAGTCTTGTGTTAGGATTTGTTTTACTTGTTTGTCTTCCCAAACATAGTATTCCATTTCTCTACAATTTGCACAGGTTTTGCCGGTGAAGTCTATAAAGATTGGTTTTCCAACTTTCTTTGCATAAGCTTTTGCTTCGTCAAGGTCGAAAAAGCCTTCAAATCCTGTTGGATAGTGAAGTTGGTCTGCATATTTTCTATCTGACGGCAGGGCATTTTCTGATGTTGTTGGGGTTGCTGCTTTTGAGGCATTTTCAATAATTGAACGTTCTATGTTGAAGTCTTGTGTTGTCATTGGTGGAACATATCCTGAGATTGCTTTTAGAGGTGCTCCCCAAAGTCCTGGTATCATGTAAAGGGCAAAGGAGAAGGTTATGATTGAAAGAAATAGTCTTCCAACTCCAATATGCTTAAGGTCACTGTCTCCTTTAAATTTAAGCTTTCCAAGAAGATAAAATCCAAGAAGGGTAAATACTATTATCCAAAGAACTAAATATGTTTCTCTGTCCAAAAGTCCCCAATCAGCACTAAGGTCTGCCATTGAAAGGAATTTAAGTCCAAGTGCTATTTCTAAAAATCCAAATACTATCTTAACTGTGTTTAGCCATGAGCCTGACTTCATTTTTGAAAGCATTTGAGGGAACATTGCCAAGAGAGTGAAAGGGAGTGCAAAGCCAAGTGCAAAGCCTATCATTGAGATAAAGAATACTAAACTATTTGTTGAGCTTGAAGCAATCCCCATTAGGGCGGCTCCCAAAATTGGTCCTGTGCATGAGAAGGAAACTAAAACTGTTGTAAGGGCAATAAAGAAAGCTCCTAAATATCCTCCTTTATCTGCATTTTTATCTGATTTGTTTATCCAAGATGAAGGAAGTGTTATTTCAAACATTCCAAAGAATGAGAAGGCGAATATCATAAAGATGATAAAGAATATTATGTTTGGCACCCAGTGGGTTGAGATTATGTACATTGCATCCTTTCCTAAAACAAGGGTAAGGATTAGTCCAAGAACGGCAAAGATAAATATTATAGAACCTCCAAAGAAATAGGCTTCTTTTAGTCCTTGCTTCTTGCTTTTCTTGCCTTTCATAAAGAAACTTATTGTCATTGGCACCATTGGAAACACGCATGGAGTTACAAGGGTTAGTAGTCCCGCTCCAAGGGAGATAAGAAAAATCATAAGCATTGAGTTATTGCTCTTTGTTTGATTTTCTGTTTTGCTAAGAGTTGAGGTTTGAGTGTTGGTTTGGGTTAATTCTTCTGTTTGGGTTTCTGTAACGGCTTGTGGTGCTGCCATTAGGGCGGCTTTTGGGTTTCCTTTTATGTCAAATGAAAAAGCAGCATCATCAGGAGGAATGCAGCTCCCTTTTTCGCATAATTGAAAATTAACAGAGCCTTTTATTTTGAAATCTTTTTCACTTAAAACCTTAACTCTTTGACGAAATTTTACCTTTCCTTCAAAGTGACGAGTTGTGTCTTTAGCATACTTATCATATTCAGCAATTGATTTAGGTTCTTTAACTGCTCCAATTTTTTGATAATTATTATTATTTTCAAAACTAAATTCTATTGGGAGTTCTGTCCCTTTTGTATATTGAGAGTATATATGCCAGCCAGTTTCCAAGTTAACTGTTAGTTCTAATTCTGATATTGAATCATTAATTTTGTTTGTTTTGAAGCTCCATTTGGCTTGAGAGAATGCACTGCTTGCAAATAAGATTAGCAATGCAATTGTTAAGGTTAATTTTAATCTTCTCATAATTTATTCCTTATATTTTTATTTAACATTATTTATTATCTAATCCAGGATGATGGGTTTTGTTTATTGTTTCCTTTCCAAACTTGAAAGTTAAATTCAGATACATTTTCTCCATTTGTATAAACTGTTCCGAGCTTTTGTTTTGTTGAAACTTTAGAGCCATTTGAAACATTAACAGAGGAGAGATTTGTATAAACAGATAGGTATTCTCCGTGACGTATAATAATAATTTGTTGCCCATTTGGACCGGTGAACACTTTTGAAACAACTCCTTCAAACACTGCTCTAATGGAAGCTCCTTTTGGTGTCCTAATATCTATCCCGTTGTTTTCAATCATAATGCCTTTTATGTCAGGATGAGGGTGAGTTCCAAAAGAACTTGTCACAACTCCTTGTTCTGTTGGCCAAGGTAGCTTTCCTCTATTTGCAGAAAAGCTATTAGACAGCTGTACCTCTTCAGGGGTTGCACTCATAACATATTCTTGCTTTTTCGATTTTTGAGCTTTAGGCTCAGATGTTGAAGACTTGTTGGCATTTTTCTTAGATGCAATATTAGTTTGCTTTCTAACTTCTGCAGCAATGGCTTGATTTATTTGATTTTGGAGTTTCTTTCTCCTTTGTTGTTTTTCTTTTATTTGCTTAGCAAGTTGCTTTTCTTTTTTTGTAAGTTGGCGAATATTTTTTTGCTTAACAGCTTGTTCACTCGTCAGAACTTTCTTATTCTTTTCTTCTTGTTGAAGAAGATTTTCTTGATTCTTTTTCTTTATTGTTAGCTCGCTTGTCTTCTTTTCCAGTTCATCAAATTTATTTTGTATGTTATACATCATATTTTTTTGCATATCACCATATTGTCGGAAGAATACAAATCTTTGGTATGCCTGGCGATAGTCTTTAGAAGAGAAAATAAATAAAATTTTATCTGTGGCTGTCCTATTCTTTTGTGCATAACGAAGCATCTTAGCGTATTCTTTTTTTAAGACTTCTATTTCGTTATTGAGTTCTATAATAGATTTTTGTGTGTTTGTAATTTCTCCATTCAGTATATTCATTTGTTTGGAGATATTGTTAATAAGTTTTTGTCTGGAATCAATTTTCTTTTTCAAAATTGAAAGTTCAGAGGCAGACATCCTTTTAGTGTTCTTTGTTTCTTTTAAAATTGCATTAATTGCATTAATCTCTCTTTCTATCTTAGCCTTTTCATCTTCCAATTTCCTCCTGTCCTGAGAAAAAGTGGATGTGCTAAAAGAGAAAAATAAACAAATAAAAAAGATTGCCCTTAGATAAAAAAACTTATATTTAAACGTATTATAAAACATCGCACTTAATAAAAATTAATTGACAAAAGTACAAATAATATATTAATTAATAGCAATTATTAAGATTATCTTCTTTTTGAAATGTCTGTAATATATAATGAAATTAATTATATTTGACCAAGAAGATTGTCTCAATTATGATAACTTTTAAAGATATATTGCTAAAATATTTATTGATATGGCAATTTTGAAAATAAATATATATCTTTGCATCATTATTAGTAAATAGATACGTTTTATTTTAAAAAAATTATTTGTTATGAGCGATGACAATAAAGTATTAAAAAGATATTCTGACGAAGAATTGAATGAATTTAAGGTAATTATTGAGGAAAAATTGGATCAAGCAAGAGAAAACCTTAGTATGTTATTGGAAGCTTTTTCAAATGATGCAAATGATTTAGGAGACACTTCACCAACGTTTAAAATTTTAGAAGAAGGAAGTAGTGTTCAATCTAAAGAAGAAAATGCAAATATGGCTTCAAGACAACAAAAATTTATTAAGGATTTAGAAGCTGCATTAGTTAGGATTGAAAACAAAACATATGGTATCTGCCGTATTTCAGGAGAGTTAATTCCAAAGGAAAGACTTCGTTTGGTTCCTCATGCAACCCTGACTGTTGAAGCTAAAAATCATGAAGTTAAAAAGAAAAAATAATAAATGAAGAAACCTCTTTTTCTAATCTTTTTCATTCTTATTGTTGATCAAATATTAAAGATTTGGATTAAATTAAATTTAAGTCTTTCTGAGGAGATACCATTAATTGGAGATTGGTGTAAAATTCATTTTATTGAAAATGAAGGTATGGCTTTTGGAATGTCATTTGGTGGTGAATGGGGAAAACTTATTCTAACTTTGTTTAGAATTGTAGCCTCTATACTTATTTTTATTTATTTGAAAAGAATTATTGAAAATAAAGAATCGAAGCTTGTTATTTATAGTATGGCATTAATTTTTGCTGGAGCTGTTGGAAACATTATTGATTCGCTTTTCTACGGAATAATATTTTCAGAAAGTACTTTCTTCCAAACTGCAACAATATTTGAAAATGCTTATGGAACATTCCTTCATGGTAAAGTTGTTGATATGTTTTATTTACCAATAATTGACACAACCTTTCCCTCTTGGCTTCCTTTTGTTGGAGGTGAGCCTTTCCGTTTTTTTAACGCAATATTTAATATTGCAGATATTTCAATTACTTTTGGAGTTTTTATACTAATTGTTTCAGTTGTATTTTCCCCAAAAAAAAATCAGCCAATCAACTCTAATAAAAATGAGTTTCAAAATCAAGAAATTGAAACAAAAGAAATTATAGATAATATTACTCAATAAATAGAAGTGGAAATAATTATAATATTTATTTTGATTATTATCAATGGATTATTCTCAATGAGTGAGATTGCCGTTGTATCTTCTCGTAAATCCAAGTTAGAATCTCTAAACAGAAAGGGAGACAATAACGCTAAAAAGATTCTTAAAACCGCAGAACGTCCAGAGTATTTTCTTTCAACTGTTCAAATTGCAATAACAGCAATTGGTCTTATTACTGGTCTCTATTCTGGAAAAAACCTTTCTTTGCCATTAAATCAATTTCTTTCAAGTGTTGGTTTTGGCTCTATTTCAATATTTATTTCTCACATAATTGTAATAGTTCTTGTAACATATGTCACACTCGTTTTGGGAGAACTGCTGCCAAAAAAAATTGGATTGAATAATCCTGAAAAGGTTGCCAGTTATATAATTTCTCCTATGAACCTTCTCACCAAACTAACCTATCCATTTGTTTTACTATTATCTTGGAGTACAAATTTTTTAATTAAGATTATTGGCATTAAAAAGAATGATAATACAGTAATTACTGAGGATGAGATAAAGCATATAATAAATGAGAGTGCCGAAGATGGCGAGATTCAAGAGGTTGAGCAAGATATTGTTGAAAGAGTTTTTAGTTTAGGTGATAGAGATATTTCATCCTTAATGACTCACAGAAATGATTTTGAATGGATTGATATTGATTATGGATATGAAGAAATCATTCAAAAGATTGAAGAAAATATACACTATATATATCCTGTTGCAGATAAATCATTGGACTGCATTGTTGGTGTTGTTTTTCTAAAGGATATGTTTAATAAAAGAACTGGTACAATTAGAGATATTGTTAGAGAGCCTCAGTTTCTTCCTGAAAGTTCAAGCGTATATCATGCTTTAGAAGTATTCAAGAAAAAAAAGATAAGTTATGCTCTTATAATTGATGAGTTTGGACTTATTATTGGAATGGTTACTATGAACGATATTTTAGAGTCATTGGTTGGATCAGCAGATGAGATAGGGGAAGTTGAGAATGAATATAAATTAGTCGAAAGGGATGAAAATTCTTGGTTAGTTGATGGACAATATCCTTTTTTTGATTTTCTAAGTTATTTTGAATTAGAGGATAAATATCAAGAATTATCTTATAATACATTAAGCGGTTTAATTTTAGATTTGACAGGAAAAATACCTAAAGAAGGCGACAAAATAAATTGGGAAATCTTTTGTTTTGAGATAGTTGATATGGATGTGGCTCGTATCGATAAAGTACTTGTATCTAAAAATAATAAAGATTTGGAAAAAAAAAGTTAGAATTAATTGGTAAAATAAAATAACTTTAATACTTTTGCACAATTCAAAATGGAAATTTTAATAATAAATTAATAACACAATTTTAAAGGCTATGAAAAAATTATGTGCTTATTTGTCGATAGTTATCATATTGACTTTAGGTTTATCAAATGCTGTTTTTGCACAAAAACAAACAGCAAAAACAACAACAGAAACAGCAACAGTATCTGCAACCGAAACTGCTGCAACCGAAACTGCTGCTGTTGAGCAAACTGCTGCTGTTGAAGAATCAAAATCATTCCACCAAGTATTAAAAACAAAATATATTGAGGGTGGAGTACAATGGATGACTCCAATCTTAATTTGTATGATTTTGGGTTTAGCACTTGTTATTGAACGAATTCTTTACGTTAATCTTGCAACAACAAACGCAGATAAACTATTGCTTCAAATAGAAGACAATGTAAAGACTGGAAATTATGAAGGAGCAAAAGAAGTTTGTCGCAACACCCGTGGCCCTCTTGCTTCAATTTTCTTCCAAGGTTTAGATCGTATTGATAACGGATTAGAAGATGCAGAAAAAGCATTAACATCTTATGGCGGAGTTCAAATGGCAAGATTGGAAAGCAATATGGTTTGGATTTCATTATTTATTGCTATTGCTCCTTCTCTAGGATTCTTAGGAACAGTTGTTGGTATGGTTCAAGCATTCGACGACATTGAAAAAGCTGGTGATATTTCTCCAACCGTTGTTGCAGGAGGTATGAAAGTGGCTCTTATCACAACAATTTTTGGTTTAATTGTAGCTCTAATTCTTCAAGTTTGTTACAACTACTTACTTTCAAAAATTGAAAGTATTGTTACAACTATGGAAGACGCTTCTATTTCATTTATGGATATCTTGGTTAAAAACAGAAAGTAGTATTAAAAACAGAAATATTTCTATCAAGGAAATAACAAACTATTTTAATTACTAAATTATTCAACCAGGAGGTAAAAAATGAAAAAAGATTTTAAAAAAATATATTGGACAATTATAATAATATGGGGAGCTATTGCATCATTAACTACAGTGCTATACTCTGTATTTTTTGAAAATACATCATTAGCTCAACTATTTTGGAATTTGTCCTATTGGACTGTGGTTATCTTTATATCTATTAGTATAATCTCTGCTTTAGGATTTGCATTAGGATTTATTATTAGAGGTTTCATAGATGACCCAAAAAAGCAAATGGGAATTATTATTGCTGTTGGAGCATTAGTTGTAGTTTTTGTAGGCTCATACCTATTATCATCCGGAGAAGATGTATCGAAAGATTTGTTTGAAAAAACAGGTTCTAACTTTGAAAACTCTAAATTAATTGGAGCTTCATTATACATGGTATATGTTCTTTTATTTGGAGTGATAGTTACAGCTTTATACTCTGAAGTAGCAAAAAAAATTAAATAATTATGGCGAGAAAGAAAAAAGCGGTACCAGCATTGAATAGCAATTCAATGGCGGATATATCATTTCTTTTGTTAACTTTCTTCCTATTAACCTCATCAATTAATACGGATTTAGGGATTCAAAGGCGTTTACCACCGCCATCTGATCCAAATATTAAACCACCTGAAATTCATAAGAGAAACACATTTACAGTAAAAGTAAATCGTGCTGATCAACTGCTTTTTGATGGTGAAATAGGAGAGATCAATGGATTAAAAGAGCGTGCAAAAGAGTTCTTATCAAATCCACAGAACTTGCCAGATCTACCAGAAAAGATTTCAACTGAAATTCCTTTAATAGGGAAATATGAAGTTTCAAAAGGAGTAATTTCTCTTCAAAATGATAGAGGAACTTCGTATGATATGTATTTCAAAGTTCAAAATGAATTAACTGCTGCAATTAATGAATTGAAAGACGAATTTGCAAAAACAAGATTTGGAAGAGATTACAAAGATTGCAATGTTGACCAAAGAGATGCTGTTGATAAAGCTATCCCAACAGCAATTTCAGAGGCAGAACCTAAAAATGTAGGAGGGAATAACTAATGGGAAAATTTAAACAACAAGGCGAAAAATCGACTCCAGCACTAAATGCTGGTTCGATGTCAGATATTATTTTCATGTTTTTGTTTTTCTTCATGATTATTACTACAATGAGAGAAAGTACTCTTTTTGTTAGAGTTAATGTTCCTCAAGGTTCAGAAATTCAAAAACTTGAAAAGAAATCATTAAACAGCTATATTCACATTGGCCCACCTATTGAAGAGAGAAAGTTTGGTTCAGCACCGAGAATTCAGTTAAATGACCAATTTGCTGAGGTGAGTGACATAAGAGCTTTTGTTGAATCGGAAAGAGCTGCAAGAGATGAGGTTGATGTCCCTTTCATTACAACAACAATAAAATGTGATAAAGAAGTAAAGATGGGTGATGTTAGTGATATTAAACAAGAGCTTCGACAAGTTGGAGCATTAAGAATAATGTATGCTGCATCTCGAAGATCGAAAGACACATATTAATAAATAGAGATTTTAAAATTCAAGCTGCCTAATTTTTTTAGGCAGCTTTTTTATTAATTTAAATATGGAATTTCAGTGTAAAGAATTTTCTCTTAATCACTCTAAAAGCTCAATGAAAATTGGGACTGATGCTATTTTATTGTCTTCTCTTACTCCAACCATAAATCCAAAAAATATATTAGACATTGGCACAGGCTGTGGTATTATTGCCTTATGTATGGCACAAAAATATTCATTATCACAAGTTACGGCAATTGATATTGATTACAACTCAATTTTAGAGGCTTGTTTAAATTTTGAAAATTCAAAATTCTCTTCAAGATTAATTGCCAAACAAATTGATTTACTTTCATTCTCAAAAGAAACTTCGGATAAATTTGATTTAATAGTATCCAATCCTCCTTTTTTTATTTCGAGCTTAAAAGGACCTTCTTTAAGCAGAAATCAAGCTCGTCACACTTCGTCTCTAACTTATGAAAATATTATTCATTCCGCATCAAAACTGCTATCAAAAAAAGGCGTCTTATGTATAATTCTTCCCAAGAAGGAGTCTGAAATATTTATTGAAATAGCTAATGTTAATAGTCTTATTATAATTAAAAAAATAAACATATACTCAAAATCTAATAAGGAATGTGAAAGAGTTGTTCTTCATATAATTCTTCAGCAAAGCATTGAAAAAATAATACAAGATAAATCTTCTAAAATTGAAGCCAGTATTATCACTCTTAGGAATTTTGACAATACTCCAACAAAAGAATATTTGAACTTGATTAAAGATTTTTTACTATAAATATCAATACTTTATTCTTTTTTGCGTTATAATAAATGAAGAATCTTTTTTTGGTTATTGTAGATAAATACATGATTATTTTACAAGTTAAAATTTTAAAGCAGAATTTAACGCCCAATTAATTTTGAATATTAAGCATAAATTCTTACTTTTGCCAATTAGATTTTTTGATATTAACACATTATATGAAGAAGATATTTTTTTTAATCATTTTAGGGGTTACTCTTTTAGGTATTAGCTCAAAAACCATAGCAATACCTGCCTATAAACATCAGATTACTGTAAAACAATCGGATAATACAAATTTATTGCTTTTCTTGAAAGGAGATGAAAAAGTTAACTGGGCAAAAACGATAGATGGTTATACAATTTTGAAAGCTAAAAATGGTGATTTTGTTTATGCAATTCCTGATGATAAGGGAGGAATGAAGCCTTCAAATATAACTGCTCATAATGAAAGTGAGAGAAAAATTGAAGAATTAGAACTCCTTCGAACTCTTAACAAAGAATTGTTTTTTTCGAATGAACAAATTAATAGTCTAAAGCAATTATGGGAATTTAAACAAACTACTAATTTTCAAAATGCATTAATTCAAGCCAAAACAACACAAAGACAACTTAGAATAATTGTGCTTTTAGTAGGATATCCAAATAGACCATTTGTTAATGATGCTCAATATTTTGACAATTTATTCAATCAGGTAGGTTATAATATTAACGGAAACGAGGGAAGCATTAAAGATTATTTTTTGGCCTCAACATTTGAAAATGTTAATGTAACTGCAGACGTTTTTGGACCATATATTTCAAGTGCCGGTTGCGAAGCTTATAGTTATGAAGTAACTGACCATTTAGGAGCAAAAAATTTATTATCTGAAATTATTAATGTGGCAGACTCGTCAATTAATTTTGCTAACTATTGCAGTAATGGAAGTGAGTATGTAGATTGTATATATATGATTTTTGCAGGATGTGCTACAAGCTCAGGAGAGCCTAATGCAATTTGGCCTCATAGAGGAGTAATATATCCTCCGGTTCAAAAAGATGGAGTTTACATATATAGCTATGCATGTTCTTCTGAGTTGAACGGAACAACTTTTTCAGGAACAACTCCACCAGTAATTGGAACAATTGCTCATGAATTTTCTCATGTTCTTGGTTTAGCTGATGTTTACGATACTGACTATGAACTAAATGGTCAATCATTTGCTTCAGATGATTGGGATGTTATGTCAGGAGGGAGTTATAATAATGGAGGGAGAACACCTTGTTTGTGGAGTGCATTTCAAAGAAGTTCGGAAGGATTTTTAGATCTAATCGAATTAAACACCGCAAGTGGAATTGGAAACAAAACCCTTCCACCACTATCTTCTTCCAATATTGCATACAAACTAACTCATAGTCCTACAGAATATTTTGTTCTTGAAAACCGTCAACAAATTGGTTGGGATAGGTTTTTCCCAGGACATGGGATGATAATTACACACATTGATAAAAATGTTCCAGGATGGAATATGAATTGTGCAAATTGCGTTCCAACATGGATGGGTATTGACATTGAAGAGGCTAATCAATCAAGCCGATGGAATAGGACGAGCAACCCTTTTCCTGGGACTTCCAATAATACAAACTTCACGGATAGCTCAACCCCAAATAGTCTTTCAAATAGTGGTAATGCGTTAAATAAACCAATACAAAGAATAACTGAAAACATAGCAACAAAAAATATTAGCTTCGATTTTGGAGCAATATCTCCAAATGCTCCAAGAGCAATAACTAATGCAATAACAAGAGTAACTTCAGACTCAATTTATGTTAGTGTAACGGTTTCTCAAACCACAGATCCAATTATTGAAAAAGGTATTGTCTATTCTACCTCTAACAATCCTCTATTCACAGATACAAAAATTATCAATAACCAATCTGTTAATGATTTTACTTCAATAATATCAGCCGTTCAGCCATCAACCACTTATTATGTTAGGGCTTATGTCAAAAATTCTTCACAGGCTTATTTCTTCGGAGAAATTATTCAAGTAACCACACCTTGTCAATCAGTTAGGACATTCCCATTCTCAAATAGTTTTGAACATTCAAATTCATTAACATGCTGGTCAGAAGAGTCTAATTCATACTTTTCAAATGTATGGAAAATAAAAGATTCAACAATATCCGGTGGAATTTCATCAGCACAAGATGGCTTAAAATTTGCAACTCTCTCTTCAACTTATCCTACTGGACAAACAAGAAAGCTTATCACACCTCAATTAGATGTATCTGTACTTTCTCAACCATATTTGAAATTTTATTACGCAACAAAACAAAAAGGAGATTTTCAAGATGTATTAAGAGTTTATTACAAAACTTCCCAACAAAGCCAATGGCAACTTTTGAAAACTTATTTTTCAAACACCGCAAATTGGACAATGGATTCAATTAATTTACCAGAGAAATCAAATACCTACTTTATAGCTTTTGAAGCAGAATTGTATTCGGGATATGGAGTATGTATAGATAATGTAATTATATCTGAAGCAAATTTAATGGCTTATCCAATTGTTGACACTTTGAGAATTGATAATATAACAGATAAATCAGCAAGAATTTCATCTTCCGTTCTTAGTCAAGGATACACTCCAATAATTGAAAGAGGGATAGTATTTTCAACCCAACCCTTCCCAGTGATTGATGATTCATTTATTTCCTCTCCAACAATAGGAATTGGACAATTTACAGTAATCCCATCAAATTTAGAATCTAACACTGAATATTATTTCCGTGCATATGCAAAAAACTTAGGTCTTATTTCATACGGAGAACAGAAATCCATCATAACAAAATGTGAAAGAATAAGTAATTTCCCTCATTCTTTTGTTTCAGAAAATATAGATAGTAATTGTTTCGATAAAGGTATCAATTGGAAATTAACTTCATTAGACGGCACTATCAATCCTTATAGTGGAACAAATTTCTTTATGTATAAACCAATTGACAACACAACATCAAAATTAATTATTCCAATAGTAAACCTTTTAAATTATTCAGATACAAAAATAAAATTCTGGTACCATAAGCCAAACACAACAAATACATTAAATGTATATTCAAAAATTGGAGTAGAAGGAGATTGGAATTTATTAAAAACATACTCTTCCTCAACCAACCAATGGACATTAGATTCAATTAACCTAACAAACCCAAATGACAATTTCTATATAGCATTTGAAGGAGTATCTCAAAACTCAAATCCAATATATATTGATCAGATTGAAATAGATGGAGTTTATCAACTCCCAAGAGTTAACACAGCCCAAACATCTCTTTTATCCTATAACAGTATTCAAACCGGAGGAGAAGTAGTTTATTTGGGATCAAGTGATGTTTTTGAAAGAGGAGTATGTTGGACAACAAATGGAAGCCTCCCTCAAAAAACAGATTCAAAATTAATTCTTGGATCAGGAATGGGAGCCTTTTCTTCAAACCTATCTAACCTTCAGCCTGAAACAACATATAGAATAAGAGCATATGCAACAAATAGTTTTGGAACAAATTATGGACAAGACTACACAATCACCACTCCTCCAACACCAATATTTAATAACATAATATCGGGCGACCAAACTCTCTGCTTTAATGCTCCAACACAAACAATTCAAGGTTCAACGCCAACAGGAGGAAATGGTCAGTATTCTTATTTATGGATTCAAAGTCGAAACAACGAGGATTGGGAATTAGCAGAAGATTCAGATCTTAGAATTCTTCAATCATATCTTCCTTTTAGAGCTCAAGAAACCCTACATTATCGTAGAATTGTTAACTCAAGACTCGTTTCCGACACAAGCAACTCAGTATTAATTAATGTTTCCCCAAGAACAAGGGCAGGAAATGTGTTTAGAGTACAAGACACAATTGAGCTTAATCAAGAATTAAGAATGGAACTAAGGGCATTTATTGGAGATAGTTTTGTTTGGGAGAGAAAAAAGTTAGAGTACGAATGGTTAACTATTCCAAATTCACCTGATAGTAACTGGCTTACTGATACCCCAACTGAAATTGGATTATACTACTATAGAGTTAGAGTTAGAAGTGGAGTATGTTCAGAAGAAATATCAGGAATTGACTGGACTTATGTTAAACAAAGAATAGGTTTAAATGACATAGAATCAAAAGAGGATGTGATATTAATATCCCCTAATCCATCAAACGGAGCAATAAATGTATTGTACAAGAATAACGAAGTATTTATTGGAGAATTATTCATATATGATATAAATGCAAAACTGATTAAGAAAATAGAAAATCAAGTTTTAAATTATGGAGATAATAGAATTGACCTTAACCCTATAGATGCAGGTTCATATCTTCTGGTATTAAAAAACCAAAATCAAGTAATGTCAAAATTAATAATAATAAATAAATAAAAATATGAAAAAGATTATTTCTCGATTGCTTTTTGTTGCAATCTTGCTAATGGCTCAAATTAGCATGGCAATTCCAGCTTACCCTGGGTTAGTCCAATTATCACAACCAAATGGAGAAGAAATTAATGCATATCTATTTGGAGATGAAAGAATAAGTTGGATAGAATCGGAGGACAACTACACATTAATGGTTAATAAGTCAGGTTATCTTGAATATGCAATTTTAGACCAAAAGGGAGATATGATTCCATCAGGCATTATTGCTAAAAACCAAACAGAGCGTTCAGTTATTGATAATAACTTCTTATCATCCATAAATAAGAAACTTAGATATTCTAATGCTCAAATTGATTTAAAGCTGGAAATCACAAAAATGTTAGATAATTCAAAAGCAGCAGCAGTTGATGGATTAACTGTTGGAATAAGAAAGCTTTTAGTAATATTAGTTGGGTATTCGGATTTCTCATTCACGTATTCAAGACAGGATTTTGAAAATTTATTCAATCAAATAAATTATACTGCAAATGGTAGCACAGGAAGTGTTAGAGATTATTTTGCAGCAAACTCCTTCGGAAAATTTGATCTTCAGTGTACTGTTGTTGGTCCATTTACATTGCCTAATACAAGAAAGTTTTATGGAGAAGAAACCTCAACAATGAACGATATTAACGCAAAACAAATGATAATTGATGCTTGCAATATAGCCGACCAAACCGTTGACTTTAGTACTTTCGACAACGATGCAAACCTAATTGTTGATGGAATACATATTGTGTATGCAGGAAAAGGACAACATAACGGAGGGGGAACAGATGCTATTTGGGCTCATAGATCAAAGTTAGGAGCTCAGGATTTTGTTTCAAACGAAGGCATTAGAATTATAGACTATTCTTGTGCTTCAGAAAAGAACTCATCAAATCACATGTCAGGTGTTGGAGTTCATTCTCACGAATTCGGTCATGTTATTGGATTATGGGATTACTATGATTCAGATTATCGAACTAACGGGGTTTCAAAAACATTTGGAGAACTTGATATTATGGATGCTGGTGGTTATAATAACGACGAAAAAACACCACCTTTATATAATGCTTATTCAAGAATTTTCCTTGGTTGGGCAAGTCCGTACATAATTGACACAAATATGTTAATGGATATAACTTCTATCCCAACAACAGATACTGCAATAATATTTCAAATCAACACTCCTACCCAAGGAGAATATTTTTTAATTGAAAATAAGGATTTCAATGGATGGAATGCCCATATTCCTGCACTTATATATTATATAAATTCTACAGGTGTTAGAAGTGGCTTATTAGCAATTCATGTTGACCAATCACCTAATGCTCTTGGTTGGGGAAATAACTGTTTGAATTGTTATCCAAATAGAAACTCAGTTAAAATAATGAGTGCAGATAATGTATTTAATGGTAATTATAGTTATGTTCGAGATTCATTTGGAAATTTAGTTGAAAATTCTTGGAATTATTCCATGATGTCAAATTTGTTTTTCCCAGGTTCAAGCAATATCACATCACTAACTGACGCAACAACAACCAACCTCCTTTCATGGGACAATTTACCTTCTAATGTTTCAATAACCGATATTGCAAGACAATCAAACAACAATATTACTTTCAAATTGAATGGTGGTGCCGATTATGGAGTGCAGGTTCACACCCTTGCAGCCTCACAATTAACCCAAACCTCAGCTCAATTAGCAGGCTCAGCTTCTAATTCTACCCTCGGAGATCAAACCATTATTGAAAAAGGATTTGTTATAAACTCAAACCCATATCCAAGAGTTTCCGATACTAAAATTGTTGTTGCTGGACAAACCGGAAACTATAATTCAACAGTTAATAACCTCCTTCCAGGTGTTAGATATTACTATCGTGCCTATGGAATAAACTCAGACGGAGTAAGCTATGGCGAACAAGAAACATTTATAACACCTTCTGATCCAATAACCAATAATCAAGTAATAGACAGTAATTTTGCTGCATGCGTTACAGGTGAAATGCCAACTTTGATTGGCACAGACCCTCAAGGTGGAAGCGGAACATTCACATATCGCTGGTTAGAAAGCACAGATTCAATCAACTGGATCATAACTCAAAATGCCGGAATACACAGAGATTATACTCCATCTCAAATAACTACTCCTATGTATTACAAGAGAGTTGCTATTTCAGCAGAAAAATCAGATACCTCAAATCATAAATATGTGCCAATTGTACCGGTTACTGTTGCTGGAGAAATCTCCATTGAAAACGACTCAATTGAAAAGCTGCAATCAACCGGATTGATAACTCTAAACAATAATGTAGGAGATGTTGTTCTATGGCAAAGAAAAGATGGCACAGCGCAATGGGCTCCTATAAACGTTGGCGCAGTAACTTCTTTCTCTCAAATTCTTTCACAAACAGGAACATATCAATACAGAGTTAGGGTGAGAAATGGAGCATGTCCTTCAAAAACAACTGACCCTATAACTATTTATGTTACCGAAATAGGACTTAATGATATTGAAAACAACCAGATTAAATTCAACATCTTCCCTAATCCAACAAGCGGTGAGTTCACATTAGACCTAAGTCTTGAAAGCGGTAAAACGGTAGATATGCAAATAGTTAACATATTAGGAAATACAGTATATGTTAAAAACAACATCAACTCAAAGACAAAAATAAACGTTTCAAACATAGAAAACGGAACATATATTCTTGTATTAAGAGATGGTGAAACAATTGTTGGAAGAAAACAAATCCAAATTCTAAAATAAACATACTTAATTCATAACTTTTCAAAAAGGTAGGTAGATATTCTCCTACCTTTTTATTTATAATATCAAAACCTTGATTATGAGAATTAAAACTATACTATTGGTAATTGCTTTTCTCTCTATTTTCAACCTCAACGCCCAAACTAAAAAAGCCCTGTTTATAGGAAACAGCTACACCCAAGTCAACGACCTGCCCCAAATGGTTAGCAGTATTGCATCATCTGAAAATAAGACTCTTATATACGAAACTCACCTTGCTGGAGGTGCAAGATTTAAAACTCATTGGGAGAATATCTCAACTTCAGGACTATTAGAAAAGATGCAAGAAGGTGATTTTGACTATATTGTGCTTCAAGGTCAAAGTCAAGAGGTAGCCTTTCCCAACTCTCAGTTCGATCAGGATGTGTATTTGTATGCAAAGAAACTTGATAGTGTTGCAAAGCTATATAACCCAAACTCTAAGGTGGTGTTCTATATGACTTGGGGATACCGCTATGGCGACCAAGCAAATTGCCCATCTTACCCTCCTTTTTGCACCTTCTGGTCTATGTCTCAAAGGCTTTACGACAACTATTTACTTATGGCAACCGATTTCAACTCAATGGTTTGCCCTGTTGGAGCCGCCTGGAGAGAGTCCATAATTAGAGATTCCACCATAGTGCTTCACTCCTCTGACAACTCCCACCCAACCCCAAGTGGTACCTACCTAAGCTCATGTATGTTCTACTCAACCTTCTTTAAGGACAGCGTAAACTCAACATATAACCCCTTAGGAATGAACTCTCAAGATAGGGATTTCCTCCAAAACATATCCAATACAATTCTCTTCGACTCACTTCAATACTGGCTTCAATCCGACCAAACCTGCAATATTCCAACCAACCTAAGCTCCGAATTATCATACACGGCAAGTGACAGTCTAACAGTTGTTTGCAACCTTTCTTGGCAATCAAACGCCGATAAATTTGACCTAAGATATAAGAAAACGGAAGACGAAAACTGGATAAGAGAGGTTATAACTCAAAATTCCCACCAACTATATCTAAGTGTTGGAAATTGGCAATGGAGAGTTAAGTCACTCTGTGCAGGGTCTCAGAGTTTGTGGAAAGACACAATTATTGCAGTAACTGTCTCAATAACTGATATTAAACCCGAAGAA
>JAQUTD010000003.1:0-4040 GCA_028709955.1 Bacteroidales bacterium | reverse complement strand
CTTAGATTTTGAAAGGGTGATTGACCAGATTGAGTTTGCAAAGTGGGTGATAGTCCCCAACTAAACCTACGGGTGTTGCATTTCGGATGTCGTGAACAATTTCTATGCATGGTCTTGCTGTTTCGAGTCCAAAGCCTTGATTGGCCAATATTTGTTTGTAGCTGTCGGTGTGAAGTTCTGTAAATCCTTCGCTGAACTCTATTTCTGAGCCTTCCATTTCTATCTTTCTATAGGTTCTTTTGCCCATTTCAACGGCTTCTTTTGGGAGAGTGTCGGAGTTTATACATAGGAAATACCTTACTCTTGCTCTCTTAAATCTTAGGTAACCTCCCACTCTGTCGTGTTGTGAGATGTGAACTATATTCTCCTGAACTGGGCCAAATATCCATGATAACATGTCGTAGAAATGTATTCCGATGTTGGTTGCAACGCCTCCAGATTTCTCAATAAAACCTTTCCAGGAGGCGAAATACCATGTTCCTCTTGAGGTTATATAGGTTAAATCTACATCATATATTTTATCTTTTGGGCCTTCTTCTATTTGTTTTTTCCAGTCTATAATGGCTTTATGGAGTCTTAACTGGAGGATTGTATTTACTTTTTTGCCAGTTTCTTTCTCCATAACCGACAAGGCGTCAATGTTCCATGGGTTAAGCACGAGGGGTTTTTCGCATATTACATCTGCCCCTGCACGAAGTCCGAAACGGATATGTGAGTCGTGGAGATAGTTGGGAGTGCATACGGAAACGTAGTCTAATTTCTGTTGAGTATGCTTTATTTTTTCAACGTATCTGTCGAATCGTTCAAATTCGGTGTAGAAAGAGCAATTAGGGAAATAGCTATCCATTATGCCAACTGTGTCGGATTTATCGAGGGCAACCACCAAGTTGTTATTGGTGTCTTTAATAGCTTTTAAGTGGCGTGGGGCAATATAACCTGCAACACCTATCAATCCAAAGTTTTTCATATTATTATTTTATTCTTCTAACTTTTGAGTTTTCTAATTTATATTCTTGTTTTGATTCGGGGCAAATTGCAATTCCTTCATCGTTGAAATGGAGTTTATGTCCATATTCACTCATCCAGCCCATTTGTCTTGCTGGGTTTCCAACAACAAGAGCATAGTCAGGTATTGTTTTGGTAACCACTGCTCCGGCACCAATAAAAGCAAATCTACCAATATTATGTCCGCAAACTATTGTTGAGTTAGCTCCAATTGAAGCACCCTGACCCACAATTGTTTTGGCATACTGATCTTTTCTATTTACTGCTGAACGAGGGTTAATAACGTTTGTGAAAACACAGGAAGGACCTAAGAAAACGTCATCCTCACATGTAACTCCTGTGTATATTGAAACATTATTCTGAACCTTAACATTATTGCCTAAGACAACTTCGGTTGAGACAACCACATTTTGTCCTATATTACATCTTTCTCCAAGCTTTGCTCCAATCATAATATGGGAGAAATGCCAAATTTTTGTTCCCAGCCCAATTGAACAACCTTCGTCTATTATTGCGGTTGGATGTGCGAAATATTCCATGATGATAAAGAATTAAATATTCAAAAATCTAATTAGTTTGAGTGCAAAGATAAAAATTATTTCAAATAGTTTTTAAGTACTTTAAAATAATGATTAACTTTGCACCTTAGATTTGGTATTAATAATGAAAAACTTGATTAAAAATATATTAAAACTTTCTTCTCTCACTTACCTTTTGTGTTGTTTGGTTGTTATAACTGATAACGTTAATGCTCAAACAAATAATTCAAATAGTAAGCCAAATATTGTTTTTGAAAAAACTTCACACGACTATGGCGTGATTTTTGCAGGAGATAATGGAGAAGTTGTTTTCAATTTTAAGAATGAGGGAAACACACCTTTGGTTATTAATAATGTGGTTGCATCATGTGGTTGCACTGTACCTAAATGGTCGAAAAACCCCATTATGCCAAAACAGAGTGGAGATATAAAAGTTGAGTACAACACAAATATTATTGGAGATATAAAAAGAAGCATCACTGTATCAACCAACGATCCTGACAAACCTCGAATCGTTCTCATTCTTACAGGGAAGATAGTAAAAGAAAATAAATAGATTATTAACATTTAAAAACAAAAAGTAATATGAAAAAGTTAGTTTTATCATTATTCCTTATTTTAGGAGTTACATTTGGAGTTATAGCTCAAAACAATAAAGTTGCCCCTTCTGCAAACAAACCAACAGGAACGCAAGCGGAAATAACATTTGACAAAATAGAACATGACTATGGCCAAGTTCCAAAAAATGGAAACGGAGAAACCACATTTACATACAAAAACACAGGAAAGACTCCACTGATTCTTTCCAATGTTCGTTCATCATGTGGATGTACAGTTCCTTCATGGTCAAGAGAGCCATTAATGCCAGGACAAAGTGCAAGCATTAGAGTGAAATACAACACTGCAAACCCTGGACCAATCAATAAGTCAGTAACTGTTGAATCAAATGCAAGAGAAAATAGAGTTATCCTAAAAATTAAAGGGACAGTTCTTAACTAATCAGGACAATAATTAAAAAATATAGATAAAAACAAAAGAAAATTATTATGCCACAAATATCTAAAAAAGGTAAAACCCTACCTGCATCAGCCATAAGAAAATTAGTTCCTTATGCTGATGCTGCAAAAGAAAGAGGAATTAAAGTTCATCATTTGAATATCGGACAACCTGACATCCTAACTCCAAAAGGGGCAATTGATGCAATGAAAAACGCAGATATGTCAATTGTTGAATACACAAACTCAGCAGGGAACCTTTCTTATAGAAAAAAATTAGCTGGTTACTATCAAAAACATCATATTGATGTTACAGAAAAAGACATCATAGTAACTAACGGAGGATCGGAAGCTCTTCAATTTGCATTCTCAGTTTGTTTGAATGAAGGAGAAGAAATACTAATCCCAGAACCATACTACACAAACTATAATTCATTTGCAATTCAATCAAATGCAGTAATAAAAACAATTCCATCATATATTGAAAATGGATTTGCACTTCCTCCAATTGAAGACTTTGAAAAAGCTATCACTCCCAAAACAAGAGCTATTATGGTTTGTAACCCTAATAACCCAACAGGATATCTTTATTCAATTGAAGAACTAGAAATTTTAGGACAATTGGCAAAAAAATATGATCTTTATCTATTTGCTGACGAGGTTTACAGAGAGTTTTGCTACGATGGAGCAGAGCATCATTCAGTAATGAACCTAAAAGGATTAGAAGAAAATGTTGTATTAGTTGACTCTGTTTCTAAACGCTATAGCGCATGTGGAGCAAGAGTTGGTTGCATAGTAAGCAAGAACAAAGAAGTAATGAATGCAGCAATGCGTATGGCACAAGCAAGACTTTGCCCACCATTCTTTGGACAAATATTTTCAGAAGCAGCAATTGACACTCCAGAATCATACTTCACAGAAGTTAATGCAGAATACGATAAACGTAGACATGTATTAGTTGAAGCAATAAATGCAATACCTGGTTGTTTTTGTCCAATGCCAAAAGGAGCTTTCTACACAATGATTCAAATGCCAATTGATGACAGTGATAAATTCTGCCAATGGCTATTAGAAGATTTCAACCTTAATGGAGAAACAGTTATGTTAGCCCCAGCAACAGGCTTCTATTCAGACCCAGAAAAAGGAAGAAAACAAGCCCGTATAACCTACTGCCTAAAAGTAGAAGATATTAGAGCTGCAGCAAAATGTCTTGAAGAAGCATTAAAAGTTTACCCAGGAAGAACAAAATAATAGTTCATTTAACCATAGGTAACCAAAACAAATAAACAAAAGGGCAAGTAAAAACTTGCCCTTTTTGCATTTAGAATACCACAATTAAACAGATAAATCTCAAATAATTTTAAGCCTATTGTCCAAAATAAACTTGATAAAAAACTATAATAGTCTTATATAAAACTAGCATATCCTTATTACAAACTTTTTTTACTTCGTTTAGATGTCAACATCATGCCATGATCTTAACAACATCATGCCATGAAGT
>JAQUTD010000092.1 GCA_028709955.1 Bacteroidales bacterium | reverse complement strand
TTTTTTATTTTTTTAGTCCTTTTAGTCTTTCTGTTAGTGCTGGTATGATTTTACGAACATCACCAACTATTCCTAAATCGGCAATTTGCATAATAGGAGCGTAGCGGTCTTTGTTAATTGCAACAATAAATTCGCTTTCTTCCATTCCTGCAATATGTTGAATTGCACCTGAAATACCAAACGCAAAATATAGATCGGGTCTAACCGTTTTTCCTGTTTGTCCAACTTGGCGGTCATGATCAATCAATCCAGCATCAACTGCGGCTCTTGAAGCTGCAACTTCTGCATTTAACAATTTGGCTAATTCTTCCATGCTTTCAAAACCTTTTTCTGTTCCAACTCCACGTCCACCTGAAACCAAGATTTTTGCTTCGGTGATATCAATCATATCAGATTTTTCTTTAACAGTTTCAATTATTCTTACTTTGAATTTTGATTTGTTAAAGTTAATTGTAACTCTGTCAATTTTTCCTTTTCTTGTTTCGTCTTTTTCCATAGCCTTCATTACACCAGGTCTAACTGTTGACATTTGAGGGCGATGGTCGGAACAAATAATTGTTGCCATAAGATTTCCTCCAAAAGCAGGACGAGTCATAAGAAGTTCCTTTTCTTCTGAAATTTCAAGTTTTGTACAATCGGCAGTTAGTCCAGTTGTAAGCCTTGCTGAAAGCCTCGGGCCTAAATCCCTACCTATAGTTGTTGCTCCCAAAAGAAGGATAGAGGGTTTATAATCATTAACTATTTGGCAAATAGCCTGAGCATATGTTTCGGTTGTGTATTGTTCCAATTCTTTTTCAGTGGCAAGAATCACTCTATCTGCTCCAAATGCAATTAAACTTTCTGCTTTTTGTTCAATATCTTTCCCTCCCAAAAGTATAGCATAAACTTCTTCTTGCAATTGGTTTGCTAAATCGCGTGCTTTTCCTAATAATTCGAAAGCAACTCCTTGAATATTGCCATCTCTTTGTTCGGCAAAAACAAATACATTCTTATATTCTGATTTATTCATTATGTTTACTCCTTATTATTAGATTATGAATTTTTCTTTTAATTTACTAACCAATATACCAATTGCTTCTTCGGTGTCAACCTCATAAACCTGTCCTGCTGATTTTATCCCTTTTGTAAATGCTTTCTTTACTTTGGTAGGAGAACCCTTAAGTCCAAGTTTTGATTCGTCAACATCAATTTTATCTGCTCCCCAAACTTCAATTGTTTTATCAAATGCTTCAACAATTCCTCTTACAGTCATATATCTTGCCTTGTTTGCAGTTGAAAGAACTGTAACCAAACAAGGAGAGTCTACGGCAACAATTTGATATCCATCCTCTGTTGCTTTTCTTATTGTAAAAGTATTCTTTCCATCGTATTTTAAACTTTGAAGGTAGGTTACTTGAGGTATATCTAAATGCTCTGCAATTTGAGGACCAACTTGAGCTGTATCTCCATCAATTGCTTGACGTCCTGTTATAACTAAATCATAATCTAAAGTGCGTATTGCTCCTGCAATTGCATTTGATGTTGCTAAAGTATCTGCTCCTGCAAATTTTCTATCAGTTAGAAGTATTGCTTTGTCAGCACCCATTGCAAAAGCTTCTCTAAGTACAGCCTCTGCCTGCAAAGGTCCCATAGTAATTACAGTAACCTCTGCACCATATTTATCTTTTAGTTCAAGTGCAAGTTCTAATCCTCCTTTATCGTCTGGATTAATAATACTTGGAACTCCATCTCTGATTAATGTTCCTGTTACTGGATCAAGTTTAACTTCCGTTGTATCTGGAACTTGTTTTATACAAACAATTATTTTCATTTCTCTTTTCGTTTTACTTTAATAAATTTGCTGCAATCACCATTCTTTGAACCTCAGATGTTCCTTCATATATTTCAGTGATTTTTGCATCTCTCATCATTCTTTCAACTGGGTATTCACGAGTATAACCATACCCACCATGGAATTGAACAGCCTTTGTTGTTACTTCCATTGCAGTTTCTGCTGCAAATAGTTTTGCCATAGCAGCATCGTTAGAGTAAGGCAGGTTATTATCTTTTTTGTAGGCAGCACATCTAACAAGCAAACGAGAGGCCTGAATTTTTGTTTCCAAGTCAGCTAATTGGAATTGTGTGTTTTGGAATTTTGCAATTGATTTTCCAAATTGCTTTCTCTCTTTTGTGTATTTTACGGTCTCATCCATTGCTCCTTGAGCAATACCAAGAGCTTGAGCGGCAATACCAATTCGTCCACCATCTAAGGTTTTCATTGCTAAGCCAAATCCTTTGCCAACTTTTCCTAATAGGTTTTCTTTAGGAATTTCACAGTTTTCAAAAATAAGCTCGCAAGTTGCAGAACCACGAATACCTAATTTCTTTTCTTTCTTGCCAATTGTGAAGCCAGGAGTCCCTTGTTCAACAATAAATGCTGATATTCCTTTAGTACCTTGAGATTTATCCGTCATAGCAATAACAATGTAAACATGTGCATAACCTGCATTAGTGATAAATATTTTAGATCCGTTCAGAATCCATTTATCTCCTGCATCAATTGCAGTTGTTTGCTGTAAGGCTGCGTCAGTTCCTGCATTTGGTTCTGTTAGTCCAAATGCTCCTATCCACTCTCCTGAGGCGAGTTTTGGAAGGTATTTCATTTTTTGTTCTTGAGTTCCATTTTCTAAAATTGGAGCAATACATAATGAAGTGTGAGCGGATACAACAACTCCTGTAGTTCCACAAACTCTTGAAAGTTCTTCAACAGCCATTGAGTACATTTGATTTGTTCCTCCTTGTCCTCCAAATTCTATTGGAACAGGAATACCCATAATTCCTATTTTACCCATTTTCTCTGCAGTTTCAATAGGAAATCTTTCCATTTCATCTATTTCTGCAGCTAAGGGTTTAACTTCTTTTTCTGCAAATTCTCTAATCATTTGCAGAAAAAGCTTTTCTTCTATTTTTAAGCTAAAGTCCATATATTCAAATATTTATATATAAAAATGGCGGGAAAACACTATTCCCGCCAAGATTTTTAATCAAGTTTTTCAATCACAATATAGGTGATATTCAATCTAATATGCGTTCGAATAAACATTTAGTTATTTTATACTATTTATATTAATAATAATTATTAAACTGTCATTCCTCCATCAACACTTATAGTGTGACCATTAATATATGATGCTTCCTCTGAAGAAAGGAATGCATATACATTTGCAATTTCTTTAGGGTCTCCAAGACGTCCAATAGGAACCTTAGATTTCATTCCTGCTAAAACTTCTTCTGGCATTGCAGCAACCATTTCAGTTGAAATAAAACCAGGAGCAACTGCATTAACAGTAATTCCTTTACGACCAAATTCTCTTGCAAAAGTTTTTGTCATCCCAATTATTGCAGATTTAGTTGCAACGTAGTTAGCTTGTCCAAAATTGCCATATAGTCCAACAACTGAAGAGGCATTAATAATTCTTCCCCAGCCAGTAGCAACCATATATTCACTTATTATTTTTGAACAATAGAAAACACCAGAAAGGTTGATGTCAATAACCTGTTGCCATTGCTGAACAGTCATTTTCTTAATTGTGCTATCACGAGTTATACCTGCATTGTTTATAAGGATGTCTATTCTTCCAAACTTGTCATTAACAGCTTTAGCCTCTTGTTCTATTTCTTCGTAGTTTGCGGTATTTACTTTTGCAAAAGTAGCTCCTAACTCTTTTGCAAGAGAGTTCCCTCTTATTTCGTCAAGGTCCCAAATTATAACATTTGCACCTTCTTCTTTAAATTTCCTTGCTGTTGCAGCTCCAATACCAGCAGCTCCGCCAGTAATGATTGCAACCTTGTTTTCTAATCTTTTCATTGTTTATATATATTAATCGATCAATATAATACTTAATTGTTTTTTGTAAAGTATTATTTGTTCTGTTTGTTTAATTAAAAGCGTTCTTTGTGCATTAGCTTTGCTTGACCAGAAATAGCAATTTTACCTTCTGAATCTTCTAATGTACATTTTATAACTCCTCTATGTTTTTCATCATTAATCTCAATTGCTTCGAATTTTGCAATATAGTCTTTTTCAACAAATACGGGAGCAAGGAAAGCCATATCTTGAAACATATAAATTGTTCCTTCTCCAGGCCATTGAGTTCCGAATACTTTTGAAAAAATTGCTCCTGCAAAAAAACCATGAACTATTGGTTTGCCAAAAGGAGTTTTTGCAGCATATTCGGGATTAATGTGAATTGGATTATTATCTCCAGATATTTTAGCAAACATATCAACATTTGCTTGAGTATATCTAACCTCTTGTGTGTAGGTATCTCCTAATCTTATTTTCGTCATAATATAAAAATCTATTGGTTGTTAGTGTTTTTTAGAATAATGGCCGTTCCCATTCCACCTCCTATACACAATGAAGCAAGGCCTAATCCTCTTTTAGAACGCAACATTTCATGAATTAGTGTTACTATTATTCTGCATCCTGAGGCTCCAACTGGATGTCCTAAAGCGATAGCTCCACCATTAACATTACATCTTTCATTTATCCAATCAGGACTAATGTTGTGTTGTTGGCAAAGTAGTTGACGAACACCAAGAGCTTGTGCTGCAAAAGCTTCATTAAGTTCAAATAGCTCAATATCTTTTAGTTTAATATTTGTTTTTGAGAGAGCATTGTTGATAGCTGGAACAGGTCCTAATCCCATTTTTGCAGGGTTAACACCTGCTTGACCTACAGCCACAATTTCCATCAGTGGTTTTAGATTATATTTCTTTATTGCTGATTCAGATGCTAACATAACAAATGCAGCACCATCATTTATTCCAGATGCATTTCCAGCAGTAACAGTTCCTGGATTTTGAAAAGCAGGTCTTAAAAAAGATAATTTTTCTAATGTTGTTTCTCTGTTTGGAAATTCATCTTGTTCAAACATTGTTGAAAATTTTTTAGATTTTACTTCAACAGGTACTATTTCAGTTTTAAATTTGCCACCATCAATAGCTGCAATTGCTCTTTGTTGAGATTGTATAGAAAATGCATCTTGTTCTTCTCTGTCTATATCTAAGTCTTTTGCTATATTTTCAGCTGTAATACCCATATGAAGACCAGAAAAAGCATCAGTTAAAGCATCGGTAATCATATGATCTTTTACGTTAAAATCAGCCATTTTAGTACCATTCCTTATTGTTGGAGGGATAATAAACCCAGATCCTGACATACTTTCAGCACCCCCAGCAATAATAATATCTGCCTCACCAACTCGAATAGAGTTAAATCCATTCATTACTGCCTTCATCCCACTACCACAAATCATATTAACACCATAAGCAGGTATTTCGTATGGAATTCCTGCCTTAACAGAAATTTGACGAGCAACTCCTTGAAATTGACCTGCCATTAAAACATTACCTACAATTACTTCATTAATATCTGATGCTTTTACTTTTGTCTCTGTCAATATTGCCTCAACAACAGTTGCCCCAAATTCAGCAACTGGAACAGTAGATAATGCTCCTAAAAATTTTCCAATAGCAGTTCTTTTTGCTGCAACTATATAAACCTTTTCCATATATATTATATTTATTGGTTAATAATGATTGATTTTATTATGGTTATATTTTTATTTTTAAACTTAGACTATGCTAATTGCATTGGTTTTAAATTTTCAGAAATAATTAAGGTAGCCTCAGTTGCCTCTTGAACTTGCTGAATTGAAAACTCAGGGTGTATTTCTGTTAAAACAATTCCTTTAGAAGTGATTTCCATAACACCCATTTCAGTAATTATTAAATTAACTTCTGAAGATGCAGTAAGAGGTAGGTTGCACGATTTTAGTATTTTATGACTTCCTTTTGCAGTATGTTCCATTGCAAGAATAACTTTTTTTGCACCAACAACCAAATCCATAGCTCCACCCATTCCAGGAACTTTTTTCCCAGGAATCATCCAATTGGCAAGATTTCCTTTTTCATCAACCTGCATAGCACCTAAAATGGAAACGTCAACATGACCTCCTCTAATTATTGAAAAGGACATAGCACTATCAAATGTAGCTCCTCCTTCAATTATTGAAGTGAAAGCTCCACCTGCGTTAACAATTTCTTTATTTTGATCTTCTTCTTTTGGATCTGCACCCATTCCAATAATTCCATTTTCAGATTGAAGTAATACTTTTACTCCTGGTTTTAGATAATTTGGGATTAGGGTAGGGAGTCCAATTCCTAAATTTACAACAAATCCATCTTTTAATTCGAGAGCAGCACGTTTTGCAATAACCTCTCTTATCTCATTTTTATCCATTTTGATTCTATTTATTTTTGATTTTTCCTTCTAACAATTTCTTCTGCAATATAGGAAGCAACATTGTCAGCATAAGAATTCATTCCAAATCCTGCATCATATCCAAGTTCTTTAGCCAATTCGTGAGAAATTCTTGGACCGCCACAACAAAGAATAATTTTATCTCTCAAACCCTCAGCTTCCAACATTTCAACCAGTTCAACCAAATTTTTAATATGAACATCTTTTTGAGTTACTGTTTGAGAAACCAATAAGGCATCAGCTTTCATTTCAATTGCTTTTGCAATAAAATCCTCATTAAGAACCTGACTACCCATATTTAAAGCTTCAATCATGTCATATCTTTCAAGACCATAATGACCTGCAAAGCCTTTCATATTCATAATTGCATCAATTCCTACAGTATGAGCATCTGTTCCAGTACTTGCACCAACAACAACTATTTTTCTTCCAATATTTTGTTTGATAAATTCATCAGTTTCATGCATATCCATAACACAACTATCAACCTTTGGAACTATAATTGAAGTGAAATCTATGTTATGAGTACAAGAACCGTAGCAGTTGAAGAAAGTAAATCCTTTAGTTAGTTCTTTATAAAAAACAATTTGTGGGTTTTCGAATCCCATTTTCTTCATAAGTTGTTTTGCAGCCTCAATAGCTTCATCACCACAAGGAACTGGAAGAGTAAAGCTCAATTGAGTTTTACCATCATTCATTGTGTCACCATAAGGCTTTATTTCTTTAAGATTTAGTTCTGTACTAAATTCTTTCTTATCCATTGAATATAATCCACCACTCATTATTTATTATCTCCTTTCATTAATTTTATAAATGGGTTGTAATAGTGTGCATCTTTTTCAAATACACCTGCCAAACCCTTTCCTCCATTTTTTGGACGTTTAATGTCTGCAAAAATTCCTTTTTCAAGAGCATCAAACAAACTTTCTTTATCAATTTTTTCTAATAAAATAATAGCATCCTCAAGTACTTTTTTAGCCCTTTTCTGCATAATGCCATCTTTCTTGAATTCAACCTCATCTCCAATATTTTTCATGTTGTTGAAAACATATTTAGCATTCTCAATAGAAAGATATCTATCACTCATAAATGGAGTATGGATAGCCTCTGTCATCATTCCTAAAAGTTGAAGACCTTGTCCTGTCCAGATACTTATTGCATTAAACAATGCATCTTGAATATGACCGCGGAATATGTTTCCTGTCATAAACTTTGTAGGAGGCATATATTTTAGAGGAGCATTAGGGAAAATTTCTCGAGTCATTTGAGCTTGTGCAAGTTCATAAAGGAAACCATTTTCAAGTTCTGGATCCATTTCAAAAGCATGACCAAGCCCCATTTGTTCCTCTGGAAGTCCTGCAGCAAAAGCCAATTGCTCATTAATAAGGTCAGAGGCTAAAACAGTGTGAGCCTCATCAAATGCATCAGCTGTTGTTAAGTAATTATCCTCACCAGTATTTATAATAACTCCTGCAAAACCATTAATCACTCTTGAGAAATATTGGTCAACAAGAGTTCTTTGCATATTTATATCTCGGAACAATATTCCATAAAGAGCATCATTCAGCATAACATCTAAACCTTCCAAAGCACCCATAACAGCAATTTCTGGCATACAAAGTCCTGAACAATAGTTACAAAGACGAATATATCTACCAGCCTCATTCCCAACCTCATCTAAAGCAGAACGCATGATTCGGAAGTTCTCTTGAGTAGCAAAAGTTCCTCCAAAGCCTTCAGTAGTTGCTCCAAAAGGGACATAATCTAAAAGACTTTGACCAGTTGTTCTAATAACAGCAATTATATCTGCACCCTGACGAGCAGCAGCTTGAGCTTGAACAACATCTTCATATATGTTTCCAGTTGCAACAATAACATATAAATAAGGTTTAGTCCCCTCACCCTTTGTTGCAATAAAATTTTCTCTTTTTTTACGGTTATTTGCAATACGTTCAATACTTTGATTGATGTATGGTTGAAGAGCTTGTTTTGCTTTTTCTTCATTATTAAGAGGTAGAGTAGTTATATCTAATTCGT
>JAQUTD010000091.1 GCA_028709955.1 Bacteroidales bacterium | reverse complement strand
GTTTTTACTTATTTCTTCTTGTATGTGCTTTTGCTTTTCTATCTCCTTTATGGTCTTTCCAATTTTTACCAATCATTTGTGTCATAAATTTCTTCTCAACCATGAAAAACATCATTACTTTTTGAACTGGAATGGCTGTTTTGAGTTCTTTTGCATATTTTTCTTGTATTTCAAGAATATCTCTTTCTGTTCTCAAATGCTTATTTATCATATCCTGAGCTTCTTCGTCACTCATTTTTAAGAAATCTGGTCGCTTTGGAAATCCTTCTGATGTTGTGTCTTTAGGTCTTATTTTTTCTCTAACAGACATCATTTCATCTTCATACATATTGAAAATTGGCCAAAATTTTTGAGCTTCCTCTATAGTTAGCTTAAGTTCTTGGGTTATGAAAGCAATTTTTTGAGTCTTTATTTTTTGCTTAAAGTTCTCTATAGAGTGTTTTTTACTGCATTCCTTATGATGTCCTTCGTAATTTGTTTCTGAAATTTTGCCTTGAGCTTTAATGGTTGGAATTGTCAAAAGACAAAACAAACCCATAATGATTGTTTCTTTAATTTTCATAATTCTTATTCGTTATATGTTAAATAATCGTTTACTACACCTGCTCGCAAATAATACTCCAAATAATCCAATTCTTCTTTACTTAATTCAAATTCTTCATTTGATGGTTTCTCATTTCCTAATTCAGAGATTGTGATTTCTTGTTTGGAAGGATAATTTTCCTCTGTTTTTATATCAAGAGACTTATTCATATCTTCTTTGCTTGAGAAATTACTGCTCTCATTAATTGAATTAGCAAGTTCTGTATTTGCCATATCTGTTGGCTGATTCCACCAAACTATGCCTCCAACAGCCAATAGTAGCAAAACTATTGCAGCATATCTAAACACTGTTTTGGAAGGTGAGAAAATAAACTTCTTCTTTGGCAAATGATTTACTTTTGAAAGTATATCTTTTTCCAAATCGTTGAAATAATTTTCAGGCACTTTGAATGTATTATTATTTTTTGCCATTTTGCTTTTATATATTTCTTAGACTAAAAAACTTACAAAAGGTTTAATTTGGGAAGTCAAATTTTATAATTTCTTCCTTTAAAAGCTGCTCTTCAATTTTCTTTGAAGCAAAATGATAGGTTGATTTTAGAGTGCTTTCACTTGTTTGTAAGACCTGCTCCATTTCCTTAAAAGGCATTTCGTCATAGTAGCGTAAATTAAAAACTAAACGCTGTTTTTCAGGCAAGGAAAGAATTGCTTTCTGAAGTTTTAATTCAATTTCATCTGGCTCAAAATTCTTGTCTGCCCTTAAGTTATTAAACATATCATCTTCCAAGGAAGTATAGTTTTGTTTATAACGTTGACTTTTAGAGTTGAGAAAGTTTAGAGTATGATTTAAGGCGATACGATATATCCATGTTGAAATAGATGAGTCGTGTTTAAAGTTGTCAATATTCTGAAATACCTTAATAAATACTTCCTGAACCAAATCATTAGCATCCTCATGAGAGAGAACCATATGTCTTATTTGCCAATAAACTCTTTCCTTAAAATCGTGTACTAAGACAGAAAAACCTTTTTCTCGAGAACTTTTATTTTTAAGTAATTCGAATAATTCATTATCTGTCATTAAATGATTTTTTACTTTTTTTTGTATTAAAAAGTTTAGTGATTATACATATCAGTATTGAAGAAATTCAATATCTCAATACACATATCTCTTGCGTCATTAGCTGGTGAAGAAGGGTTTAGCTCTATTGCTTGAGAATAGTAATTAATGGCGTTTTGCCAATCTTGTTTTTTTCTATATATATTACCCTTCAAGTAGAAAGCAATTTCCTGCTTATCATCTTGGGCAATTATTTCATCTAATTCTTGCATAGCCTGATCAACTTTCTCCTGATCAATCAAGGCTTTAATTTCTGTATATCTTTTTTCCATTACTTTTCTTTATAATTCAAATTAGTTCTATTAAAATTCTTCCTTTTTGGGTGGGAATATATTTAATAGCGAGAAAAAAGATTAAATATTATATCTTTAACTAATTTTTAGATAATTTCACCTATCAAATCAAATTCAACAGCATCAACTATTTTAACCCTATAAAATTCTCCCTGTTCAAGTTTAAACTTGTCAGAAATTAGAACTTCATTATCCACCTCTGGGCTATCAAATTGAGTCCTTGCAATCCAAAAATCTTGTTCTCTTCTGTCAACAACAACTTCAAATTCTTTTCCAATTTTTGTTTGATTGATTTCTAAAGATATATTTTGTTGAATTTCTAAAATTTCATCCAAACGTTCCTGCTTAACTTCTTCAGAAACATCATCTTCAAGTTCAAAAGCAGAGGTACCTTCCTCAGGTGAATAAATAAAACATCCCATTCTATCAAAACGCATTTCTTCAACAAAGTCCTTAAGCTCTTGAAATTGTTCATCTGTTTCGCCAGGATAACCAACAATAAAGGTTGTTCTAAAAGCAATATCAGGAATTTTATCTCTAATTTCTCTAACTAAGTTTTTAGTTTCTTCTGAGCTGATATTTCTTTTCATAGAAGAAAGAATTGAATCATTTATATGTTGAAGAGGGATATCAATATAATTACATATCTTCTCTTCCTGCTTAATGAGTTCAATTACATCCATTGGAAATTGATGAGGATATGTATATTGAATACGTAACCACTTCAAATTCTCAATTTTCACTAATTCTTTAAGAAGATCTGCCAATTTTCTCTGGTGATAAATATCAAGTCCATAATAAGTAGTGTCTTGAGCAATAAGAATGATTTCCTTTACTCCTGATTGAACTAAATGCTTCGCTTCCTCAACCAAGTCTTCAATTGGACGAGATATATTTTTACCTCTAATCAACGGAATTGCACAATAGGAACATGCCCTATCGCAACCTTCAGCAATTTTCAAATATGCATAATGTTTTGGAGTGCTAAGAAAACGCTCCTGATAGTAAGAACCTTTCACTTGAGTATCCAAATACTCCAATATCTTTTCATATTCAAATACCCCAAAAAATTCATCAACTTGAGGAATTTCTTCTCTTAGCTCTTCTTTATAACGCTCTGACAAACATCCGCATACAACAACCTTTCCAACTTTTTGTGTTTGTTTCAACGCACATTGAAGTAAAATATTATCAATTGACTCTTGTTTGGCATCTCCAATAAATCCACAAGTATTTACAATAACAACATCGAAATATTGTTTTGACATTTCAAAACTAACATCATAGCCCTTATTGCGTAAATGACCAGCTAAAAACTCTGAATCAACTGTGTTTTTTGAGCAACCAAGTGAAACTATATTTATACTTAAACTCATCCCTTATTATTCTTATAATTTTATTTTAACCCCTACAGAAAAATCTAAACGATAAAGATTCTCTGAATGTTTTAAATCTTTTTTTACCTCTGAGACATTTAATTTACCCACATTTCCACCAATAAGTCCAACATTAAAACCAACAGACAAGAAGTCATTAATTGAATAGTCAATCCCTGCATCTAATCCTAAACCCAGGGTTGCCCCGGTGTAGGTTGAGCTAATCCCTCTTGCACCTATTGAATCGATAGCTGCTGTTGTTTCAGAATTTCTAAAAGACATATATCCAATAGTTCCTCTTGCGTAAGTGCTATAGTTTTTGTTGAAAGTTGGGAATGTGTACTTAACAGAAGGTCCAACATAGAAAATATAAGTGTCATCCTTACATTCTACTCCACCATTTACTTCCAATTCATCCTTTGAAGAAAGAGCATTTGAAGAATTAAAAGCTGATGCTTTAAACCCAAATGCAAAAAATGTTTTATAGGAATAGTCGTAGGCAAAATTTATTTGAAGCCCATTTCTCAAAGTACTATAATGATCAGGATTACTTATTTGATTTTTGAACAATTCATTTGGTCCTGAAGATAACCGATAAGCATAACCTAAATTCATATAAAATTGATGAAGGTTTTCTTTTGAATCATTTTTTGATTTTTCTTGAGCATTTACCACTATTGATGAAAATAGTAGTATTGCTAATAATAATATTCTACTTTGTTTCATATTAATTATAAAAATTTGAGTTTATAAATTATTCAAACAAACTATTAACAAAGGCCTGACGATTAAATATCTGAAGATCTTCCATCTTCTCTCCAAGTCCTATATATCTTACTGGAATTTTGAATTGATCAGATATACCAATAACCACTCCTCCTTTTGCAGTTCCATCAAGTTTTGTTAATGCTAATGCATTAACCTGAGTTACTGATGTAAATTGCTTTGCTTGTTCAATTGCATTTTGACCAGTTGATGCATCAAGAACTAAAAGAACCTCATGAGGTGCATTAGGAATAACCTTTTGCATAACATTATGTATTTTTGAAAGCTCATTCATAAGCCCAATTTTATTATGTAATCTTCCTGCAGTATCAATAATTACAACATCAGCCTTTTTTGCAACAGCAGATTTAAGAGTGTCAAAAGCAACAGATGCTGGATCTGCATTCATCCCTTGAGAAATTATATCAACGCCAACTCTTTGAGCCCAAATTGTTAGTTGATCAACAGCCGCAGCACGGAATGTGTCGGCAGCTCCCAAAACAACTGTTTTACCTGCTTTTTTGAATTGATATGCTAATTTCCCTATTGTCGTTGTTTTTCCAACACCATTAACTCCAA
Source organism: Bacteroidales bacterium (assembly GCA_028709955.1). Classification (GTDB taxonomy): domain Bacteria; phylum Bacteroidota; class Bacteroidia; order Bacteroidales; family P3; genus UBA10566. Next base: position 3,709 of record JAQUTD010000091.1, on the reverse strand, counting down.
CAACCATTATTACATAAGGTTCTTCTCCTTGTGGAAAAGAAAAATCATCTCTCTCAATCAATTCCTTCTCTTGAAGTAGAGCTACAATTTCTTCTTTTAAAATAATATTTAGTTCTGCGGTGCCTAAATATTTATCTTTGGCAATACGCTTTTCAATCCTGTCAATTATTCTTAGAGTTGTTTCAACTCCAACATCAGACTCAACAAGTATTTGTTCGAGGTTATCTAAAACATCTTCATCAACCTTCGATTTACCAATTATTGCTTTTGAGATTTTAGAAAATACAGATTTCTTTGTCTTTTCTAATCCACTATCTAATGTTTCTTTTTTATCTCTTGAAAAAAACGAAAAAACTCCCATATTGTATTTTTTATGTTAAATATTTGGCTAAAGTAAGAAATTTTTTAATATCAAAGCAATCAAATAATAAAAAAGTTGTCCTTCCTTAGCAGAAAGACAACTTTTATATTACATATAAATTTATATTTGATATGTATTATTTCTTTGCTAAATAATCTTTAACATTATCTGAAACAACAATCTCTTCCTTAAAGGTGTATGCACCAGTTTTAGGAGAATGAGCCATACGAATAACCTTTGCGTAACTTTTACCTGTGGTTGTTTTTAGCGTTGCAACTACTTTCTTTGCCATATCTTAATCCTCCTTATATTTTATTTAATTTCTTTATGTACTGTAACACGCTTAAGAATAGGGTTAAATTTCTTTAACTCCAAACGTTCAGGTGTGTTTTTCTTCGATTTTGTGGTAACATAACGAGATGTACCAGGCATTCCAGAAGCCTTGTGTTCAGTACACTCCATAATAACTTGAATTCTTGCGTCTTTTGTTTTCTTTGCCATTTCTATTATGATTTTGGGAGTGCAAAAATACTAACTATTTTATTAACGACCTAATTTTCTTCTAAAAAAATATATTTTTAATTTTGTGAAATATAGACTTTTTCTCTTTTTTCTCTATATCTTTCTCAATTAAACTCCTGTTTTCAATCGTATCAATTATAAAATCAACATCTTCGGTTTTTTTGGTTTCCATGTTTTGATAATTGTCAGCCAACGTACCAATAAAAAAGGCTCTCCTGTAGTTATTTTTTGAATAGTCACGATAGAATCCTTGAATTGAATTATCACCTTTTTCAAAACTATGGGATATTTTACCAATATATCCATCCCTACAATCAACCTCCAAAGAGATAAACTGTATATCCCCTTCCTCATTTTTTTTGGAAGACGGTTCTCTAATTACATCAAATTCAATAAAACGAATAGTTGAAAATTTTAAAAGTTTAGTTCTGATTTCCAGTAGTTCTTTGTCTGTAGTTTTTGAATTAATACCAACAACAACCAACGTGTCATTAATGAAAATTGGTGAATTCTGTAATTTCTCAACTTGCGAATAAGCAATCATTGAAAAGAAAGAAAACACTATTAGGAAAAATATCTTCTTCATATTTTATATGTATTTTGGTGCAAAAATAACAAACTTTCCTTACAATTTGAGAAAATTATTGAAATTAGGCAAAAAAATAGTCTAATTTTGAATGTGATAAATATCTATCAAGATTTACTTTGACATTAATTTTTTTATTTAATGTTCTAATAATCTAATTTCTTTTATCTTTGCAATTGATAAGCAAATGATGAGATATTTTTTACATTTATCATATAATGGGTCTAATTTTTGTGGTTGGCAAATTCAACCTAACGAATTGTCAATTCAAGAAACGATTGAGATAGCCTTATTCCATATTTTAAAAGAAAAAATTGCAATTACTGGTTGTGGGAGAACTGACTCTGGTGTTCATGCAACTAATTATTATGCACATTTTGATTTTAATATTCTATCCTTTCAGGAAATAGAAAAACTAAAATTTAGGCTTAATCGCTATTTAGACTTTAATGTTAATATAATCAATATTTTTAAAGTAAAGCCAACCGCTCATGCTCGCTTTGATGCAATAAGTAGAACTTATAAATATTTTGTTGCAACGCAAAAACAACCTTTCAAAAATGAATTTTCTTATTTTTTTTCAAGGATATTAGATATCGATACAATGAATTTAGCCTGTCAAAAGCTTATTTTGTACTCTGATTTTACCAGTTTTTCTAAACTTCACACTCAAGTCAATAATAATTTGTGCAATATATTATATGCTAATTGGGAAAATCAAGATGATATGTTAGTATTTACAATTACTGCAAATAGATTTCTTCGAAATATGGTAAGGTCTATTGTTGGAACGTTGATTGAGGTTGGATTAGGAAAAATTAGTATTGATGAATTCTCTAAAATAATAGAATCCAAAAATAGGAATAATGCTGGTGTATCTGTTCCTGCTAAGGCTCTATTTTTATTTGATATTAAATATGAAAAAGAGCTTTTCTTACCTATATAATTTGCCATATAAATATTAATTTGTAATTTCGCAAAACGATTGCAAAAAAAATATACACAACAAAAACATTTAAGAAATGAGTGATATAAATTGGTCAAGCCTACCTTTTGGCTATTACAAAACTGACTGGAACGTTCGTTGCTATTATCGCAATGGAAAATGGGGTGAATTAGAATTCACACAATCAGAAGAAATTACAATGCACATGGCAGCAACTTGTCTTCACTATGGTCAAGAAGCTTTTGAAGGAATGAAAGCTTTCCGTGGCGTTGATAATAAAATTCGTTTATTCCGTCCATACGAAAATGCAAAACGTATGCATAGAACAGCTGAGGGAATAATGATGTCTCCGGTTCCTGAAGAATTGTTTGTTAAAGCTTGTATTGAAGTAGTAAAACGAAATGAAAGATTTGTGCCTCCAGCAGGTTCAGGAGCATCTCTTTACCTTCGCCCATTACTAATAGGCACAGGAGCAGAAGTAGGTGTTAAGCCAGCAGACGAATACTTGTTCGTTGTTTTTGTAGGCCCAGTTGGTCCTTACTTCAAAGAAGGATTTAAACCAGTGAAATTTCAAATAGTTGAAGATTTTGACCGTGCTGCACCACTTGGAACAGGAACATATAAAGTAGGAGGAAACTATGCTGCATCTTTATATTCAGGTCAAAGAGCTCACGATGAAGGTTTTTCAAATTGTATTTACTTAGATGCAATTCATAAAAAATATATTGATGAGGCAGGAGCAGCAAATTTCTTTGGAATAAAGAACAATACATATTGTACTCCAAAATCTCCTTCAATTCTTCCTTCAATCACTAACATGTCATTACGTCAATTAGCCAAAGATTTAGGTATGACTGTTGAGGAAAGACCAATTCCGGTAGAAGAGCTTTCAACATTTGAGGAAGTTGCAGCATGTGGAACAGCAGCTGTTATTTCTCCAATATGTACAATTCAAGATAGAGGGACTGGAAAGGTATATGACTATGGCACAGAAGCAGGTCCGGTTTGTAAGAAATTATACGACACATTAACAGGAATTCAAGAAGGTAAAGTAGAAGATACTCATAATTGGAATCTAATTATTGAATAATCTACACGTTCTTGAAAATATAAAAAGAATTTAATTGTTAAAAGACTTAGATATCACATCTAAGTCTTTTTTTATATAGGGTCAACATCAATAGCTATTCTTAATTGCTTATGTGAGGACTGGAATTTCTCTATAAGAATTTTGATTTCTTCTTTGGCTTTTGTTATTGAAGCTTCTTTTTCTACTTTCAACCAAAATTCTTTT
>JAQUTD010000090.1 GCA_028709955.1 Bacteroidales bacterium | reverse complement strand
TCTTCAATAATTTTATTTACATCTTCATTGATTTCATGTAGACTTTCTTTGCATTGGTCTAAAAGAGTTATGGCTTGGTTAATCTTGGATGTCATATCATCAATTGTTATATCTGTACCCTCCAATTCTTTTATAATTTTAGTCAGCTCTTCAAATTTTTCTGTGTATGTTTTTGATTTCATATCTCTAATTTTCTATATCATTAACTAAAGAAACAGCCTTTGAGTCTGCAAATAGGGTGGTAATTTGATCTCCCTTTTTAAGTTGGGAGGCAGATTTTATTATTTTATCATCAAGGTAGGTTATAGAGTATCCCCTTTTCAAGAGGTTTTTTGGATCAAGAATTTGAAGTATTTGTTTGTATTGATTTAGTGTTTGAAGTTCTCTTTCCAATCTTTTTGTTGAATTATTGATTAATTTTTGTTTTAAATCCTTCAGGTTTTGCTCAAAGTTTCTAAACTTTGAAATAATATAGTCTGCTAATTCTGTTGGTGTTATAGCAGTTTTGTTGGAAACCATTTCACAGACTGTTTCATTTGTTGAATGTCCTATTCCTGTTAGAACAGGTAGAGGAAAGGTTGTAATTCTTTTTACTAACTGGTAGTTATTGTAGCATGAAAGCCCAATATCACCACCACCACCTCTAATTATTAGAACTGCATCAAAATGTCCCTTAACAATTTCTATTGTGTCCAATGCCATAATCATACTTTCAACCGCATTATCTCCTTGCAGAAGGGATGGAAATAGATGAGTGTATATTTTGAAATGAGGCTCTTCTTTCATTAATATATTCATAAAGTCGGAGTATCCCTTGCTCGATTCAACAGATATTATTGCTAATCGTTTAGGCAAAAGGGGCATAAGTAGCTTTTTATTATTATCCCAGAGTCCTTCGAGTTTTATTTTTTTTATTGTTTCTTGTATTTCTTTTTGAAGCTCTCCAAGAGTGAAAAGGGGATCAATATCTATAATTCTTAAACTTAATCCGTAAAGAGCATCAAACCCAATTCTGCAATATAGCAAGGTTGTAATTCCATCCTTAAGGGGTTCTTTTGTTGTTGATAAGAATTTTTGATTAATTCTATTGTAGTCATCTTTCCAAATCAAAGCTCTGGTTTGAGCTACAATTTTATTTTCTGATTTTTCAACTAAATCGGGGTAGCAATGTCCTGAGTGAATATAATGGTTAATTTTCATTATCTCTGCCTTAACCCAAAAACAAGAACTATAGCGATTTAGTAATGTATTTTGAATGCTTGAAAGAACTTCAAACAAAGAAAAATATTTTATTGAGTTTAATTGAGTAGGCATGGTTAGAATTTCTTTTGCCATTCAATTAGCTCTTTCTTGTAGCTTTTGTAGAAGTATTTAAACCATTTGTCGCCCTTAAATTTGTCGTCAACAATATTGCTCTCACGTATTTTGTCAGAACGTTTAACTAAGTCGAGGGACATCATCATCCCTATTTTCTTTTGAGCTTCTTTTGTTTGTTTCCTCTTGTAACCCATATCTTTCAATGCACCTAAGGCTTCAAGTGAGCTAAAATAAAGTCTATATTTAACTAACTCTTCAACGCTTTTAATAATCAAGTCGTCGTTTGCCATATTAACCAATAGTGTTCTAAGAGGTTGGTGTTCAACGCTCATTTCCCAAAGTGCATTATCGTTCCAAAACTGTTCCAATGCTCCATAGTCTTTTATGAAACCTATTGTGTCGCCAATTGAGAGTTTATGCATTAGATTTTGTTTCATATTAACATATTCCAGAGGCTTTTCTATTTGTCTTTTTAGTTGGCGAATTTTTTGTTTATCTAATCTACACTCAAAAGAACCTTTAATTTGCATGGCTGTGTTTATGAGCTGATCGGCTTTTGTGAAATCGTTTCTTCTAACACAATCAAGAATATTATAAACAAAACCATCAACTTCATCTTGTTTCTTTTGGCAAACTTTTTTGTCTATAACCCTTAAATAGCTGTTCATAATATTAACTATTGTGGGGTCGGTTTCCATTTTGTAGGTTGTAATTAAATCATTTGTTTTAGCAACCAAACTATCTGCTTTTTCAACCTCTCCTTGAAAAATTGCGTATTCAGCTGCCGACATTCTTCTGGCTGTAATCTCCCTAATTGCAGAAGTATACATTTTTTCTACTTCTTTCTTCTCCACATCAATTTTTGCAAGACGATTTGCAGTTTCCAAAACTTCAAGGGCTTTATCGTAATTATTAACTGTCATAAATGACCTGCTCTCGTAAAACTTATCATCTATTTCTTTTCTTAGATTTTTTGTTTTAGTCTGCTCAACTGCCAGCGATTTTTCTGGTATAGGATTTTCTGAGGAAGGAATGTATTCTTGTTCAATTTTTTTAACGTTTTGTTCAGCATCAGAAATGCTATCTTTAAAATATTCAGCATATTGTTCTGTGTAGCCTTGATTTGGAACTGAGTTTTCTATGGAATCAAGTTTCATATCTACAGGAGTTGATGTGCCTTGAATTTGTGCAAGAGTTCTCAATACATCTTCTTCATAACTTCCTCCAACCAATGCAATTAGTTCTTTTGTCTTTCTAATTAAATCAAGTTTTGCTTCGCTGTTGCGCGGAGTATTAAGATTTTTAATTTGATTGACATAAGAATCAACAACACTTCTAACAAGACCATCAAAACTTGATGTATCGGATATAGATTGACGATTTCTTTGAAAATAATCATAAGTGTTCTGAACAAATTCTCCTGCTACATCTGCCCTGCCAATACTCATAGCCTTCTTACTAATCTCAACATGATCTTTGTAAATGCCAGTTTTGCAAAAATCAAGGTTTTTCTTAACCACAGATTTGTTACAAATCCCATAAATATCAACTTGGCAGAAATCATTTAGTTCTGAAAGGATATCAACTGCATAGGCATATTTACCTTGATTCATTAATGACATCGATTTCAAGAGATTCATATCATAAGCAAACGCAATTAGGTTTTGACAAAGAAGCTTTTCTTCCTCATCGGGCTGCATTTTTGATATAATATTTGTTAGGCGATTAGTTGTTGAAACTATCTTCCCACTATCTAAACTTATTTTAGCTAATTCATAGTTAGCCATAACGTTAAATGGCTGATATACTAATGCTTTATTTAAAAGCTCAGAGGCCATTATTTTATCATTATTTGCCATTGCCCCGACTGCCTTCCTATAAAACCAATTTCCAATTCGTGGCTCAAGGAACTCAATCATTTCATTATTTTGCTTAACCAATGTTTTCAATTCAAACCATTTTGCATAAATTTGATTGTCCGATTTATATATTTCATACTTTTCTAAAGTGTTATTTGATGTTTGAATCTGATACTTATATACTGGTATCATATCCAATTTCTCGGAAGATATTTTAGATAGAATTTCAATTTGCTTATGAATATCTAATATCACATCTTTTCTCTGAGTTTCAGAAAGTATTTGCGATATAGATAAGAAGGGTATTGAAATGAAAAGTGTGATAATAAAAAATCGCTTTAACATGATTTTGTCTTTATTTTGTTTGGGATAAAATTGTTCGGGCTGAGGTTTTAGGATTATTTATTGTGTCACATCCATTAACGCATCCTCCAGGGCATGACATAATTTCTATGAAATTGCCAGGGCATTCTCCATTTTTTGCGTATTGTTTTAGTTGTCGTATGTTAGCCTTATTCAGTCCGTCAATAATGATTTCATTAATTATGGATGGATCTTGTAGTGTTTTTTTTACAGATTCAACCACTCCTGTAACCATTGCATAACCTCTACCATGCCCCGATATTGATGGATCAAATTCTATTGGCTGGCATTGTTCAATATCTATCTCTGCAGCTTTGAAAAGAGCCTCAAGTTCTTCATAGGTTACAACAAAATCAACCTCATCTGTTCTAAATGCTTCACTTCTCTTCCCAACGCATGGGCTTAGAAAAACTGTTATTGCATCGGGGTATTGTTCTTTAATAATTTTGGCAGTGTAGACCATTGGAGAAAGGGTAGTGGAAACATATGGTTTTATTTCAGGAATATGTTTATAGACAAGGTTCATCCATGAAGGGCAACATGATGTTGTCATAAATGGAGCTCCCTCATGTAGCCTTTCAATCAGTTCTTCTCTTTCATTTTCTGTTGTAATATTTGCACCTTTTGCAACCTCTATAACCTCATCAAAACCTAATTGTTTAATAGCAGAAAGAACTTTTTTGTAATCGTTTCTGAACTGTCCTCCAAGTGATGGTGCAGCTAAAGCAACAACTTTCTTTCCTTTAGAAATATTCTTAAAGACATCAACCATAAAAGTCTTTTCCATAATTGCTCCAAATGGACAAGCAACCATACATTTCCCGCAATATATACATTTATCAGGGTCAATATGCTCTATTCCATTTTCATCCTTTGAAATTGCTGCAACAGGACACGACTCTTCGCAAGGAACAGGTTGATATATGATTGCATGGAAAGGACAAGCTTGCATACATAGTCCACAATTTATGCATTTTGAAGGATCTATGTTTGCTTGATGTTCTCCAACCTTTATCGCCTCTTTTTTGCAGGCATATATACATGGTCTTGCAACACAGGTTCTGCAAAGATTGGTCACAATATAACTGCTTTTTACACATGAAGAACAAGCCTCATCAACAACAGTCATCATAACATCAGAGGTTTCATTTCTTTCAATTGCTCTTGTAGCATATTCTGAAAGTGGAGTTAGTTCGTCTGTTTCATCATAAATATTATATCCCAGAAGCGCCATTAGTTTATATCTGATAACAGCTCTTTCTTTGTGAATACAGCATCGGGTTTTGTCGGCTCCTCTTGGTTTCATTTCTAAGGGGATTCGATCTATTCTTTCAATAACTTTATTGTCTATAATAAGTTTTGATAATCGTTTGATGATATCACGACGAATTTCTACTGCATTATTTATTGCCATAGTAATCTTTTTTTTATGTAAATAAAGGTCTATCTTTCTATTCCAAGTTGAGAATAAATTTCGTTGAGTAGTTTTTCTTCTGTACACTCAGAAATTAATACATCTCCAACTTTTGCATATGGCGGTTTTGATGTTTCTTTCTCTTCATCGCAACCAAGACATGCTGAGCCAATGAAAGTAACCTTGTTCTTAATTTCTTCTGGAATTTGGTCTTTGATTTTTATTAGGTCAGAACCACCAGTTATGTAGCAGTATGTTCCAACACATATTCTTATATTTAACATAATTTATTTGTTTTTGATTGATATTATATAAATTTTAAGTTAACTGTTTTCATATATTTTGTCTCTAAAAGAGATGCAAGTTTTTTTACTACATTTCTCCTTATTTCAAGCTCTACAGGTAGTGTAGGGTCTTGGTGTGCAATGTTTATTTTAGTTCCTGCAACCAAATCAATAATGTCTGCATCAAGAATCATTCTAAACATATCCCAATGAGGTCCTTTTTGATCTAAGTTTTTTGGAGTTCCTTGTTCTAAAATTGAAGATAGAGAGCCTAATGTAATTATTCCCTCTGTGACTAAGTCAATACCTTTCATCTTTGAAGAAGGTGGGAGAGGGGAAACAACGTTATTCAAATCAATTAATATGTCAAGGTTTAATTCCCTTGATATTATTTTTGATGTTGTGCCACCACAAATTATTTTCTTCCCGCCATAATCTCTTACTATTTCTGCCAGATATTTATCATTTTCCTCAGTGAAGGGAGGTCCTGTGCAAATTAATAGTTTTCTTGGCTCTCTTACATAAAAAACTACACAGCTTGTGTCGTCTTTTGGTTTCAATATATCATTTAGTTCAGACTGTTTAACAATTTTTCGTGAAAGTTCGCGAGCCGAAATATCAATATTGTCTTTTATTGCATCGAGAATGAATTCATTTACTTCATCACCCCAACCAAAAGGCATATTCCAATTACCAATTCCAGACTGAGTAACTCCATCGGAAAAGAAAATTAATCTATCCTCTTTTTGAAGTAATATGTCAGAAAGTTTAATTATTCTGTTTTCTGAATTTGTATTTGAAAGTTTAGATTCAATTATTGTGTTTTTTGAATCAAGTTTTATGATTTTGTTTTGCCTAACTAATATTAACGAAGGATTATCATATTCAACAATTTTTGCATTTCCATCCGATTCAATATCAACTATTGTAAATGTTGAGTAGCTAATATTCCTTACACTATCAACAGGGAGTGTATCCATTATTGTTTTTGCAGTGCGAGTTATTGGTTCTCGACGGATTCTAAAATTTAGTGCCATTGAAGCAGTCATTGTAGAAAGTACATTTGCTTTTACTCCAGAACCAAGTCCATCTGACATTACAGCAATTGTTCTGTTCTCCTTAATTGATTTATGCATTAATACACTATCTCCACAAACAAGATTTCCATATTTGTTGTGTTGATATGAGCCAACTTCGATAAATAATTTATTAGTTTCTTGCAACATACCTAATAATTAATTGTCAGTCTTTTGAGAATCTTTTTCTGAGTGAGATTCAAGTATTGAGTTAAGCATAGATTCTGTAAATGAAGCATTTTCTCCCAATAGAAAAGCAATTTGTTGAACAACTTTCATATTCTCCATAATTACTTCTTTTGTCCTATTGAGAACAAGATCTTTTCTCACCTCAGGAGCATGTAGATTTTTAATAATTCCACATACTAAACTATGGTTTTGAACAGAAAAGACCGATAATGTATAATAACGCTCACCATCTCTAATATCTTGTTCTATTATATCAACACCCGTTTCAAGTACTTGAGAAAATAAATTATGATAAGGAATAAGTTTGGTGATATCAGCTCCATATAAACCAGGATTTGCTTCAAATATCATCTTAACCTCATCCCCTAATATATCAGCAAAATTTTTATTTGCATCAACAACCTTTAATTTATCATTAACAATAACTATTCCTGAAGGCATCTTCTTCAACAAAATATTTGTTTTATCTTGTGCAATCTTTCGCATATATGATATACACATATCATTTTCTGCTTTTCCGGCTATAAGAGCTTTCGCAAATTCTCTACAATTATCATATCCACAACCTCCACAATTCAACTCATCTGCCTCACTCTTTTTATTAACCATCTTAAGAGCTTCATAAATTTGGTTAAGCGAATATTCTTCCTTTTCTATTTTTTTGATAAAGTCATATTTAGTTGAAATATCTAATTCATTGAGTTTACTAAGCATTTCTTCATTTCTTGGCTCAACACTAACTTTATCCAAAACATTTAATCTTTTTGAAGCGGAAGACTTTTTGCTAATTGTCTCAGGACCTTTAATACAACCTCCATCGCAGGTCATAACCTCAATAAAAGTTTTCCCATTAGTTTTCATAGAGTCGAAATCTCTCATTATTTCCTTTAAGTTCTTAACTCCAGAAAAAGTCATATATCGAATTGATTCCTTCTTATTTGAATTATGATTAATTCTGTCAACATCAGAGTTAATTGAATCAATCATACAAGTTAACATTCCTCCATCTATTGGATATAAATTTCCTTTGTTTGCTCTAATTGGGATGAAGACATCATCTTCAGTAGGCTTCATAAACTCAAAAAATATTCCAATATCTTCAAAAAAGGCTTTAATATCTTTGAAAGACAGAACATAATCTATATATTCTGCATATTGAGTTACTTCCTCCTTTTTAGCAATACAAGGTCCTACGAACAAAACCTTTGCCTCTGGATAAATTTCTTTAAGGAACTTTGCATGAGCTACCATTGGAGAAAGAATTGGAGCGACTGCTGATGAATGTTCAGAATAATATTTATTGATAAGTAATACTGCAGAAGGACAACAAGAAGATATATAAACTCCATTTTCTTGTTTGTCTATCCAATTCTTTGTTTCTAAAGCAACTTTTTCTGCTCCGAGTGCAGTTTCACTTACTCCATAGAAACCTGCTTCTTTAAAAGCTGCAATTACTTTATTTGTTTCTACATTCTCATATTCACTTAAATAGCTTGGAGCTAAAGAAACAATAATTTTTTCTTTTTTTAGTGCTTGTCTTACAACTGGCAAATCATCCCTTACTTTTTTTGCATTAGCAGGACATACTTGTGTACATTTTCCACAATAAATACACAATTCAGGAATTACAGATGCTGAATTATCCTCTAATTTAATAGCTTTTACAGGACAATTTTTTACACATTTATAACAATCTTGACAGTTATTTTTCTCTGTATAGATTGCAGATAATTTATTCATGATTATTTAACTCCTTTTCTAAAATTTCAATTAATTTTGCTTGTGTTACTTCATTATAAGTATTGTTTCCAATAATAAGCACAGGCCCATTTTGGCATTGTTCTGAGCAGAGTTGTCCTTTAAAATTTATTTCAATTTCCAAGT
>JAQUTD010000089.1 GCA_028709955.1 Bacteroidales bacterium | reverse complement strand
GTATTTTGTCCTGCATATTTTTCATCAAATCCGCCTTTACCATGAGATCCAATAACAATTAGGTCTGGTTTTTCTGTTTTTGCTAATTTAGCTACTGCCTGATAAACCTTTCCTTCGCAAATAATATAAGATATCTTTTTACCATTAAGCTTTGGATTATATTCATCAGCAAGTTTATGTAGTTCTTTTTGGGCGTCTTCTTTTTGTATTTCTTTAGTTTCCACCCAAGCCATTAAAATATCTGCTCCTGTACGGTTTGCAATATCGACAGCAAGCCTCAGGGCTACCATTGAAGAGTTAGAAAAATCTATTCCAACAATAATTTGAGACATCATAATATTTAAGTATTAAATTTATAATCAAAATAATTGACTTCTTCAAATGAAAAATTATTACTTTTGCAAATATAATTTACCAAATAAATTTTTGGCAAATATAAGTATTATTATTATAAAATGCAAGCTATTTACTAAATATTTAATATGAATGAAAATTTAGACCCAAATTCTTCCAGGTTAAACAGCACTGAAAAAGATTTTGAAAGGGCTCTAAGACCATTACATTTTGACTCTTTTGTTGGACAGCCACAAATTATTGAGAATCTTAAAATTTTTGTTCAAGCAGCCAAAGAAAGAAAAGAAAGTTTGGATCATGTTCTTCTTCATGGACCTCCTGGATTAGGAAAAACCACGCTTTCTCATATTATTGCAAACGAACTTGGTGTAAATTTAAAGCTTACCTCGGGTCCTGTTCTTGATAAACCAGGAGAATTGGCAGGAATTCTTACTAACCTGGAGGAGAACGATGTTCTGTTTATTGATGAAATACACCGTTTAAGTCCAATTGTTGAGGAATATCTATACTCTGCAATGGAAGACTTCAAAATTGACATATTAATTGAGTCTGGACCAAATGCAAGAAGTGTTCAAATAGCTCTTAATCCTTTCACTCTAATTGGAGCAACAACTCGTTCAGGACTTTTAACTGCACCTTTAAGATCTCGATTTGGAATAAACTCTCGACTACAATATTATAATCATAACACTCTAAATCTTATTGTTAAAAGATCTGCAAAAATATTAAACACTCCTATTGAAGAAAATGCATCAATTGAAATTGCCAGAAGAAGTAGAGGAACTCCTCGAATTGCAAATTTACTTTTGAGAAGAGTTAGAGATTTTGCTCAAATTAAGGGAGATGGGACAATTACTATTGAAATTGCTCAAATGGCACTTTTGGCACTAAATGTTGATAAACATGGTTTAGATGAAATGGACAATAGAATTCTTTCTTCAATAATTGAAAAATTTAAGGGAGGACCAGTTGGAATTACAACCATAGCAACTGCAGTTGGAGAAGATGCAGGAACAATTGAAGAGGTTTACGAACCTTTCCTTATTCAAGAGGGTTTTCTAATGAGGACATCAAGAGGGAGAGAAGCAACTGAATTAGCATATAAGCATTTAGGGAAAATATATACCAACAAAAATGGTATGGGAGAATTGTTTGAATAAAAAATAACAAAATAAAATTAAAATTAAAAACAAATATAACATGGCTACACACAAAATTAGCGCAAAGAAATTAACACTCAAAAATGTTGAAAAGATATTAAATTCTAATATGAAATTAGAATTGTCGGAAGATGCAAAAGCAAGAATAAATAATTGCAGAGAATTTCTTGACAAAAAAATGGAAAACCAAAAAGAACCTATTTACGGAGTAACAACTGGATTTGGTTCTTTATGCAATATATCAATAAGCAAAGAAGAACTTTCTCAACTTCAAAAGAATTTAGTTATGTCTCATGCTTGTGGTATGGGAGATGAAGTTCCTGAGGAAATTGTTCGCCTGATGTTATTGAATAAAATTCAATCTCTTTCTTATGGAAATTCAGGAGCTCAATTAGTAACCATTGAACGTTTAATTTCTTTCTACAACGAAGGAGTATATCCTGTGGTTTATCAACAAGGATCACTTGGAGCATCTGGCGACTTAGCACCACTGGCTCATATGTGTCTTCCTCTTTTAGGATTGGGAGAAGTTTCTTATGAAGGAGAATGTTATAGTGCAGAAGAAATAAATAAGAAATTTGGATGGGAACCAATTGAACTAAAATCAAAAGAAGGTTTAGCCCTACTTAATGGAACACAATTTATGAGTGCTTATGCTGTTTGGAGTATTTTGAAAGCTCAAAAACTTTCTTTCCTTGCTGACCTTATTATGTGTGTTTCTTTGGAAGCATTTGATGGAAGAATTGAACCTTTCTTTGACCCAATTCATCAAGTAAGACCTCATAAAGGACAAATTGAAACAGCACAAAATATTAGAGAAATTCTTGAAGGAAGTGAAATCATTAAACAAAAGAAACAACACGTTCAAGACCCATATTCATTCCGTTGTGTTCCTCAGGTTCATGGAGCATCAAAAGATGCTATTGGCTGGGTAGCAAGCGTAATTACAACTGAAATTAATTCAGTAACTGACAACCCAACTGTTTTCCCTGATTTAGATATGATTATTTCAGCCGGGAACTTCCATGGACAACCTCTTGCAATTAATCTTGACTTTTTAGCTATTGCAGTTGCAGAGCTTGGTTCAATTTCAGAAAGAAGAACCTATCAATTGATTGGTGGGAAAAGAGATTTACCATCATTTTTAGTTGCTAACCCAGGACTGAACTCAGGTTTTATGATTCCTCAATACACACAAGCATCAATTGTTTCTCAATCAAAACAACTTTGCACACCAGCATCAGTAGATACAATTGACTCCTCACAAGGACAAGAAGACCATGTTTCATTTGGTTCAAATGCTGCAACAAAACTATATAGAGTTATAAATAACACTGAAAGAATTCTTGCAATTGAACTTTTCAATGCTTCACAAGCTCTTGATTTTAGAAAACAAAAAACTGGTTTAAAATCATCTGATGTAATTGAATCATTTGTTGAAGAATACCGCAAGGAAGTAAACTTTATAAAAGAAGATGAAATAATGTTCACTCTAATGCAAAAGAGTGTTGATTTCCTTGATAACATTGAAATTGTTGAAGAATAGGTTTTAATAGTTAATGATTAATGGTTAACGGTTAATTTTAGAGGCTGTCTCATAAATCATATTTTACTACTATATAAAATAACAAATAAAATTAAGCAAGGATTTAGTATTTAAGTCCTTGCTTTTTTATTTTCCCTAAATTATATTTGTCCTTTTATAAATAAAAATATATCAAGTATATTCCAAAATATATCAGACTTATTTTGAAATAAATCTTGATTATTTTTACTAAACAATTTTTAAAATTATTTCCAAATATTTTGCAGATATTAAATATATTATTTTAACTTTGCGCCATGTATAGTTTCAACAAATAAAATAAAAATTCTATGACAAAAAAATTACGATTTCCTGTTTTAGCACTATTTGTGTTAATAATGTTTGCTGGAATTTCAGCAATAGGACAAACGGTGAATATGAACCGCTGGGTTGAACTTACAGTTTCCCCAGGAACATTGGTAAAGCTCGAATTAAGTGGTTTTACAGATACTACATCAGTAAAAGTGGTAAGTGGTACTTACGACACAACTGTTGTTGTGGGGACATATTCTGGATTTATTAACTTCAATACTCAAAGCAATACAATGAGAGTTTATGGTGATCTCAGGGGCTTTTATTGCTCTAATAACGAATATAAGATATCTGGTTTGAATGCATCTCATAATACAGTTCTAGAAGAATTAAATTGCTACTACAATGATATTCAATCATTGAACATCAACGGATGTGTTGCCTTAGAACATTTGCAGTGCAACTTTAATGAATTTACTTCTTTGGATTTAAGTGGTTGTGTTGCGTTAAGATCTTTGGACTGTCATTATAATAATATTACTAGCATAAATATAAGTAATTGCGTAAATTTAGCAAATATAGATTGCAGTGGCAACAGACTTACTGCATGTGGTCTTGATAGTTTATTTCACCAACTACCAAGGAAATCAGTTGATAATCGTGGGAGTATAGTAATTAGAAATGGTAGTAGCTTTGATAATGATGGAGCTTTCACATGTTGTGATACTATTGCTACAAATCACAATTGGAGTGTATGGAACTGGGGGAATCCAGTTGTAAACTCCAATTATGCTTGTCCTTATTTCACCATTGACATAGAGGAAATAAAAGCAGAGGAAATTGCTGTAAAAGTTTATCCTAACCCTGTTAGCAATTCTTTAAATATTGAGACTGACGGAAAAGTTTATGATATTATTCTTTATGATATTTTAGGCAAAGAGGTATTGCGTACTAAAAAAACTAATGATATTGATGTTTCTAATCTTAATAACGGAGTTTATATCCTTAAACTAATAACAGAAACAGCAATTGGGGAATATAAGATTGTGAAGGAATAACAGTGTATAAAAAAATAAAATATATAAATATTATGACAAAAAAATTACAGATTTCATTTTTAACCCTATTGGGATTAATAACATTTTCCACTATTGCTATGGGGCAAGTTAATATGAATCGTTGGGTTGAGATGTCAGTTGCACAAGGTCAATTGATACAACTTAAATTTGCAAGTGAAGCTCCAAATACTTCTATTTTAATAAGAAGTGGGACAATAGATTCTACTATTATTGTAGGTACAGGTGGAACGGTATATCTATCCTTTATGTCTTATAGCCCAACTATGAGAGTATATGGCAATTTAAAAGAATTTTATTGTGCATTTAATGGTTTACTTGTAACGAGTTTAGATGCATCTCATAGTCTAGGATTAATTTATATATTTACAAATGAGAGCAACCTTTCTTCAATTAATGTAAATGGACTTACTAATTTAAAAAATTTAAGATGCGAATCAAATAAATTAACTGATTTAAATCTTAGTGGACTTTCTGCATTAGAGGGATTATATTGTTCAGGTAATTCTCTTACAAATATTAATATTAATGGTTGTAATGCATTAAAAAAAATAGATTGTTCTTTTAATAATTTAACTACACTTACATTAGATAAAATTTATTGTGCTTTACCTACACGTTCTCCTGTTGATAATGCTAAAATAAGTCCAATATTTATTCCAGATAATGAAGAAAATGTTATGGCAACAAATAAGTCAAATGCCATAAATAAAAATTGGAAAGTGGTATATTCTTATGATAATACAGAAATTCCTGCCACAACAGGGACTTATGTTTGTACCATTTCAACAGAAGATATTAATATTAATAATATAGAAGCAAAGGTTTATCCTAATCCTGTTAGCAATGCTTTGAATATAGACACACAAGAAAAAGTAGAGGATATTATTCTTTATGATGTTTTGGGTAAGGAAGTATTGCGTACCACAAAAACTAATAATATTGATGTTTCTAATCTTAATAACGGATTATATATCCTTAAACTAATAACAGAAAAAGGAATTGGGGAATATAAGATTGTGAAAGAGTAACTACACACAACATTATTGTAGATGTTTCGTTAGTTTAGCATTAAAAAATTTAAGTTAATATGTCCTTTCTTCCAATAACAAAAAAAGAAATTGAAAGTCTTGGCTGGGATTATGTAGATATTATTATCGTTAGTGGCGATGCTTATGTTGACCATCCCAGCTTTGGACATGCTGTAATTGGAAGAGTGCTTGAAAAAAATGGTTTTAGAGTTGCCATAATTCCTCAACCCAATTGGAGAGATGACCTAAGAGATTTCAAGAAACTTGGGCAGCCTCGTTTGTTTTTTGGGGTAAGTGCAGGAGTAATGGATTCTATGGTAAACCACTACACTGCATTAAAGCGAAAAAGAAGCGATGATGCTTACACTCCTGGTGCAGAATCTGGTTATAGACCTGACTATGCAACAATTGTTTATTCCAATATTCTTAAAGAAATTTACCCTCAAACGCCAATAATTATTGGAGGAATTGAAGCCTCAATGAGAAGAAATGCTCATTACGATTATTGGTCAGATAGCTTAAAGCCTTCCATTTTGGTTGATAGCAAGGCAGATATGCTTGTTTATGGAATGGGAGAAAAAACAATTGTGGAAATTGCTCAGCGTTTGAAAAAAGGGGAAAAGATTAGCCAGATAAAAGATATTTATCAAACAGGATTTATTTCAAAAGAAATTCCAAATGATGATAATTGGAAAACCATAGAACTACCTTCATTTGAAGATTGTTTAAAGAGCAAAACCAAACAAGCCACATCCATACTTCAAATTGAAAAAACGTCCAATAAAATTATCGGAGAAAGCTTAGTTCAAAAACATGGGGAGGACTATGTTGTTATCAACCCTTTCAATCCTAATTTCTCATCCTCAGACCTTGATAACTCATTTGACCTTCCCTATGAAAGAAAACCACATCCAAAATATATAAAAAGAGGAAATGTTCCTGCTTTTGAAATGATAAAATTCTCTGTAAACATACATAGAGGATGCTTTGGAGGATGTGCATTTTGTACCATTGCTGCTCATCAAGGCAAACAAATTATTTCAAGAAGTGAAGACTCAATTATAAAAGAGATAGACTTAATTTCAAAAGACCAAGATTTTAAAGGCTATTTAAGTGATTTGGGAGCTCCTTCTGCAAATATGTATAGGATGAAAGGAATTGACTTAAAGCTATGTCAAAACTGCTCTAAACCCTCTTGTATTTTCCCTAAAATCTGTAATAACCTTAACTTTGACCATAAACCTCTTTTAGATTTATATCAAAAAGTTAGAGCATTACCCTATATTAAGAAAGCATTTGTTGGAAGTGGGTTAAGATATGATTTATTTATAGGCATTGACAAAGAAAAAGAGAAGAAATATCACACAAAAGAGTATTTTGAAACAGTATTTCAACATCATATTTCAGGAAGGTTGAAAGTTGCACCAGAACACACAGAAGACAAGGTTTTGAACTTAATGAGAAAACCATCATTCAATCAATTTATTTCACTAAAACACCTGTTTGACAACTTAAACAAGAAATACAACCTCTCACAGCAACTTATCCCCTACTTCATTTCTTCACATCCACTATGCACATTAAAAGATATGCATTCTCTTGCTGAAAAAACTAAAAAATTGGGATATCGTTTAGAACAAGTGCAAGACTTCACTCCTACTCCAATGACAATTTCAACAGAGATTTACTATACGGGCATAGATATAATGACAAAAGAAAAGATATTTGTTGAGAAAACCCCAGAAGGCAAACGCAAACAAAACCAAGCCTTCTTTTGGTATAAGAAGTAATAAAAACTGCACAAAATCAAGAAGACACAATAATCTTTGTATAATTTTAGTAATCAACAATTAAATTAAATTCCGAATTAATTATATTATATTTATTTTCGAATATTTTTGCTTATATTTAGTAAATTTGTATATTTGTTGAATTAAAACATATAGCAAATATAATTATAATAAGCGGATTCCGAAAAGCTCTAAGAGTAGGAGAAAACTAAAAAAAATTTAACTATGAAATTTATTACAAGGTTATTAAATTCATTTTTCTTGATGCTAATCATTGGCATTTTTGCTTCATGCGATAAAGAAGAAGCAACAAATATTCCCACAACAATAAACCCTTTCAGTAATGGAACAAATGAGAGAAATATGATTGTTGTTATTAGTGATGTGCATCTTGGTGCAAATCTTGATTATGCTGAATGTAAGAACAACCTTAAATCACTTGAAAAGATGCTTTATAAAGTTAAAGCCTCTTCAAATGTTAAAGAACTCGTTATTGCAGGAGATTTACTTGATCAGTGGTATGTTCCTGCAACAGTAAACACTTATGAAGGAAGTAATCAAGCTGACTTTGCTCAACGTATAGCCTTAGCCAATAAGGGAGTAGTTGATGCAATTAATGCAATAATTCAAGAAGGGAATATATTAGTTACTTATGTTCCAGGAAACCACGACTTAACCATGACAGCAGAAAATGTTGAACTTATTTTCCCTGGAATAAATCAAGCGAGAGATAACGAATTAGGATTAGGTACATACACTCCTGCTGATATGCCTGTACTTGCAATTGAACATGGACACCGCTATAATTTCTTCTGTGCACCAGACCCAATTTCAAATCAAGACATAGCACCAGGGAGCATACTACCTCCTGGATATTTCTTTACAAGAATAGCAGCACTAAGTCACGTACAACACTGCACTATACCAGGAGACACATTGCCAGCTGCCACACAAAACACTTCTGGAAATGAAAGTCAAAACTTACTTCATGCGTATTGGTCATTATGGCAATGGGCAATTAAAGTACTTCCTGTTGAAAATAGATTTAATGAAAACATGATTGTTACAAATATTGATGGATACACAGGCAACTATTCCATCAACGATTTAATACCATTTCAAGCAACACCAGGAGGATTTATAGATGTAAAT
>JAQUTD010000002.1:28359-40432 GCA_028709955.1 Bacteroidales bacterium | reverse complement strand
TACTTGTAAAAATTTGCTGGAAAGCATCTTGATAATAAGTAATACCATTTTTTTCAAATTTGGTATATTCAATATTTGAAATAAAGAGGAGGGAATCTCCTAAAACACAATTACCTGTTTGAGATGATTCGTTATTTACATTTCTTCCCAAATTCATCACGTATGTTCCATAAATTGGATTATTATTCTTTATAACCCAATCAATAGTTTTTAGCTTTGAGGTTGCATAATTTTTTAATATTGAATCATTAGATCCAACCAATAGTTTTTTAAGTAGGTCTTGAGAAGAGAATAAATTTCCATTAGATATTGCAACTTCAACAAAATTTTTATAAAAAGAAGGAAATTCTACCGAAAGGTTAATAGAATCATTCTCTGTTATAACCTTTTGGTAGAAGAATTCAGCCTTATCATAATCCATGGTCAAACGGCACGCTTCACCCATTTTATAATATAGTCTAAGTGGTGTTTGAAAGAATTTTCTTGCAGTGTTGTAGTAACCTAATGCAGTTTCATATTCCCTATTTTCCATTGCAAAATCACCTTCTTTTTCATAAGCAATCAAATACTTTTCCTGAGAAAAAATAGACCCACTAAAGAAGCAAAAACAACAAATACATAATATAAACCTTAGAATGTTGGGCATGGAATTGAAGTTTTAGATCGTTTATAGCCATAAGGATTAAATGAGTATAATAACCATATTTCAACTGCTCCATAAGATTTTGATGCTGGAGTTAAACGTGAAATATTTATGTCGTATGATATACCAAAGCCTATATCATTTTTTTTATACTTTGCCATAACTATTATAGCGTCTAAAGTTCTATAATATGTACCTATGGATAGGATTTGTTGATTGATTGAGGTTTGAGAAACATTAATATTGTAGTCCAAACCAAAAACAAATTCGTTATATTTTCTTTGTTTTTGGAAAAAAAGAGATGGGGTTATAGAATGATCAAAATTAATAATAATAAGATCTGATACATATAAATTAAATTTTATTGGAAGGAAAATATCAGAATTTTCGTAATATGATAGGTTTGGTTGATTTAGGTGAAGCAATGAAGTTCCTGCTTGAAGATAGTGAGTTCCATTTACATTAATTTGCCAATGTGCACCTAATCCAAAGTCGTATGTTCTTATGTTGTTTAAAAGTATACCTTCATTATCTTGAGGATATCTTCCAAAAATTGAATTTGAAAGATTATAGCCCCATGATGAAGTATTCCCAATAAATCCGAAAGAGATATAATGATCTCTATTAATATCTAATGCTTTAAAGTAGGAGAGAGATAGCCCAATATTTTGTTGCCCATAGTTTAAACTTCCAGCAACATCAGCCATAAAATTAATCCCCAAACCAATACCATCTCGCCTTACTCTATTTTTGTAGGGCATAACTTCAAAAGAAAGCAAGTATGAATTGTAACCATTCGAAACTGTTGACCATTGATTCCTATAAATTGTACCAACACGAAACATACTACTTCCAAAAGCTGTGTTGGCAGGATTAAGAATCATAGGATTGGCGTTGAAAGTTGAGAAGTGGATATCTTGTCCGAAAGAAATTATCGGACCAAAAATTAGAACAAGGATGAAAAAAAACGATTTAAGTTTTCCCACAAATCATATAATAATTCAAATTTTAATGTCAAAGCTTATTTTGTTTTGCTAAATTGTTTAAGTCTTCTTTTTGTAATCTAAAAACTGTCCAGTCATCCAATGGAAAAGCTTTAAGCGATTTATAGAAGTTAATTGAAGGTGTATTCCAATCCAAAACTATCCATTCAAAACGAGAACAATCTTCTTTAACTGCAATGTCAGCAAGGAAAGCCAAAAGCTTTTTCCCATAGCCTTTTGCTCTATAATCTTCTAAAACAAATAAGTCTTCTAAGTATAACCCTTTTTTACCAGTAAATGTTGAGAAATTATAAAAATAAAGTGCAAATCCTACTTCTTTTCCATCTTCAAGAATGAATATAACATTAGCATTTTTCTCAACAAACAAAGATTTATGAATTATTTCTGTTGTCGCACTAACCTCATGAGGAAGCTTTTCATAAACAGATAATTTTTTTATGAAACTAAGTATTAATGGCGTGTCATTTTCGTTTGCCCTACGAATAGTCATTTTGTTCATAGTTAGTGATAAAAATAAATCAAAAAAAGTTAGCGAAGTTTAGCATTAATAGCTGAGTAATCTTTTTGGATCAACTCTTTTATTTTTATTAATCCATCTTCCAAAGCTTCTTGCCCTGCTTTACGTTGAAACTCATAATAGCCATGGTAGGCAGCCATATAAGTTTTTGAAGTTCCACGTTCAGTGAATTTTGCAATTAGATTATTTCTTAAATCATAAATTTCAACAATAACTTCCAATTCCGTTTTATTAGAACACATAGGCATTCCAAAGGCATTGAATATTCCAACTGTGAACCCTGAAAGCCAACTCCATTTATAATTGTTCTTTTTATATGCATTGCCAACTCTTAAAACAATATTTCCGGTTCTTTTTCCTGAAGGGTCCATAATATTAGTTGTCATATCATTTACCCATAAATTACAAGCGTCTTGAATCCTTTTTTCTGCAGTATATATTTTTGTTTTAGCATCAACTTCAAAAACACCCTTACCGTAAGGAGATTCAGGCGATGTTGAACCATCAGCCGAATAAGAATTCGCACCATATGCATTTTCAAATGAAGGCACGTCGAACCAAATGGAAAGACGAGGTAGGAGGTTTGCATTTTGATAATCGGGTTGAAAGTCAGCAGGCTTAATTGTTTTACAGCCAGCAAATGCAAAAGCAATAATAATAACTAATAATGATAATCTTTTCATAAAACAAGTATATTCAAGGCACAAATATACAAAAACTAATTTAAATTACATTAAATGGAACAAAACAATGATTAATTTTTGGTATTAAGATAATCAAATTTTGTTATGAATATATTTTTTCGTTAGCATGATTTAATGAACAATTAATTTTTTGGTAAGATTTATTTCATTGTTTTGTATTGAAATATTATATACTCCTTTTTCAAGTGTTTTAACATCAATGTCTAAACTTTTTTGATCTTCTTCAATTTTGTATCTATTCTTTTCTCTCCCTAATATATCAAACACTTTTACTTCAGCTTTGCTTTTCAATCCTTCAATTTCTAATCTTGTTATTTCTTTTGTTGGGTTTGGATAAAGTTTCATTATGGTTTGGGAGTTTATATCTGACAATCCTATTTCACTATTTGATACAATGTTTGAACGAATAGAGCTTATGGATTTTGTGAAATTACATGGGTTGTCTAATAATATCTCTATTTGATAGTAGAGTGTTCCTCCTTGGTTGTCTACATCTGTATATGTGGTGTTGTTTCCCGAAATTGATGTTAGCAATTGTAATGAATCAATAGAGTATGATGTTCCTTTGTATATGTTGTATGATGAATAATTTACTCCTTCATAAGGTGTCCAAATTAAGTTCCAACTATTATTTATTCCTTGATTTATTGTTAGATGTAAGGTTTTATGAATTGGACTTGCTTCTGAGGTATGAGTGCATGTATCAGTGCTTGTAATTCTATATTTATATGAACGGGTTGAGGAATTTGACATTGTATCTACCCACATTGATATTGAATCGTGAGGTATTGTTGCCATTAAATCGTATTGACCACTTTGGTTTCCTTCTCTATATACATCATATTTAACTATTTCTTGTTCTTTTTTCCAAACGACAACATTATGTTTGTTCTCATCTACGGTAACCATACATATTTCTGGTCTTTGTGGTTGAGGTGATATTGTTAAGTGCAGAGTAACTATACTATCACATCCAATGCTATTTGTATATATTTGTTCATAGTTTCCAGTTTCACTATAGTAAACATTATTCCAAACAATAGGATTGCAATCTATTGTATCAAATTGGCTATAACTTCTTTGTTTTGCAAATAGGTTTAATGTAATTACACTATCGCAACCATGTATTGTTTGTCTATTTTGAATATGTGTTCCAGTTGAATCTTCATAAAACCCATTAAGATTGTAGATTGAACCATCGCAAATGGTATCAATAATTAGGGTGTCTTTATTTGGATATACTGATAGGTTTAATGTAAGGATACTGTCACATCCTTTTATTGTTTGCAAATTATGTATATAAGTTCCTGAGGAATCTGTATTAAAACCATGTTGATTATACAATTGACCTTGACAAATTTGTTCATTATATATGTAATTATATTTTGGATTAACAATTAAATATAAGACAACTGTACTATCACACCAATGGGAGGAATAAGTAGTTCTAACATAAGTTCCAGACATATAATAATTTGAATTAAAAAAATTATAGCCTTCACCTTGACAAATATTAGCATAAATATAAGTAGTATCGGTATTATAGAGGCTAAGATATAAAATAACTGTACTATCACAACCATTTTCATTAAATAAATGAAGAGTATGAATTCCTGCTGTTCCAGTAAAGAATCCATTCTGAGTATATCCATGACCAGGACAGACGGAGGCTACAATAATTGATGTGTCTGGTTGAAAAACTAATAAGTTTAGTACAAGAATGCTATCACAACCAATTGAGGATTGAATTGTTTGATAATATTGTCCAGTTGTGTTTGCGTTGAAACCATTATAATTATATACTTGACCTTGACAAATAGAGGCATCAATTCTTGTAGTATCTATTGTCTTAATCCTAAGAATTAAATAAATAATACTATCGCAACCCCCAACAGATATTAGACTTCTATTATAAATACCTGCTGAATCAGCATTAAATCCATTTTGAGTATAGGTTTGGTTTGGACAAATTATAGCATTTATATTTCTTGTAATAGGTTGATTTGCTTGTATATTTGTAAATGCATTCCAAAAATTAGCTGTTTGATACAACGAGGCATAACCACAAGGCAAATATAAAGGTATGGAATTATTCACTTGAAAGAATGTTGTGTTATTGATAGCTTGAGGAATAAGTGAAAGATTAGTAATCGAGGTTAAGCCATAGCAAAATTCAAAGGCTGAGTTGCTGATTGTTTGAACTGAGCTTGGAATGGTTATTGAAGATAGTGCTGTACAATAACTAAAGGCAGAACTACCAATTGAGGTAACTGAGTTGGGAATTTGAATTGAGGTTAAACTTGTACACCCCTGAAAAGTAAAATCTCCAATAGAAGTGACATCATTAGGTATTATAATTGATGTTAGAGATGTACATGATCTGAAAGTACCATTTCTAATTGATGTTATTTTTGATGGTAGAATGATATTATTTAAATTATTACACTCATGAAAAGCATAAGATCCAATATCAAGTATTGAATTTGGTAAAGCGACTGAATGTAAATAAGCACAATGATAGAAGGCATTTTCTCCTATTCTAGTAACTGAATTAGGAATTGTAATGGAGTCAAGACTTATACATCCATAAAAAGTATGATTATTTATTGAATTAATGCTATCAGGCAAACTTACAGATGTTAAATTTGTGCAATTTAAAAATGCCCATCCTCCTAAATATGTAATTGTGTTTGGGATAATTATAGATCTAAGGCTTGTACATTCCCTAAATGTATAATCAGGAATTGAATCTAAAGAGGTTGAAAGAGTTATTGAAGATATATTTATACAATTCTCAAATACAGATGTTCCCATAGTTGTAAGAGAATTAGGAAGAATTATACTGCTTAAGCTTACGCAATAGTGAAAGGCATACGATCCAATATTTAATAGGGAGTCTGGAAGAGTGATTGATACTAAACTACTGTCGCCATAAAAGGCGGACATACCAATAGAAGTAACTGCATTAGGAATATTAATTGTGGTTAAATTTCTACACCATCCAAATGTGCCATCCTCAATAATAGTAATAGAGTTTGGCAGACTAACTGAAGTTAAATTTGAACAATTATGAAATGCATATGCTGCAATTGTTTTAACAGAATTAGGAATATTAACAGATAGTAAATTAGGATTATTGTCAAAGGAACTTCTATTAATTGAATCAATAGAATAAGCTATGCTATTAAATGTAACCGTTGAAGGAATATTTATCACCCCAGAATATTCTCCTATGTATTCCAATGGCGAGCTTCCTCTAAAGGTAACCATAGCCGAATATGGATAAGTGGTAGAACAAATATTATAATAAATCAACTTACCATCACTATTCATAACAGCAAAATCATGAGCCTTTACCCCATAAACAAAGCTACACAATATCAAAACTAATAATAATTTTTTCATATCTATAAAATATTTAATGGTTTATTAAATATCCAAAACAAGATAAATATATCAATTTCAATATCTAATTCCAATACAAAGATAGTATATTAGCGACCTAAATGCAAGTTTATAATTATTTTTTTACAACAAATGATTAAGATTAAGTGCTTTCTAGAGTTTATTTATGGTTTAAATAATGGAAAACATATAGAGTTTAATGATAATTCTAATTTATTAAACTAAGTAATCTGTTGTATAGACTCGTCTATTTAATGATAAAGTGATTTTTTTGATCTTTTTACTTGACAAAACTTTTTTTTTGTTGTATATTTGTGAGATAGAAAAGTATTTAACAATAGCACAAAGTTATGGATTAAGTTGTGTGATAGAAAGCAATGGAGGTTAAATACTTTTCTTTTTTTTATTTTATACTCTTTCTTGCTCCATCAATAAATTCTTTGTCAACTCCCAATAGTTCAGCTAAATTAAGTGCTTCGTTTGGAATTTTATTTTCTTTATCTTCAATTAGAGCGTAATCTATTTGGTTTGGTATATCTTGTAGGGATAGCTCTTTTTGTTTTTTATTTTGGATAAAGCCTTTTACTCGTAAGCGATAACATAGGGTTTTTATTCCTGAGTAGTGAGTTGTAGTAACTGAAAATGAAGTATGTTGAGAAAGAATCTTGAGAAAACTATCAACGAGTGCAACTCCTTCAGTTGGATTGGTTGTTCGGGCTAATTCGTCAACAAGCACTAAGTATTTTTTTTCTTGTTTTACTTTCTTGATTATATCGTTAAGTAAAAGTATTTCAGAGGCATAGGAGGAAAGTCCTTCTTCTTCGTTTTGATGGTCTCCAATCGAAGTTAGTATATCTTCAACTACTATTACTTCTGCTTTTTGTGATGGCACAAAGAAACCAAATTGTAATAAATATTGTGAAAGAGAAAGTGATTTTAATAGTATTGTTTTTCCAGCCATATTAGCTCCTGTAACTAAACATGGTTTTTGTGATAGTGAAATGTTAATTGGTTGATATGGTTTTTGCGATTCTTTAAGTTTTGTAACAAGTGGAGGATATGAGAGTTGAGTGTATGAAATATTTTTGTTTTTTGAAAATATTGGTTTGTTATAATTATTGTCAGTGAAGTATTCTGCAAGGGCAAAATTCTTATCAATTTGTCCTATTATTCTTACAGATTCTTTTAAGTCATGGGTGTAAATTCTTAGTTTATTTGATAAGTCTTCTCTAATTTGGTCTTCTATGTTTTGACATTCTACATAAAGTTTATGTATTTTATCATCGTTTTTTTCCTTTTTTGCACATTCCCATTCTTTACGCTTATTGGTTAATTCTTTTGAATAGGCGTTGTATATATAGAATTGGCTAAGAAGAAGATCTTCTGGGTCAAGTATTTTTATTAAATTTGTGAGAAGTGGTAGTGTTAATTGATTTTGATTATTTATATCAAAGTATTTGTTTAAGTCAAAGAAATAGGATTTTATTTTGGAGCAGGAGATGGAGAATTGTTTGATTTGAAAAAGAGAAATATCATCAAGGGTCTGGTTTTGCTCAAGTTGTTTTATTGTTCCTGTGATATCGTTTATGTATGCAAGTATTTTTCTAACCTTAGATAAGGTCTTTTTGTTAATATCTTCTATGATAAAGTTTTGGCAGCTTTCAATTATTAAATAATTATTGAGTAGGAGAGTTTCATTATTTGAAAATTTTGTTTCCAATAAAGCTTTTCTTCCAATTGATGAATATATGTTTATCTCATTTACAACGAAATTCAATCCATTGTGCTTTTCCATAGCTTGTTTAAGTGTCATGGCATTATATTTCTTTTATATTATAGATAGGTATTGGAATTTGATATTTTAGCTCCTCTATGAGTTGGTTAGAATTTAAATTATATCCTGATGGTGAGGTGGGATTAATAGTTATTGCTATTAGATTAGTTGATTGAGCAACTTTTAGTTTTCCTCCTTTTTGAATGAATAAATCAATATTTTCAATTGTGCAGAATATCCTTGTGAAGTCTTTTATTATTATTTCAATATCTTTTACGTTCTTTTGAGCCTTAATGAATAGTATTAACTTATCGGTAATTATTCCTGAAACAAATAGTCTTGAGCCAAAAGTGAAAAGTTTATCTTTATGGTTTTCTATCATTAGTATTGAGGGAATTTCTAAATCAATAATACCTCCTTTTTCATCTATTGCATAAATCCCATTTTCAATATCTAATAGCTTTAAGGCAAGTTTCTTTTCTACTGGTTCAAGTTGAGTCATTCTGTATATGAAGCTTGTCTTTCTGACCAGTGTTTTAATATTGACAGATAATGCTGCTCCTGTTGAAAGTATCATTGCATCAGTTATTGATGGAGATCCAAAACTCATTCTTGATAATGCGCCATCAACCAACACTATTTTGGCTCCAAATGATTTTATTTCTTCAATAACTTCTTTTAACCAAATTGTATTTGAGGCTCCTGCAAGAAGAACTTCTCCTGAACTAATGGCTTGAGCATAAACTAATTTGCCAAGTGCAGTTGAACGATTACTTAAGGATAGTATATTTGATACAATTTCTTTTTGAGAATAAAGTTGTTCGGAGGTTACAAATATTGTTTTTGGATGTATTGTGATTTCAGGCTTTGATGTTTTTGTTACTTGATCTATCTTTTCTCCATCAATACCTATTGAAGTCAATCCCACATTGATATTAGAAAAAGAACACAAGCGATTCAGAACATAGTTTAATGTTTCTGTTTTCCCTGTGTTCTTTTCTGTTCCTACAAAAGATATACTTTTGTATTTTAATATGTCATTTATGAATGGCAAGAATTATTTTTTTACACGTTCATGACGAGCTAAATGTGATGGCTCTAATGATAGAAGATCTCCATGTAGAAGACTTGCTACACCATCTGCCTTTTCTTCTTCTGTTAAAAAATCAATATCGCATTCGCATTCATTTGAATAGTTTTCAGGTTCTGTGTATGTTGTAATCACTCCTTCAAAGTTTCTTAAAACAACTTTCCCCGGACTTTGAGAAATTATATATTGAGGCATAACTGGAGTTTTCCCACCACCACCAGGAGCATCAACAACAAATGTAGGTACTGCATAACCTGATGTGTGTCCTCTAAGGTTTTCAATTATTTCAATTCCTTTTGAAACAGGAGTACGGAAGTGTTCTAATCCCATTGAAAGATCGCATTGGTAGATATAATATGGGCGAACTCTCATCATAACAAGTTTTTGAACTAATTTCTTCATTACTCTAGCATCATCATTAACTCCTCTTAAAAGAACTGATTGGTTTCCTAATGGGATTCCTGCATTTGCAAGTTTTGCACAAGCTTCTGTTGCTTCAACTGTACATTCGTTTGGATGATTAAAGTGAGTATTTAACCAAATTGGGTGATACTTCTTTAACATATTAACTAAGTCATCTGTGATTCTTTGAGGGCAAACAACAGGTGTACGTGATCCTATTCTTATTATTTCTACATGTGGAATTGCACGAAGACGTTGAATTATTGATTCTAACATCTTATCATTAACCATAAGTGCATCTCCTCCTGAAAGAAGAACGTCTCTTACTTGTGGGGTTTGAGCTATATAATCAATTGCTTTTTGTATTCTTTCTGAAGGGCTTTCACAATCGTTTTGCCCTGCAAATCTTCTTCTTGTGCAATGACGACAATACATAGAACACATATCAGTTATTAAAAATAAAACTCTATCTGGATAACGATGAGTTAATCCAGCAACTGGTGAGTCTTCGTCTTCATGAAGAGGGTCTAATAAATCTGCAGGAGATTGATAAACTTCTGCTCCTGTTGGAATAGCTTGTTTCCTAACAGGACAGTTTGGATTATTTATGTCAATTAAAGATATATAGTATGGTGTTATTGCCATACGTAGGGTTTTGAGAGATTTCATAACACCTTCTTCTTCTTGAGAAGTCAAATTGATGTATTTTTTTAAATCCTCGAGAGTTTCTATTCTATTCTTTACTTGCCATTTCCAATCATTCCACTGCTCATCTGATACATTAGGAAATAATTCTTTTCTTCTATTTACTTGCATATCCTTAGGTTATATTATTTAATTAATTGCTTTAAAATATTTGCTCTTTCAGTAATTTTCTCAACAAATACATCTTCAGGTGTTGAAGGGTCTTTTGTACTGAAATATATATCACAAGGTAATTTCTCACAATGTCCGCAATGATCTAATTGTTTTTCGTTAACACAACAATTGTAGATAGGGCATATATCAAGACCTAAATATTGAGTCCAATATAATTTTCCCTTCATTGCATTACATCCTTTGCAAGGCTCTTGAAGATATTTATTACATTCAATACACGCTTCTTGGCAATCTATTCCGCAAACACTTATATCACTCATAATTTGATTTGTTTTTATAATAAAAACTGTGAACAGAGTTCTCTGCTCACAGTTTTTTAATAGAATTATACTTTATTATGCGTATAGTTCAGTGAAGATATCTCTAAGTTCTTTTGATTCTCTAAGTAATTGAAGAGTTATTTCTGCATGACCTTTTGTGTAACCATTGCCAACAATCATTGTAACGTCAGAACCAACTCCTTCAGCACCTAAAGCTGCTTTTGTGAAGCTTGTAGCCATTGAGAAGAAATAAACTAAACCATCATTCTTAGTACAAAGGATTGATGTCATTTCTGTATCGTTAATGTTTACGTTGTTAATTGTAATATCTGCCATTTCACCATCAGTTAATTCAGATATTTTCTCCATAACAGAAACAGGTTGAGTTGCATCTGCTGAGAAAACATAATCACAGAATCCTAATTTTTCTAATCTTTCTGTTGATTTTTGACTGTGGCAAAGTCCAATAACTTTTCCTGTTACGCCTGCACGTTTTTTTGCTTCGTAGCAACATAACATACCTGATTTTCCACCAGCACCAATAATAAGAACAGTATCGCCAGGTTTTACTAATTTAGCAGTTTGAGCAGGAGCACCTGCAACATCAAGAGCAGAAAGAGCAAGAGTTTCTGGCATATCGCTTGGAATTTTAGCATATATACCTGATTCAAATAAAATTGCTTTTCCATCAATATCAACTTGGTCTATGTCTGGACGAATATCTTTTATTTTATCAATACGTAAAGGGGTAAGAGATAAAGAAACTAATGTAGCAATTTTATCCCCAACTTTAAGATCTGTTTTTCCAATAAGGGCATCACCAATTTTTTCAACTGTTCCAAGCAACATACCACCAGAACCTGTTACAGGATTTCTGTGTTTACCTTGTTTTTCAACAATTCCTAACATAATTTCTGCAATTTTTGCTTTGTCTCCACCAGCTTGTTCTTCAATTTGAGTGAAAGAAGCACTGTCTACGTTAAGAGTTTGAACATCAATAAGGATTTCATTGTCGTAAATTTCATCCATGTTGTTGTCAAGTTTATTTGCTGGTTGTGGCAAAACGCCTTTTGGTTCAATTACACGGTGTGTTCCGTATTTATTTCCTTTTTTCATATATTTCAGTTGTGAGTTCTTATTATTTTTACTATACCCAGAATAAGAACTCGATTGAACTCTGTTGTATAGCTTTATTTATTAATTTCTAATAATCGAAATTCAAGGTGCAAAAATAATGAATTAGCAGTTAATATACAAATAACTTGGAAAAAATATTTTAGTATGTACTTTTAGATATGCTAACTTTCGTTATGGAATAAAAAAAAGGTCACCTTTTTCAAGATGACCTTTGATGTGATTTAAAATAAATTATAAATAAATACGAATTCCAAATGA
>JAQUTD010000002.1:0-28259 GCA_028709955.1 Bacteroidales bacterium | reverse complement strand
TCTTTCATAATCTAATCCAATACCAACAGCAATATTATCAGTTAATTTGTAGTGAAATTCACCCATAATATCAAACATATTTCCGCCAGGAACATCAACACTTGTTCCCGCAACAGAATTAGTGCTTGAATAGGTGTTAAATCCTAAATGACCAGTTACAAACATATTGCCACTTTGAGCAAATGTTATAGTTGATGTTAATAGAACAGCAACTAAAATAATTAAACTCTTTTTCATGATTTTGTGTTTTAATTAATAAATTGTTTTAATGTTTACTTATAAATCTAAATAATGTTACAAAATTACTATCAAAATTATGCTTATACTTCAATTGAAAGTAAAAAAATATCAACAGTTAATTGTTAATAAAGTTTAGTGTAATAATTTAAATTTCACTAACAAATAAATAGCTCAATTTATATTATGTATTAATTGATTGTGATTACCATTTTATAATACCTAACAGATTTAGAACGAACAAAGATAGCACAACAGGAATAATAAACCTGACAAAGGTATAGTATATTTTAAATCCTTTGTTGAAAGAATGTCCATTGTTGGTGATTTGATTTCTAACTAATTCTTTGTCAGCAAACCAACCAACAAATATAATTATTAACAATGCACCGAAAGGAAGCATAAATTTATCGGTTGTATTGTTTAGGAAGTCAAATAAGTTTTGTCCAAAAATTCTTATAGAAGAACCCTCAACTTGCGAGTAGGCACAAAAAACTGAAAGAATTGCAACAAAAACAGAAATTATCAAAACTGCTTTTACTCTTGATGTTTTTAATTCCTGAATAATAAATAAACAAATAGGTTCAATCATAGAAACCGAAGAGGTTATGGCTGCAATAAATACTAATATGAAAAAGAAAATACCAAATATATTTCCTCCAGGCATCATAGAAAAAACTAAGGGAAGGGTTTCAAACACAAGGGTAGGGCCAGAGGTTGGCTCTATTCCAAAAGTAAAGACTCCCGGAAAAATTGCAAATCCAGCTAAAATTGCAACAGATAAATCTGCCACACCAATGGTTAGAGCAAGAGAGGGTAAGGAAGTTTCTTTTTTAATATAAGCTCCATAAGTAACCATACAGCCCATACCTAAACTCATTGAGAAAAAAGATTGACCAATTGCAGCAAGAAAAGTACCTATGTTGATTTTTGAAAAATCAGGTTTTAAAAGAAAATCCATTCCTTCTTTAAAACCAGGAAGGGAAGTTGAATATATGAAAAGTCCTATAATTATAAAAGCTAACATTGGCATAAGTACCTTATTTATTCTTTCAATTCCTCTTTCAATTCCACCTATAACAATTGAAGAAGTTAGAAAAATAAATATTAATGCAGCAATAGTTGGTTTCCATCCAGTGTTGATATAATTAATGAAATTGGAATGAATAATTGCAGGACTTCTACCTGTGAAGCCTTCAGTAAAAGCCGTTTGAATAAATGAAATACCCCAACCAGCAACAACAGAATAAAATCCAAAAATAAAGAAAGAAGTAAGTATGCCAAATAAACCAACTAAACACCATCTCTTTTTTGGAGTTAAAACCTTAAAAGCTCCAAAAGCATTCTTTCCAGTTGAACGACCTATTACAAATTCACTCATCATAATAGGGATAGCAATTGTTAGGCTACATAGTATGTATATAATAATAAAGGCAGACCCACCATTGTTGCCTGCCAAATAAGGAAATCTCCAAATATTACCTAAGCCAATACAAGAACCTGCAACAACTGCAATTGTTCCAAACTTAGAACCAAAACTAACTTTCTTTTCCACAAAACTAATTATTTAATTATTTTCTAAAATTGAATAGTGCAAATCTAAGAATAATAATTAAAAAAAATGTAAATTTTAAGGAAAAATATCTATACTAAATTGAGTTTTTTGCCAATTTTAAGGAAATAGCTGGGATATTGCTTGTGGAAAATGAATATTTGAAATTACCTCCAATATCAAGAACAAATACTTTTCCACTTACAGAAAATGAAGTAGCGTCGGTTATATAAACTTCACCAAATTCATTATCAACATTAATCCCATAAGGACTTATTATTTGAGATATAACATTAGATGTTTTAATAAAATCTCTTGACATATTAGTAAGATAATTATAGATTTTAATACTTGATTCCATTGCAATATAATCATAGTTAACATAAAGAATCTCATCACCAATAACATCAAAATTACTCATTGCAATGTTTTCTGATGAATTAACCATATCGGTTGTGGTGTTAATTGTAACAAATGCATTAGGAACATCACTATAGTTGCCTCTAACAATTAATCCAACAAGATTATTTCCAAGTGGCTTAATGAAGGCAGGGTTTAAACCAACATCAATTTTTTTTATTTCAGTCATTGTTTGAACATCAACAACAGAAACAGTTCTATCGTATCCAATTTGAGTATTCCAATCTAATCCTCCAGAATTAGTAACATATAGTTTTCCGTCAGAATAGCATATGTCTTCAGGATTTCTCCCTACCCTAACTTTTCTTCTAAGAGAAAGGCTTTGAGGATCAATTTCAAAAACATAACCATCAACAGTGCATAAATAAATCATTGTTTGAGTTTGACACAAACGAGAGGGTTTCCTGTTTGTTCCTTGCTCATCAACCACAGGAATTCTCTTTATAAGCTTTCCTGAATAACTATTTAGAACATTTACACAAGCGGAACCCTTCACCGAAATAAATAATTTGTCATTAAGCAACTCCATATCATTTCCTAAATCACCCAAAGCCTGACCATTTATGGAAGTAAAAATATCCATTGAATCCTTAGTTATAGGGTTATAATGAATAAGAGAAGAATTATTCATTCCATCATTTCCTTCACATAGAACAATAATACCATTTGGTAGATTTTTATTAGAAATAGGGTCTTTATCATTTTCTGGTTCACAAGAAGTAAATCCAAAGCTCAATCCAAAAAGCAGGAGAGCTATAATCCATTTTGTTTTTTTCATTTTAAATACATTTTTAAATTAATACGAAATTGTCTTTGAGGCATTGGATAGTTGCGAACTACCTCATACTGCTCTGCCAATAAATTAAGACAAGATAGGCCTATATTTATCTTAGTTTTATTAAAGTTGAAATCCTTAGAAAAAGTTATTGAATGGTCCATATATGCTTTTAGCATATTACGATCAATGTTTTCAGCTAAGGCATATCGTTTCCCCACAAAATTTATGGTGTAGGAAAAATCCATAAAAGGATGAGTGATGTTTAGAAACAAAGTTCCTGAGTGTAGTGGAGTGTAGGGAATTTGTTGTTTGTAGGAATTAGAAATTGGGTTTGAAACATCTATAGCTCTTTGAAAAGAATATGTTGTTCTTATATTCAAGTCTATAGATAAAGGAAGGTAGAACCTAAAAGAAGTTTGCATATCCAAACCTTTAATATTTACTTCTCCAAAATTAATAATAGACCAAACAAACAAATTTCTTTGAGGAACGGCAACAATCTTATTCCTTACATTATTATAATAGCAATCCAAAGAAATTGTTAATAAACTTGTTTTATAAGACCCAAAATTGAGTGTGAAGGCTGAATGAATGTTCCATTGCTGTGTTTGTTCTGGCTTTAGAATGGAAGGACTAACCCTGTTAAAATACAAATCATTAAATGAAGGCATTCTAAAAGAATCCTTAAAGAATGCACTTAACGAAAATATATTATTCCAAGTGTAACCTACTGAAAAATATGGGCTGAAATAGTTTTGTATTTTTCTTTTAATATCTCTATTTGAATAATCCGAAACAACATAATGCAGAACATTTGTATTGATTATTAGCTTAGAATTGTCATACAATAAGCTTAAGGCTGAAATTGAAGAAGTTCTATCTGCTTTTGAATAGAAAGAGGAAGAAGTATTTAGATTATTATAGATAAAATCATTGGTAAAAGAACTTGAAAGTTTATCTGTAATTCTCAAAGAAAAGATATTATTTAAGTAATATTCTCTCTGATAGTATTTGTCGCTTTGATATCCTAAAACATTAAGAGTTTTTGGGTCAAGAAAATGAGAATAGGAATAAAGAGTTTTTGCGTTTGTTCTATATGTTAATCTATTGTTTATTTTGTGAGTAAAGCTTGCTTGAAGAAAGAAATTTTCATCCCATAATCTTTGAGAAGAATTTAAATAATATAAGGTCGTGCTCATTGGAAGTCCTCTCTCAGAGTAGAAATAATAAGCCTTCAATTTCAAATCTGTCTTTGAATTAAAGCTTGCAAAACCATTCCATTCACCTCTAACACCAAAATAATCTGAATTTTTTCTTATCTCCTTTGAAGTGCTATCGGTTTCATTATAACCATATCTAAGTAAGTAAGGATAGTTGCCTGCCGAATTTTGAACATCAAAGTCTAACCAAGTAGTCCAAATTTTGTTAATCCTATATGCCACATTCAATCCCAAATTTGCATAATTGAAAGAACCATAACTTGTTTTTAACTCGGCTTTCATTTTTTGTAAAGAGTCAAATTGAGGATTTAAGGTTTCAATTATAAAAACATTTGAAGAAGATAATGCCCTTGCAGTTTGAAGCAAAGAATAAGACTGTCCATTGAAAAGATTTATTTCTTTAATATTGTTTGAAGAAAACTTACTTAAATCAACCTGACCCGTTTGAAAATCAGTAACACTAATCCCATCGTAAACAATTGCACTATGATTTGAACCCAAACCTCGAACCGAGATGGTTTTTAATCCCCCAAGTCCACCATAATCCCTAACAGTAAGCCCTGCAATATATTTTGCTAACTCACCAACAGAAGAAGATGTGATTTTTTCAATTGTGGATTTATCTAAAGAAGAAGAAGATTGTTTTGAAATTGTGTCTTTTGCTAAAAAGTCAGTAATTTTAACTTCATTAAGAAGAATTGAATTAATAGAATCCTTCTCCTGAGCCAGAAGGGGCAAAGAGATATTAAAAAATAATAATACAAAGACAAATAAAATCTTTTTAGTCATAAAAATTTTAGACTCTTTCCTCGAGAGTGCTTAAAAGTTAATAAATCATTGGCAGGTCTTCTGACTAACTCCCAAACATTTCGCCTTCCCAAATCGTAAAATTCAGTGGCTAAAGAAGAAATGTTTGTTTCAATAATGGAGCTTACAGCAGCGGGACTGTTTAGGATTTTCACCTAATTCCCTTTTAATCCAAAAAGAACCAATTCAGTTGCAAAAGTAATACAATTTCCCAAACCAAACATAAATTTATAAGAAAAAAAATAAATTCTTATACTCAATAATGATTTAATATTTGCAAATAATAGGGGTTAAAAAATAATTATAAAAGGGTTAAAACTATTTGGTTATTAGATAAAACTTTTTTATCTTTGCATATAACTCTCCAGATGGGTATGTCACACTCTACGACATGGGCATCTCAGAGGTTGTCAGATGCCCATGTCACAAGTGCTGAGATGGGTATCTGGTAGAGTGTGAGATGGGCATGTGGGGAGTTGTAAACCAAGATTAAAAAGTTGTAAATAGCGATTAAAATAGAATAATCAATAATAATTAACCAAAAAAAAGTATTATGTCGCATCAATATTTAGTTAGAAAAAAGAAATTTACCACAAAAGAGGGCGAATTAAAAGAAGAATTTTTTGCAACAGCAAAATCAATAAGAGTTATAGGAGTTGATGAAATGGCCGAAAAGATTACTCAAAACTCCTCTTTTACAAGTGCTGACGTTGTTGGAACAATTAATGCTCTTTCAAGAATGATTAAAGAAAATTTAGCCTCTGGCTATAAAGTTAAACTTGATGGTATTGGAGTTTTGGGAGTTTCATTAACTTCTAAAGGTGTTGAAACTGAAAAAGAGTTAGACCCTAAAAAAGTAAGGTTTAGTAGGGTTACTTTTAAGGCTGACAATAAGCTTGTTCGAGAACTAAAAGAAATCAAATTTACCCGTGAAAGACCTCTTCCAAAAGGGATTGTGATTAAGAGCAAAGGTTTAAAATAGATAATTCATTATTTGTTGAAATTAATATTTGCTTTTTGTAATATTTATTTAATATTAAGAGTTATAAATAGATATTAGATAATTTTTTGTCATTAGAGAAAGCTTATGATAAATTAATTGTCTAATTAAAATATTTTCAACTAAAAATAAATACTATGATAAAGATAATTGACAAAGCAGATTCGAGAGGACATTTTAATCATGGATGGTTAGATACTAATCACACCTTTAGCTTTGCTGACTATTACAACCCAAACAGGAAGCATTTTGGAGTTTTAAGGGTGCTTAATGACGATACAATCAAACCCTCAGAAGGCTTTACACTTCATCCGCATAATGATATGGAGATTGTGTCGATTCCTTTAAAAGGATATATGAGACATGGGGATAGCATGAATAATTCCGAAGTAATAACAAGAGGAGATATCCAAGTTATGAGTGCTGGAACAGGAATACGACATCTTGAATATAATGATAGTGACACGGAAGATCTAAGTTTTCTTCAAATTTGGATATTCCCAAAAACCAAGAATACTCCTCCCAGATACAACAACTATAATATAAGAGAAATAGTAAAACAAAACGATATCTCCCTAATTCTTTCTCCAAACAGCGAAGCATATCTAAATCAGGATGCCTGGATTTCATGGGCAAATGTGGATAAGGGCAATGCTCTAAAGTATAATCTTTATGGGGAGAATACAGGGGTTTATGTTTTTGTTTTGGAAGGAGAGCTTGAAATAGATGGAGTGAAGTTTTCAGAGAGAGATGGAGTTGGTATTACAGATACAGACAACTTTGAAATAAAAGCATTAGAAAACACAGAAGCTATTTTCTTTGAAGTAGCAATGAATTAAAAAATAATTAATAATTAATAAAACAGAATTTATATGAAACAAATAGCAATCATTTCTCCAAGTGTGCGAGAAGAAAGAGTTGGGCATAGAGTTGCTCTATATTTAAAAAAATATTTTGAAGAAAATTCCATTGCAAAGGTTGATTTAATTGATTTAAAGGAGCTTGACTTTCCATTATTTAATGAAAGATTGATGTACCAAAAGAACCCTTCAGAAAAACTATTAGATTTTTCTGAAAGAGTGAAGAGAGCAGATGGAATTATTATAGTCTCTTCGGTTTATAATTATAGTTTTCCTGCTTCATTGAAGAATGCAATTGACGTTCTTTATCCAGAATGGAACAGAAAAGTTGTTGCACTTTCTTCTGCAACGATGGGATTTGTGGAGGGTTTGCCAACAACTTTCCAACTTGAAAACATTCTTTCACAAATGAAAGCAATTGTATCCCCTGTTAAATTCTTCGCAATAAATATTGCAAATGAATATACGGAAGATGGAAATGCAGTAAATAAGGAAAAGATCGAAAAACAAGTTAAGCCAATGGTTGATGAGTTTATGTTTTTGGTTGAAAGACTAAAAGACTAAACATAGGAAAATTCAATCTAATAATTTAACTGTAAGTTATTGATATAACCCCTAATATATTTTTATTGGGGGTTTCTTTAATTATTAGCTCTTGTTAATCTATACTTACAAATATCACATCCTCCCAAATTAAAAGGGACGCTGTCTTTAATTAATGTATGTCCAAATTGAGTTAATGTGTCGGGAAAATTATCCATCCACATATCTTTTATAATATATATTTTATCTCTTTCAAATACCATTTCAATCATTTCTTTATTTCTAACATCGCTTTTGTCGTGTGGTGTTACTTTAATCAATTCAGGATTTCTACAAGAGATTATATAAGAATTCCAAAATTCAGCAATTACTCCAATTTCACCAAGCGTCTGCAATTCTCCAACCACTTCAACCATTGGCTTAAGGGTTTTGGGTCTAACATATTTCATTGTGATTAATGGGCTTATGGCTCCAATTATAACTATTATTAGTAAACTAATTGTTAATAATTTTGGTTTGTGTTTTATTATAATATTATCTAAGGATAAGATAATTGCCAACGAAAGGCTGATGTAGCTTGCAACAAAATACCACCTTCCCATTCCATTTAATAATACCCAACGAGATAGGAGTATTGTTGTGAAAATTACTAAACAATCAACTATGAAGATTATAATCCATTTGTTTGAAATAAGTTGTGATATTAGTTTTTTCTTTACAACATAAAAAAGAAATACTATTGTAAATATAATTACAAAATAAGTATAAATACTAACGAGAACCTCATTTGTTTTGAATGTTAATACATCCTTAAAGGAATTAATTATTATTTCTAATCCTTCCTTTATTTGGTAAGGAGCATTAATAGATAGATAATTATTAGATTTTATTGGTGTTTGTTCTTTTGCAAAATGAATAAATAAATATCCTATTGCTATTGCTCCAAAACAATAGAGTAGGGATGTTTTATCAATTGATATTTTTTTGTTTTCAAAAAATTTAAATGCAATCAATGAAAGTAAAACAATGCTTATTGTAATTATTGATAAGTCAGAAACCCAAACAGAAATTATTAGTGTTAGGGCTGTTATTATTAAGAATAAATGTTTCTTTAAGTTTTTAATTTCATGTGTTATTGCAATTTTGTTTATAAAGTATATCGCAATGCCAATTAAACTATATTCAATTCCAATGGGAAAGCGAAGGATGTCAATAAATCTTTGAAAGGGGAGAAACCAAATTATTGCAAAAAGGATTTTTAGAAATTTGTTTTTGATTAGGGATGCAAATCCAAAGAATCCAAGGGTAAGAATAATATAAGTGGAAATTGAAACTGAGGTTAGGGCAGATAAATTGAAAACTGTTATAAACAATTGGCTAATTAATGGAATAAGTGTGCCACCTCTATCTTGTCCCCAACAATATATATCATTGGGTAATTTATAGTAATGTGCCATTAAAACGTTTAATGCATCGTCGGAGTTGAGAAGGGGATAGAAGTTGTAGCTGAAGAATAAGAAAGATATAATAATGATTGATAATATAGAAAGGTAGTATATTACATTTTTTGATTTCATTTTCAAAATATGAATCATATAATCATATTGCTATTCTTGTTATTGATAGTCTACAATATCAAAATTGTCAAATGGCTGGGTTTCGGAGTAGATTTTTTTTGTTTTTGGATCTATTCCATAATAGTATATGTCAATACCTGAAGATTTAATCCAAACATATTTATTCATTAGGAAGTTAAAGAAATATTGTGCTGATGTTGTTCCTGAAATATTTGCAGTCATATATGCATCTTCAACATTTATTTTTTCATAGTCATAGGATGCAAAATAGTTCCCATCAACAAATTTAATTTCACCTTCAAAGAAATCGGTTAGCTCTTGGTCAAAATAGAAAACTAAACGAGAATTTGTGTCTGCTTCATTATATATTAGCCAAGAGTTAAAACTTACTCCATTTAATTGCTTATAGTATGTTTGCTTATTATCTTGTTCATATATCAAACTATCGGTGAATGTATATTCTTCAATTTCCATTTGAGCTACGTTTAGAGTGTGAGTTGTTTGGTCGATTGTTTTTGGAAGTAAATCTAAATTTGTAACCATAATAACCTTAAAGCCTAAATCAGATAATGTATTCTTAATTTGCTGAGTGTAGTTTGTAAGAAGAATTGAGTCATTAATTTTATCAATTAGAGGTGCATATTTATTTAACATCTCTTTTTGAGTTTGAGAGTCGAGTTTGTTGAAGTTTGGAATTTTGTCTATGCTTTCATTCCTATAATTTATTGTTGGGTTTATGTATAAATATACAATATCTTGAGATATAGAGTCTTTTTGGTTATTTAGAAATTCTTTCGCAAAGTTTTGTCCATTTGTTGTGAATGAACATAACAAAGTAATTATGCTAATAAACACTATTTTAGAATAGTGAACCTTGTATGAAGTCTTCATCACCATGTTCTTTATTGTTATCTAATATAATTTCTTCGGTTTCTTCTCTAACAGTTTCAGATTCTTGCTCTTCTTCAATTTCTTCTTCGTAGGGCAAAGATTCTAAAACTTTAATATCCTTAACGAAATATTTTGACAGTTTCTTGCCTTTTGCCTTATATTTCATTAGTTCAGTAAATTCTGAAATATCAATTATTTCATTTTCAATTGTTTTCCCCTTCTTTGTGTCTTCAAGGCATAGCTCAACAATAGGTAACCAATCGTTTGTGATATGTATGATTTCTGTGTTGGATTCTTCATCCACAAAAAACACCTTTTTATCTAATATTTCTTCAACTAAAAATCTTTTTAAGAAATGTTGATTTGTAGTTTTATCCAAATATATAACTGTTATTGGCTTTTGTTCTTTAAATTTCTCAACAACAACCAAGTCGTCTACAAAATGAGTTGAGAGGTCAAAATTGGTTAGCCTATAATAGCCTGATTTATATATGGAGATTAATTTATCGCTTCCACTAAATGTTCCTAAGTATTTGCCTCTTTCATCGGCATTAAGTCGTTTAACTGATTCATCAAACCAAATCTTTCTTGCCGATAGGGTGGAGACACCTTCCAATTTTTTTGTTACTTTTCTAACAAGATAACGAGTTAGTATGTTTCCTTGTGCATTTTTCCCCTTAATTGCAAGGTCTGCAAAATCAAAATCAAAATTTATCTTTCTTAAACCTGGTTTTGGTTTAAGAGAAACTGAAACAACCTCAGCCTCTCCATTTGGATTTGAACTAAAATATAGAACCTTTGAGCCTTTTATCCCTTTGGTTAAAACATATTCTTTGTCGCGGATTATATTTGTTACAGCAAAACGTTTAACATATGCCTTTCCAAATGCTCCATCTTGATAAATCAAATTATAAATTGTTCTTTCATCGTTCTTTCTAAAAACATCAACATGAATTATATCTGTTCCAAAGAAATCCTTTTCTTGAACTTTCTTAACAACAACAGTTCCGTCACTTTTAAAGGCAATTATGTCGTCAATATCCGAACAATCACAAACATATTCATCCCCTTTAATTTTGTAGCCAACAAAACCTTCCTTATAGTTGCAATATAGTTTTTCATTTGCCACGGCCACAGCTTGAGCTTCAATTGTGTCAAAATTCCTAATTTCAGTTTTTCTTTCTCTATTTTGACCATATTTCTTTAGTATTCTTTCAAAATATGCAATTGCATAATCAACAATATGCTCCAAGTCGTAGTTTACTTGTTTTATATCATCTTCAATTGCTAAAAGAATATCATTCGCTTTATCGGAATTAAATTTAGAAATTCTATCAATTGGAATTTTTCTTAATTTATGAATATCATCAATATTAGGTTCTCTAAGAAGATTTTTGATGAAAGGTTTTAAACCAAAGAAAATAGTATCATCAATTTCTTGATCTGTTCTACATGGTTTAATCTTTTCATAAATTTCGTTTTCAATAAAAATTCTTTCCAAAGACACCCATTGCCAACGTTCCTTTAACTCCTCTAATTCAATTTCCAATTCTAATTTAAGAAGATTAAGGGTGTTAGTTGTTGAGTGTTTCAACATTTGATCCACTGGAAGAAAATGAGGTTTGTCTTGATAAATAACACATGAGTTTGGAGAAATAGACACTTCGCAATCGGTGAAAGCATATAATGCATCAATTGTTTGATCAATTGATGTGTCATTTGGAAGTTGGATTATTATTTCAACATTTTGAGAGGTGTTATCATCAATTTTCTTAATTTTGATTTTCCCTTTCTCGTTTGCCTTAATAATTGAATCAATAAGTTTACCTGTTGTTGTCCAATATGGAATTTCTGTTATAACAAGGGTTTTTTTATCTTCAACTTTAATTTTTGCTCTAACCCTAACTTTTCCGCCTCTTAATCCATTGTTGTATTTCGAAACATCAATCATTCCTCCTGTTAAGAAGTCAGGGAATATTTCAAATGGTTCATTTTTTAGAATTTTTATTGAGCTTTCTATAAGCTCATTGAAATTGTGAGGAAGTATTTTGCAAGCTAATCCAACTGCAATTCCTTCAACGCCTTGACAAAGTAGGAGCGGAAACTTTATTGGTAAGGTTTTTGGCTCTTTGTTTCTGCCATCATAGG
Organism: Bacteroidales bacterium; assembly: GCA_028709955.1. Lineage (GTDB taxonomy): Bacteria > Bacteroidota > Bacteroidia > Bacteroidales > P3 > UBA10566. The sequence continues at coordinate 16,226 of JAQUTD010000002.1, read as the reverse complement.
AAGGACGCCAAGAGGTTGTTTGAGGATTAAAAACAACATCCAAACCAAATTTTGATAATCTGGCCTCAATATATCTTGGAGCAGCAGCACTATCACCTGTTAGGATATTACCCCAGTTTCCTTGACAATCTATTAAAAGTTCTTTTTGCCCCAATTGAACTAATGCATCTCCAATTGAAGCATCACCATGAGGGTGATATTTCATTGTGTTACCAACAATGTTTGCAACCTTATTATATCTACCATCATCCAATTCTTTCATTGAATGAAGAATACGTCTTTGAACTGGCTTCAATCCATCATTAAGATGAGGAACAGCTCTTTCTAAGATAACATAGGATGCGTAGTCTAAGAACCAGTCTTCGTACATTCCCTTAACAGGAATTGTCTTGTGAGTTTGTTGTTTGATTTGAGTGTTTTTTTCTTCCATAAATTAAGCCATTTTTATGGCAATCTTTCTCTAAAATTCTACCTTAGGCGCAGTTTCTGCTCCTTTTTCTGATGCAAAATAAGCTTTTCTTTCAAATGAAAACATACCTGCAATTATATTTGTTGGAAAACGGCGTATTTTTGAATTGAAAGCGTTTACAACGTCTGCAAATTTTTGTCTTTCAACAGCAATACGGTTTTCTGTTCCTTCCAATTGTGATTGAAGTTCAAGGAAGTTTTGATTTGCTTTCAAATCAGGATAACGTTCAACAACAACCATTAGTCTGTCTAATGATGATTTAAGTGCTGTTTGACTTGCTTGATATTTATCCAAACTTTCTTGAGTTAGGTTATTTGGATCAACTTTTGAATCCGAAGCAACATTTCTTGCTTGAACAACTTCCAATAGGGTTTCTTTTTCATGAGATGCGTAACCCTTAACGGTATTAACTAAATTTGGGATTAGATCTAATCTTCTTTGATACTGACTTTCAACTTTTGACCATTGTTGAGAACATGCTTCATCTTTTTTAACTAAACCATTATAAGCTGAAACTAACCAAATAATAATTATTAAGGCGATTGCTAATATAACTGCTAAGCTAATTGTATTCTTTTTCATAAAATTTTGTTTTTGTATTTATAGATTATTTGATACTATTTTTTAAAATCTTCCTCCTCCGCCACCTCCGCCAGAGAATCCACCACCAAAACTACCGCCTCCAAAACTTCCTCCACCTGTTCTTCCAAGTCCACCTGCTGCACCTGCACCTCCTAAAATAACTCCTGCGGTTTCTCTTGAAATAACATAATCCTTAGTGTTTGACTTGCCACAATTTTTGCAGATATAAGTTTTTCTACCAATTCCATCTTTTGATTGGGTTGCTAAACGAACAATTGAGTCAGATGCCATATACATTGTTTTCCCTGAACAAAAAGGACATATTGTGTATTGTGTTATGGAGTTTTCGTAGGTGTAAATATCTGTGTTTCCACATTCATCACATAACCAAACATCATAGTCTCTTGATCTTACATTCTCTTCCATAATTTGTTTGTTTGAAAGATACTCATCATCGTCCTTTTCGTTTAAACGATGCATATTATGATTGCAATTGGTGCAAATAACTGTTTTATATCTTACCCTTGGCTTAAAGAAAAGCTTATACCAAATAATGAGAACGAATAACATAATTGGGAATAAGATTCCAGCAATTAACCATGGTTTTGCAGCCTTTGTGAAAGCCTTAATTTTTTCTTCTTTTTGTGATATATCAAATTTCTTGTGGGAGTTGTGTATATTGATAATTCCAAAAATAAGAAGAAAAAGGGAGAGTCCTAAGTATATATATATGTATGTCAAGAAATCAGATAGTGTTTTTGGTTCTTTTTTTGCAAATCCTTCAGTTATATATTCTTCAACAATCAATTTATTAATTTCATCAACTCCAGCAATCATTCCATTATCCCAGTCGCCTTTTTGAAAATAGGGTGACATGATTGTAGTTATTATATGAGTGCTTTTTGCATCAGTTATTGCTCCTTCCAAGCCATAGCCTGTCCTTATAAAAACTTCACGTCTATCAACAACCAAAACAAGTATTAATCCATTATTTGATTCCTTATTTCCAACACCCCATTTCTTAAAAAGCTCCATTGAAATTTCTCTTGCATCTGTTTGACCAGTGTTTTTGAGTGCAACAATTGCAACTTGGGCTGTTGTTGCTTTTTCTAATGAATCAAGTTTTTGGTTTAGTATTTGATATGTTTGTTCAGATAAAATATTATCTTGATTGGAAACATAAGAATTGGATGTAGAAGTTTTTATGGGTTTTATTTGGTCAATTGAAAACTCTTGAGCAATACCATAATTTGAGTGAAAAAGTATTGCAAATAAAAAGCTATATCTAAGGAAAATAGGAATTGAATTTTTCATTAAATTTAAATATTAATTCTTTTAACGAGCAAAGATATGAAGAAAATTCTTAGTTTTGCAGTTTGTGAGCAAAATAATTTATCAAAATATTATATAGTAAAAGTATATGGACTACGAAAAAGTAAAATGTTTAATTATTGGTTCTGGCCCTGCAGGCTACACGGCTGCAATTTATGCTTCAAGGGCAAATCTTAATCCTATTCTAATTGAGGGGATTCAACCTGGAGGTCAATTAACGATTACAACTGAAATTGAAAATTTCCCAGGCTATCCTGACGGAACAACTGGGCCACAAATGATGGAAGACTTCAAAAAACAGGCTCTTAGGTTTGGAACTGATATTAGAAATGATATAGTAACTCAAGTCTCTTTGGAGAAATATCCATTTCATATTCAAACCGATGGAGGAAAATGTTATGAGGCAGAAACAGTGATTATTGCAACAGGAGCCTCAGCAAGGTGGTTAGGCTTGGACTCTGAAGAAAAATTTAGAGGTATGGGAGTTAGTGCTTGTGCAACTTGTGATGGTTTTTTTTATCGTAATCAGGTGGTTGGAGTTGTTGGAGGAGGAGATACTGCATGTGAAGAGGCTACATATTTGTCAAACATATGTTCAAAGGTTTATTTGATTGTTCGTCGCGATGAGCTCAGGGCATCTAAGGTTATGCAAAAAAGAGTTATAACAAATCCAAAAATTGAAATTCTTTGGAATAATAAACCAATTGAAATTCTGGGAGATGATAGTGGAGTTAACGGCGTTATGCTTGAAAACACAGCAACAGGAGAATTAAAACAAATTGAATTAACTGGTCTTTTCTTAGCAATTGGTCATCATCCAAATTCTGATGTTTTCCAATGTCAAATTGAAACTGACCCAAGTGGTTATATAATAACCAAAAACGGGACATCAAATACAAATATTCCAGGAGTTTTTGCTGCTGGAGATGTTCAAGATAGTGCCTATCGTCAAGCAATTACAGCGGCAGCAAGTGGATGTAGGGCAGCCTTAGATGCAGAAAGATTTTTAAGTAACAAAAAACAATAAATTTTTTGAAAAAAATATCAATAGTTTTTTTATTAGCATTACTTCAATCTATTGTTGTTATAGCTCAGGATTCAACCAAAACGAATATTCTTGTGGTTGATTCTGGGCTTCACTTCACAAGATACACTAATTTACCTATAAATAACTTACCCCTCAAATTTATTGATAAACAGCTTAACAATGTTAGGCATGTAAACAAAATAAATAGGATAGAGGATATGTTTTATCAACAGCTATCCACTGAAGGTTCGGCACATAAACCTCTAATGTTTATTATGCCTGAACTTAATTTCTTTAGCTACCAACCTAATGTTTATGATGCCCTAATTTTCACAAAGGAAAATATAAAATTCTATAATGTTTATAAACCCTATTCTCAACTTAGCTACTCCAATACACTTGGGAGCTCAAGATATTTTTCAGTAGTTCATGCGCAAAATGTTTTTAAAAATCTCCAAATTGGATTTGAATACAATGTAAATTACAGTGATGGAAAATTTGATAAAAGTCAGGTGATGAATCAATTTTTTAACGCAACTGCAAGATATAAAAACAGAAATGAGACCTATGAGGGATATTTAGGATTTATTAGAAATAGAGCAATGCAATTGGAAAATGGAGGACTAAAATCAGATTCTTCATTTGAAGTTCAAGAATATTCATCACTTACTGCTTATCCAGTAAATATTAATTCTGCATATTCGAAATGGAAATCAATTGATGGATTCCTAAGTCAAAAAATTAGTTTTGGAAGACATATAAAAGAAAACAATTTTCTTAAAAATATATCAATTGTCCACGATTTATCATATTTTTCAAATTCAAGAATCTACAATGACCAAAACCCTTTGGAAGGATATTACCAAAACGTATACTTCGATACCATTTCCACCAACGATTCCTTAGCTACTCAAAGAATTCAAAATATAATTTCAATAAGAAACAACAAGCTAATTCCTTTCTCAATAGGAATTAAGCACGACTATATTCTTTTCTATGATACATTAAACACAGAAAGGAGCTCTAATTTTACTCCTTTTTTTGAAATAGGTGTTCTTACAAAAAAGTTTAATATTAACTTCAACGCTGAATATGTTCTTTCAAATTCAAGATATAACAATGATTTCCAAATAGGAGGAAATATAGCCTATAAGGATTTGTATGCAAATGTTAAGCTAATGAATAAGAGTGTTGATTATTTCTTCACTCATTATAGTTCAAACAATTTTATATGGAGTAATAATTTCAAAAAAACTGAAATATTCAATGCAAATATAGGATATGAATTTAAAGAATACTTTAAATTAAATATTGGCTATTATGCATTAAATAATTTAGTTTGGATAAATAAAAATCTTCAACCTCAACAATCATCTACAACAACTAATATTATAAAAGCAACTTTCCTACATAATTTTAAACTTGGAATGTTTAATTTCAACGGAGTAATATCTCTTCAAAAACTATCAACCATGGAAGCAATACGTCTGCCATTTTTTCAAACAAAACAAAGTATATTCATAAACTTCAAAATGTTTGGGAAAAAATTAGACACCCAAATAGGAGTAGACCTTCGATACAACACTCTTTATCAGGCCGAAACCTACATTGCATCCATGGGAGCCTTTGCACAACAAAACCAAATAAAAATAGGAAACTATCTGTTTGCCGATATTTTTGCACAAGTAAAATTAGAAAGAGTTAAACTGTTTGTTACCATAACTCACCCATATGCAGGACAGTTTGGCTATAACTACTATCAAAGTCCACACTACCCATCAGAAAACATGAATTTTAGATTTGGAGTGTCATGGATGTTCTTCGATTAAAAATGAAAATCAATTTAGCAATATAGGAAAAGAGTCTTTGGAATTTATGGTAGTATCTTTGCACTTGAAACAAAAATAACAGAAGATACAATACTATGAGTATTAATGAAACAACACAACAAGACTATATTAGAAGAGTAAATCTTGTTGTTGACTATATTGATAAAAATTTAGATAAAGAAATCAAACTTTCAACCCTAGCAGAAATATCTTCATTCTCTCCTTATCACCTTCATAGGATCGTTCGCTCATTTCTAAAAGAACCAATAGGAGTATATATAACAAGGAGAAGAGTTCATAAAGCAGCATTATTACTTAGAAGCACAGATTTATCCATTCAAGATATTGCTTACAAGATAGGTTACGATATGCCATCATCACTTTCCAAAGCATTTAAACAATTCTATAATATTTCACCCTCAGAATACAGAACCAATAAAAATATAGTTATTATGAACAGAAACATTTCAAAAGAACAATACAATCTTCAAGAACCACAAATTGTAGAACGTCCTGATTCTAAAGTTGTATACATACAAATAATTGGACAATATGGAAACAAGGAATACAACGGAGTATGGGATAGAGTATGTAGCTTTGTAGGAAGAAACAACCTATTTGGACAAAAAAATGAGTTTTTAGGAATTGGACACGACGATCCATCAGTTACAGAATCAGCAAAATGCCGTTACGATGCTTGCATAACTGTAGAAAAAGAAGTCAAACCAGAAGGAGAAATCGGATATAAAACCTTAGAAGGGGGGAAGTATGCAGTCTTTTTCCACAAAGGAGCATATAATAAACTTCCACTTATTTATGATTCAATTTTTAGTAATTGGTTGCCAAATAGTCCTTATCAACTACGAGATTCTCCAAGCTTTGAAAGCTATATTAATGATCCAGGAGTAAGAAAAGAAGAAGAATATGAAACATTACTTTATATACCAATCCAATAAAAAACATTAAGCAAAAAATAAAACAACAATGAAGTTGTCTCAATAGCCTTAATCTTGTCCAAAGAATAAATTAAAACATCATTAGCGTTATGCCAAAAAATAGCAGGGAGAAAAAATTGGAATTGAATTAAGAGATGTTTTTTTGGGATATTTAATGAAAAATACTATTCAAAACTTGATTGAAATTATACTGCGGAAAAAATAAATTAAACGCCGAAAAAATAAAAAGATTCGGCGTATCTTTTTAGAAAATCGGCGCAAAAAAAAGAGCCTGTCTCCAATTTGAAGTGCCTTTATGAGTGAGCTTCTTATTTTCTCCATTATTAATAAGAAAATCAAAATAATAATTTATTTAATAGAACAATCTTAAGAAAATATACTTGATTATGAGTTATTTTATAAATCATTATTGATAAGGAATATACATTTGATTTTCTTCACTTTGATTATGTAGTTTTTCTTCAAATTTTAAAAAAGAGAACAAAAAAAGAAACTATATTAATTCCCATTACGTATAAATAGCATATTGAAACAAATAAGGTGTAAAATAAAGCCTAAATTGTTTTTCTATTAATACTTCCGATTTATATAAAGAAAGCAGAATTTTTAGTTGTAATTACAACACCTATCCTCTCAATCTAGTTCCTTTATATCTTTTTATTCTCTTTGGATTTAATTTATAGCTTAGATAAAATCTGAATTTACATTATAAGCTTAATAATTAGCAATATATATTAATATAAAATAAATGAAACTATACATTAAGTATATGGTGAGTATTCGCTGTAAGATGGTTGTAAAATCAGAACTCGATAAATTAGGACTTCACTATAGTGTTGTGAATTTAGGTGAAGTAAATATTTATGAGACAATAACGGAAGAACAACGCTCAATTTTGAAAGCTGCTTTATTAAAAACAGGTCTTGAGCTTATGGATGATAAAAAAGCTATGTTAGTTGAGAAAATAAAGAATATAATTATTGAAATGGTACATTATTTGGAGGAAGTTCCTAAAACCAATTTCTCTGATTTTCTAAGTTTAAAACTCAATTATGATTATACTTATCTTGCAAATCTATTTTCTGAAGTAACAGGCATCACAGTTGAACATTATATTATCAATCATAAAATTGAACGGGTTAAAGAACTTCTTATTTATGATGAACTCAATCTTACTGAAATCTCATATAAATTAAACTATAGTAGTGTAGCACACTTATCTAATCAATTTAAAAAAGTTACAGGTCTAACTCCTTCATTCTTTAAAAAACTAAAAGACAAAAGACGTAATAGTCTTGAGGATGTGTGAAAAATGTAATTTTTTTCTAAAAATGTGTAATAGTTAATGAGGGTAAATGGGTGAACTTTGTACTCTCATTATATATTCACAATTATAAACTGAAAATCATGTAAAATAGTTAATACCATAGAATAACACCTCTATATAGATAATAAGAGTTGTCTAAAATGTATTGCTATTAGAAATTTTCCAAAAACAAACAAAAATAAATGAATAATTTAGAAGTAGAAAAATCAAAAGTTCACATTACGGTTGAAATTATCGAATATGTAGCTAATTCTGTTGTGGTTAAAACAATTTTTAAAAAATCTACAGGTAATATTACTATTATGTCTGTTGATAGTGGAGAGGGATTGACTGAAAAAATCACCCCTTTCGATACTTTTGTTCAAGTGATTGAAGGAGAGGCTAATGTTGTTATTGAAGGAGTGTCACATCTTCTTAAGGTCGGTCAATCTATCGTGATACCAGCACATGAATCAAATTGTATCAATCCGAACGGTCGTTTTAAAATGATTTTGACAGTAATTAAAAGCGATTACGAGATATAAAAAAGTGAGAATGATGTAACTTATTTATTTAATTATATAACAGTTAATTATGTTTGTTGTTGCACCTTTGCATAGTAAATTTAATACACAAAAACAAAATGAATAAAGAACTTATTAAAGGAAACTGGAATGAGCAAAAGGGCAAACTTAAAATGAAATTTGCCACTCTAAATGATGATGATTTAATGTATATTGAAGGTAAAAAAGATGAAATGCTAGGAAAACTTCAAATTAAATTAGGCAAAACAAAAGAAGAATTGGATAAATTAATTGAAGAATTGTAGTAAAACATACAATTTGAATATTAATATCCAGAATAATTAATTTAAATAATAAAAAAATCAAATGAAAAAAATAATTTTTATCCTTGGCTTAACAGTGTTAATGTCAGGAACAATTTTTATAGGATGCTTATCTTCTGATGAAAAAGTTGAAGCAGCAAGAAATAATTTAAACGATGCTAATAAAGATGTTCAAATAGCAAATCAAGAACTAACACAAGCAAAACAAGATTCAATACTAATGTTTCGCCAAGAAGCTGCAGAAAGAATTAGTTTGAATAAAAAAAGTATTGCAGATTTGAAATTGAAAATATCGAAGGAAAATAAAGTTCTAAAGGCTAAGAATGAAAAGAAATTAGAAGAGCTTGAAAAAAGAAATAATTTATTAGAAAAATCACTTGCTGATTATAAAGATGATGAAAAAACTAAATGGTCAGAATTTAAAATTGAATTTAATAATGACTTAGACGAATTAGGCAAAGCTTTTCAAAATCTAACTAAGTAATTTCTATAGTAAACACTTAATAAATAAATAAATGAAAAAACAAATTATAACAATTGCAGCCGTTGTATTAATGGTTGGCAATCTTAGTGCGCAAAATGACAATGATACCAGAAATCTTCTTCATGTTGGCGTAAAAGCAGGTATGAATATATCTAATATGTTTGATTCTCAAAATGAAGAATACCAAGCTGATCCTAAAATTGGCTTTGTTGGAGGTATATTTGTCAGCATACCAATTATTGATAAAACTATAGGCATTCAACCTGAGGTTTTATACTCACAAAAGGGATTCAGTGCAATAGGAAATATTCTTGGTGCTGATGTAAGTTTTAAACGTACTACTAATTATCTTGATATTCCAATATATTTGGCTTTCAAGCCAATTGAATATATAACATTATTAATAGGTCCTCAATACTCATATCTGTTTAAACAAAGAGATGTTTTTAAAAATCCAATCTCTGACATTGTTTTAGAAAGCGAATTTGAAAACGAAAATATTCGTAAAAATACTTTCTCTTTTAGCACTGGTGCTGATTTTAATTTTAGAAACTTTGTATTTTCTGGAAGAATTGCTTGGGATTTATTTAATAATAATGGCAATGGCACTTCATCAACTCCACGATACAAAAATGTTTGGGGTGGACTTACTTTAGGTATTCGTTTATAAACTAATATCATGAGAAATCTAATTTACATTATAGCAGTAATATTAGTAATAGGATGGGCAGTGGGATTTTTCACCCTTCATTTAGGTGGTTTAATTCATATCTTACTTGTTATTGCAGTTATTGCTGTATTACTTCAAATCATTAGGCAAGCTACTAAGAGATAGTTTAAAAAATCAATATACATTTATATAATAAATTAATCATGAATACAGGAAAAATTGTTTTAGGAGTTGTTGCAGGAATTGCAGTAGGCTCATTATTAGGAGTTTTATTTGCTCCAGAGAAAGGTTCAACAACCAGAAAAAAAATATGTAGAAAGGGTCAGGACGATATAGATACATTGAAAGAAAAGTTCAATGATTTTATTGATGGCATTTCAGAAAAATTTGAAAAAGTAAAGGAAGAAGTAAAGGACTTTTCGGAGGATGTTAAAAATAGATCTGAAGAAAAAGAAAAAGAGTTTAGAAAATAACACTCCTTAAATAATTTTCAATATTGAATCTGCCCATAATAAATACATCGTCATTATATTTTGGGTGGATTCTTATGATTAATAGAAAACCCACAAAAATTTAAATAATAAATACAGCAAATATTATGGAAGAGCGTATTAGGTCAATTGAATCACTTTTAGAAAATGCTTTAGATTATTCTAAAACCACCTTTGAATTAGTAAAATTGAAACTTATTGACAAGGTTTCAGATATAATTTCTTCATATATACCATTATTTGTTGTTTTTATCTTGTTTGCTTTTGTTTTGCTATTTATAAATATAGGTCTTGCATTATTTGTTGGTGAGCTATTAGGTAATATTTCTTATGGATTTTTTGCTGTTGGTGCAGGCTATTTTCTGATAATTCTTATTTTCTATTTTTTTATGAGAAAATGGTTAAAAAGAATTTTATATAATCGTGTAGTCAGAATAATTAGCAAAGAAATTATATAATTAAATCTCAACAAAGTATTATGCAAACTATAAATTCAGCCCAAGAACTAAAAAATAAGATTATTAAATCAGAAAATGATCTAAAAATAAAAGGACAACTACTAAAAGAACATTTTAATAGAACAATTGATGCTCTAAAACCAGTAAGTATAATTAAGGATACTATTAAAGATTTTACCTCTTCGCCATTTTTAATGAGTAATGTGATTGCTTCAGCCTTAGGACTAATAGGAGGTTTTGTATCAAAAAAAACTTCAAACAATAAGTCTAACCACCCCATAAGAAATATATTAGGAAGCGTTTTGCAATCAGGCGTTTCAACATTTATTTTTAAGCATCCAAGTATTATTAAATTGGCAGGAGGATTGATAATACAGTATTTTTTATCAAGAAAAATATCAAAAGAAAGTGATAAATAAACAAATAACATTACCATTCTCAATAAAGACAAGTATTCTTTTAATTGGCATATTTACCTTTATATCTATTTTGTATATTGTTCAAGATATTATTATCCCACTTGTTTTTGCTGGTATAATTGCAATATTAATAAATCCAATTGTTAATTTTTTTATTAGAAGAAAAATACATAGGTTAATTGCAATTTTCTTTACTCTATTACTAATAACCATATTTATTGGAGCTGTTGGTTTGCTATTGGTGTGGCAAATTAGTGGATTTACCGAATCGTGGCCAAGCTTCGTTGATAAATTAACCACTTCTGCCAATCAATCAATTATTTCTATTTCTAAATACATTGATATTGACAAACAATACATATATGATTGGATAACTAAAATACGCAAGCAGCTTATTGATAATAATGGATTGTTTATTGGGCAAAAAATTATGTCTTTAGGAAGTGGGTTAATGTCAATGGTCTTAATCCCTATCTATATATTTTTTATCTTATACTATAAATCTCATTTATTTGAATTCGTCTGCAAACTATTCCCTGCCAATTATAAAGTAAGGGTTACAGAAGTAATTTCTGAGATAAAAATAGTTGTTCAACGTTATTTATCAGGATTAATTATTGAATTAATAATAGTTGCAGTGCTGAATTCTACCGGACTTTTAATAATTGGAATCGATTACGCCATTCTACTTGGAGTTCTTGGAGCTTTATTAAACCTTATCCCTTATATAGGAGGAATGGTTGCAGTAACTTTACCTATGATAATTGCTTTGGCAACAAAAACAACCGCTTGGTATGCTTTTTATGTATTGGCACTTTATACTTTTGTTCAATTTTTGGACAATTATATTTTAGTTCCCAATATAGTAGCTTCAAAAGTAAAAATCAATGCCCTTTTTTCAATTATAGTTGTTTTGGCAGGAAATGCCTTATGGGGAGTATCAGGGATGTTTCTCTCTATACCATTGCTTGCAATAATAAAACTTATTTTTGATCATATTGAACCTTTGAAACCATGGGGATTTCTATTTGGTGACACAACAAGTAATCTATTAAAACTTAAACCGATTAAAAAATAAATAAATCGGAAACATTATCTATTCGATTTTTCGGATAGATAAACAAAAACAAAAAATATGATAAATCTAATTAAAGAAGGAATAATTCTTTCAAAAACTGATATTGAATTTGAAAATGGAGCAGTACTAAATCCTGCAGTAATTAGAGTGGGAGATAGTGTTCATATATTTTATCGTGCAGTTAAAGAAGGTAATTATTCAAGCATAGGTTACTGTCGATTAGATGGACCATTGACTCTGGCGGAAAGATGGGACAAACCTATTATGGTTTCAGAATTTGAATACGAATCGAAGGGAGTTGAAGACGCGAGAATAGTAAAAATAGATGATTTATATTATTTGACTTATACTGCATACGATGGTATAAATGCACGTGGAGCTTATGCTATTTCAAGAGATTTAAAACACTTCGATAAACAAGGGATAATTGTCCCTAACATCACATATGCAGAGTTTGTGCGAATGGCTCAATCATTAAAAGTAAATAAAAATTACTATCAAAACCATAAGTTTTATTACAAGAAATCTGATCCAGATAAGAAAACAATCCTATGGGATAAAAATGTTATTTTTTTCCCTCGTAAAATTAATGGAAATTTTGTGTTTTTACATCGTATTAGACCTGGTATTCAAATAGTTTCAGTAAAAGAATTAACCGATCTCACCAAAGAATTTTGGATAGACTACTTCAACTCATTTCCTAAAAACATTGTATTTGATCCTTTTTATGAACATGAATCAAGCTATATAGGAGGTGGTTGTCCTCCAATAGAAACTCCTGAGGGTTGGCTTTTGATTTATCACGGAGTTGAAGATGAAAATGGGCCAGTTTATAGAGCTTGTGCTGCATTATTAGATTTAAATGATCCTTCTATTGTATTAGCTCGACTTCCTTACCCTTTATTCTCTCCTGAATATGAATGGGAATTATATGGAGATGTGAATAATGTTGTTTTTCCTACTGGTGCTGTGGTATTTGGCAATACACTATTTATTTATTATGGTGCTGCTGACAAATATATTGCAACCGCATCTGTAAATTTAACAGAATTAGTAACAGAATTATTAACCTATACTGAATTGTAATGGATACAAAGAAAAATTATAATAACATAAGTGATAACATAAAGAGAATAGATATTCCTTTTGATTATAAACTTATAACCTATAATCAACCAATTAGTTTGCCTTTAAATAGACAAAATATTATACAAAAAGCTATTCAAAAACAACCTGAAATACTTGTTATTACCTCTTTTCCTCCAAGAGAATGTGGAATTGCAACCTATTCCCAGGATTTAATTAAATCATTAAATAATAAATTTAGTGATTCATTTTCAATTAAAATTTGTGCCTTAGAATCGGGTAAAGCAAATTATAATTATGACAAAGATGTTGAATTTATTCTTGATACATCAAACGCAATAGATTACCAAAGAATAGGAAGATTAATTAATGAGGATAATAATATTCATATTGTATTAATTCAGCATGAATTTGGATTCTTTATTCAACAAGAACAAGCTTTTGTTGAGTTGTTAAAGGAAATTGTAAAGCCTATAGTGATTGTGTTTCACACTGTATTACCCAAACCCGATAAGAAATTAAAATTTAAAGTTAATAACTTAGTTGATCTTTGTCAATCTATTGTTGTTATGACCAATACTTCTCAAAAGATTTTAATTGATGAATATGGAGTATTAGAAGAAAAAATTAACGTTATTGCTCATGGTACCCATTTGGTTTCTCATTTAGATAAACGTCAATTAAAAAAGAAATATAGCCTTCAAGGAAAGAATGTTTTAACAACTTTTGGTTTATTAAGTTCAGGAAAGAGTATTGAAACCACAATTAAAGCATTACCAGAAATTGTAAAGCGATGTTCCGAAACAGTATTCCTTATTATTGGGAAAACTCATCCTGAAGTAGTCAAATATGAGGGAGAGAAATATCGTAAAAGTCTTGAGGCCTTAGTTGAAAAACTATCACTTCAAAAGCATGTGAGATTTATTAACTCTTATTTATCATTGCCAGATTTGCTGGAATATTTACAATTAACAGATATTTATCTATTTACAACAAATGACCCTAATCAAGCAGTAAGTGGAACGTTTGTTTATGCAATGAGTTGTGCTTGTCCAATTATTTCAACTCCAATTCCTCATGCAAAAGAAATGTTAACTAAGAAAACTGGTATAATTTTTGATTTTCGCAATTCAAAACAATTAGCAAGTAGTGTTATAAGCTTACTTGACAATAAAACGCTAAGAAAACATTTAAGCTCTAACACACTTCAAGCCATTGTTCCAACTGCGTGGGAGAATTCTGCAATTTCACATGCTCAATTATTTGAAAAAATTGCAACCGATAAAATAAAGATGAGATATAATTATCCATCAATTGATCTTAGTCATTTGAAGAGAATGACAACTGAAATTGGAATTATTCAGTTTTCAAAAATAAACAGACCTGATATTTCTACTGGATATACTCTTGATGACAATGCTCGTGCCTTAGTGGCAATGTGTATGATTTATGATTTGACAAAAAATAAAGATTATATAAGTGATATTATCAAATATCTAAATTTCATAGAATTATGTTGGTTGGAAAATGGAAGTTTCTTGAACTATATGGATAAAGATGGAAACTTTACACTTCAAAATAGTGAGGTAAATTTAGATGACTCAAATGGTAGGGCAGTATGGGCTTTAGGCTATCTTTTATCAATAAGAGAAATACTCCCAAATGAAATCACTACACTTGCAGAAACCATATTTCAAAAATCCCTTCACTCTATGGAAAATGTTAGTTCAACCAGAACAATTGCTTTTCTTATAAAAGGAATATACTTGGCAAATAACTTCGAAACATATCCAGAAAACCTTATATCTCTTAAGATATTAGCAAATCGATTAGTTGATATGTATAAATTTGAATCCAGTAAAGACTGGCAATGGTTTGAAAGTTATCTTACTTATGCAAATAGTATATTGCCAGAAGCAATGTTATACACATGGTTAATTACAAAGGAAGACAAATATAAAGAAATTGCAATTGATTCATTGGATTTTCTTTTATCAAAAATATTTAACAAAAATGGTATTGAAGTAATTTCAAATAAAAACTGGCTTCAAAAAGGAGGCAAATCTGAACATTTTGGCGAACAAGCAATTGATGTATCATATACAATTATGACATTAAGTATATTCTTTAATACACTAATGGATAAAGAATATAAGGTTAAAATGGAAACAGCATTTAATTGGTTTTTAGGAGAAAATCGTTTGCATCAAATCATTTATAACCCTTGTACTGGAGGTTGTTACGATGGATTAGAGGAAAAGCATGTAAATCTTAATCAAGGAGCTGAATCAACAATTAGCTATCTTATGGCTCGATTAACTATGGAAAAATATATTCAATCATAAAAACAAAAGAGAGTTCTTTTCTAAAAAACTATACATAAATCAATTTTTTTTCTTTTACTTTGCATAAAGAAATAAATCGTTATATCAAGAAGAAAATGAAGATAATTTGCATAGGTATGAATTACCTAAACCATATAAAAGAACTAAATTTACAAAAACCAGAAGAGCCAGTTTTCTTTTTTAAGCCCGACTCAACTTTACTGCAAAAAAACTCTCCATTCTATTATCCTGACTTCTCCCAAAAGGTAGATTATGAATGTGAATTGGTAGTTAAGATAAATCGTTTAGGGAAATCAATACCAGAACGTTATGCTAAAAACTATTATAGTGAAATTGCCTTAGGATTGGATATGACTTGTCGTGATATTCAAGAAAAAGAAATGGCTTTGTCACTTCCTTGGTCCTTGTCAAAAGCTTTCGATTATTCAGCACCAATGAGCAAATTTACTGACCTATCTAAAACAGGCAAAGATATACAAGATTTAAACTTCAAGCTCCTTAAAAATGGAGAATTAGTCCAAAAAACCAATACATCAGATATGCTCTTTTCTGTAGATAAAATAATAGCATATCTTTCAAAATATATGACTTTAAAAATAGGAGATATTATTTTCACAGGAACCCCTTCAGGAGTTGGTCAAGTAAAAATAGGAGACACCTTAGAGGCATTCCTCGAAGACAAATCTGTCCTTAAATGTGATATAAAATAAATATAAATTTATTATTTTATAATTTTACTTGCATTTTCTTGCATCTTATATTATCTTTGTGAGATATTTATAATAGCGATAATCTATTGATTGTTCAGTTATTATTAGTCTTATTGTTAATTTAAAACTTAAAGTTA
>JAQUTD010000088.1 GCA_028709955.1 Bacteroidales bacterium | reverse complement strand
ATAGCCTGCCTTTTGGGAGTTAATTGAAATAGTATAGTATTTTCCTTCATCAACCAACATTTCCACAAAACATTCTTGGCATTCGGGTAGAGATGAGAAATATAATTCTCTACTTTCTTGAATTTGACTTAATTCAGTTTCAATTATTTTAATCACACCCATTTAGTTAAATTTATTTTTTCAGGCTACAAATGTAATAATTTCAAATTAATAAAAGAGTAATATTTCTTTTATTTTATTATTTAACAAAAAAAAGCGACCTTAATTAAAGTCGCTTTTCTTAATAATGTATTGTGAGAGAGTTAGGTTATTTTATTTCCCAAGTTTCTCCACTATTTAATAGGTCATCCATACATTTGATTTTGGAAGTTGCTTTAACTTCTTCCATTTGTTGTTCAAATAATTGGTTATAGGTTGGTTGTTTAACAGCACGAATAACTCCAAATGCCATTGGGAATTCAGGTGGACACAATTGAGCTAACATCATGTGAACGCCAGTGTTTTCTCTTGTTGCATCGTGAACAAGTATATCTGCCTCTGTTATGCCATCTTTTCCAATTTCAACAACTTCAAGATGATTCCCTTTTAAAATTAAACCTTTGTCTTTATTTTTACCAAATATCATCGGTTTACCTTGTTCAAGCCACAATTGACGTTCTTCTTTAAGTTCTCTGTCTGTAACCTCAGCATGAGTTTTATCATTAAAGATTACGCAGTTTTGAAGCACTTCAACAATTGCTGCTCCATCGTGAGCCGCCATTGCCCTACAAACTTCCCCAAGTGTTTTTGGAGAGTTGTCTATTGCTCTTGCAAAGAAAGTCCCTCTTGATCCAATAACTAATTCTCCAGGGTTGAAAGGATAGTCAATTACTCCAAAAGGGGATGTTTTGGTAACTTGTCCCTGTTTTGTTGTTGGAGAATATTGTCCTTTTGTTAGTCCATATATACGGTTATTAAACAATATATAGTTAACATCCATATTACGACGGATAACGTGTATGAAGTGGTTTCCTCCAATTGCGGTTGCATCTCCATCTCCTGAGTTTATCCAAACACTTAAATGAGGATTAGCAATTTTTACTCCTGTTGCAATTGCTGCTGCTCTTCCATGTATTCCGTGAAATCCATATGTATTTACATAATAAGGGAAACGTGATGAGCAACCAATACCTGATACTACGCAAAAATTTTCTTTTTTATATCCAATTTCAGGGAATATCCCTAATACTGAAGCTAAGATTGCGTGGTCGCCGCAGCCTGGACACCATTTAACCATTTGGTCACTGGTAAAATCAGCTTTTGTTAGCTGTACTGGTGAATGTTCTATAGCCATAATATTATTCTCCTAAAATTTGATTAAACTTTTCTTTTAATTCACTAACTTCAAATGGCAATCCTTGAGTTTTGTTGTATTGTTGGAATGCTATTGTTTGGAAGTTCATTCTTAGATAGTTTACGAATTGTCCCATGTTTAACTCACAAACAACTATCTTTTTATATCTATTCATTATTGAGCCTGTATTTTTTGGTAGAGGCATTATGTAGTTAAATTGAGTGAAAGCTATTTTCTTTCCTTCTTCTCTCAATTCTTCAACTGCAAGTTTCAATGCTCCTTCTGTTCCTCCCCAGCCAACAACTAATAGGTCTGCGTCTTTATCTCCAAGAACTTCTTGATCTGGAATATGATTTGCAACTCTTTGAACTTTTTCAGCTCTATAATTTACCATAAGTTGGTGGTTAGCACTATCGGTTGAAACATTTCCTTTTCCGTCAGATTTTTCTAATCCTCCAATTCTATGACGTAGTCCTTCCATTCCTGGAATAGCCCATTGCCTAACAAGGGTTTCTGGATCACGTTTGTATGGCTGATAAGTTTCGTCGTTTGGTTTTGCTAAAGGAGGGGTGATTGTTGGAAGCTCAGCCATTTTTGGAA
This sequence comes from Bacteroidales bacterium, assembly GCA_028709955.1. Classification (GTDB taxonomy): domain Bacteria; phylum Bacteroidota; class Bacteroidia; order Bacteroidales; family P3; genus UBA10566. Next base: position 6,754 of record JAQUTD010000088.1, on the reverse strand, counting down.
TTCGGAACAATTGAGATCCGTTTCCAAGATAACCATCGGTAAGAAGAATTGTTGGAGTCATATGTTCTAACGAAAGACGAGCTGCTTCATAAGCAAAATAGAAACTATTTGCTGAAGTTGAAGCCGCAATCACAATACAAGGAGCCTCTCCGTTTCTTCCAAATAATGCTTGATAGAGGTCAGATTGTTCAGTTTTTGTTGGAAGACCTGTTGAAGGACCTCCTCTTTGAACGTCCACAATAACAAGAGGCAGTTCAGTCATTACGGCCAAACCAATTGCTTCCGATTTCAAAGACAGACCAGGACCCGAAGTTGATGTACATGCCATAGCTCCTGCAAAAGATGCTCCTATAGCTGAACAAATTCCTGCTATTTCATCTTCTGCTTGAAAAACTCTTGCACCAAGTTCTTTATGTTTAGAAAGTTCAATTAAAATATCTGTTGCAGGTGTTATAGGGTAAGAACCTAAAAACAAAGGTAGTTTTGCTTTCTCAGCTGCGGCAAGTAATCCCCATGCTGTTGCTATATTACCCGTGATATTTCTATATGTTCCCTTTGGCATTTGAGCTTGCTTAACGTGAACTTTATGTTGAGGGAGAACATCTGTATTTTCGCAATAATTATATCCAGCTCTTACAACAGCTTTATTTGCTCTTACTACATCTGGATTCTTTTTAAATTTCTTTTCTAAGTATGAATCTGTATGATCTAATTCTTTGCTATAGATGAAGAATAACATACCTAAGGCAAACATATTTCTTGAGCGTTCTGCAGATTTTTTATCAGTAAATATTTCTTTTACCGCCTCTGCTGTCATGCTTGTTATTGGAGCCTTAATTAGAATGTAGCTTGATAGACTATCATCGTTTAATGGATTAGAAGGGTATCCTGCTTTTTTTAATGCATCATCTGTGAAGGTATCAGCATCAACAATAATTACTCCTCCTATTTTTACCCATTTAAGATTAGAGATTAATGATGCAGGATTCATTGCAACCAAAACGTCGCATTTATCTCCTGAATTATAAATTCTCTTTCCAATGTGAACTTGAAATCCTGAAACACCGGCAACAGTGTTGTGAGGCGCTCTAATTTCAGCTGGATAGTCTGGAAATGTTGCAATATCATTTCCATCTAATGCAGATGTATCTGAGAACAAAGTTCCTGTAAGTTGCATTCCGTCACCTGAGTCGCCAACGAATCTTACAACAACATTCTCTTTCTCGATAAGTGTTTTTGTTGTCATTTCTTTTATATTTGATAATAACTTCGACTTATTTTTTTATGTCTAATAATTGGCAAAGTTAGTAAGTTTATTTGTAATAGAAGATTATTTTTTAGACAATTTTTATCTTTAATTGGTTCAAAAATAGTTTTAGGGATATAAGAATACTCTAAAATATATTTTGCCATTATAGATTAGTATAAACCAAGGCATAGTATTGAATAAAAGTTATAATATTATATAATTCCAAATCGCTTCCAATTTATTTTAATCAAAGTCTTTGTCCTAAAGCATTTTTTCAATACTTTTGCATAAGAAATAGAATAAATATTTTCACAATATGGCAGGCAATTCAATTGGAAAACTTTTCAAACTCACAACTTTTGGAGAGTCACATAGTGATTTTGTTGGAGGAGTTATTGACGGATGTCCTTCGGGTTTAAGAATTGATTTAGATTTTATTGAAAGGGAGGTTCAAAGACGAAAACCTCTACAAGAAATCTACTCAACACAAAGAAATGAAGAAGATAAGATTGATTTTATTTCTGGGATTGAGAATGGGATTAGTCTTGGAACTCCAATTGCATTTATTGTTAGAAATAATAATATTCAAAAACAAGACTATAATCAACTAAAAGATTTGTTTCGCCCCTCTCATGGTGACTTTACATATTTTAATAAATATGGAATAACATCTTCCTCAGGAGGTGGTCGTGCATCTGCAAGAGAAACATTAACCAGAGTTGTTGGTGGAAGTGTGGCCAAACTTCTTCTTGGCGAATATGGAATTGAAGTTAGTGGAGAAATTCATTCAATTGGAAAATGGGAATATGCAAGTCATAGGGATGAAATTGAGAAAGAATTAGAAAAGATAGTAGAAAATGGAGATTCTCTTGGAGGAATAGTATCATGCAAGGTTAAGAATTGTCCTATTGGTTTGGGAGAACCAGTTTTCGATAAGCTAAGTGCTGATTTAGCTAAGGCAATTATGAGTATCCCTGCTTCAAAAGGTTTTGAAATTGGAGATGGATTTGCTTCAACAACCAAATATGGAAGTGAGCAATTAGATAATTGGAATAATGATTTCACAACTAAGACCAATCATTCCGGAGGAATACAGGCTGGAATTTCTAATGGGATGGACATTAATATAAAGGCTGGCTTCAAACCAATTGCAAGTCTATATAGAAAAGTAGAATGTATTGATAAAAAGGGTGAGGTTCATAATGTTGAAAATAGTGGCAGGCACGACAGGTGCTTTATTCCACGTGCTGTTGTGGTGGTTGAAGCTATGGTGGCTCTTGTAATAGCAGATCATTTACTAAGAAGTTTTACAAATAAATTAAAAAGATAAGAAAAAAATGAAAAGGATATTGACATTAGTTTTTATAGTTGCAGGTCTTTTGGGTGGTTGCAACAAAATTGAAAAGGATGAATTTAGAATAAGTGGAAAGCTAACTAATGGTGAGGATAAGCAAATCTTTTTTTTAGAGATGACAGGACAAGGTTTAAAACCTATTGACACAATAAATTTGAATGAGGAAGGCGAATTTGAATTTACTTACAAGCTAAAAGAGCAAAGCATTTTTGTATTATTAGCGAACCCTAATGATTACATAACAATAATCCCTCAAAAAAAAGAAGATATTATTATTGGAGGTGTTTATAATTCTTTTTCCTACTCCTACACTATTAAAAACTCAAAAGAATCGGAACTCCTTCATCAACTAAACAAAGAATATATTAAGACTAATGCTGTTTTGGCAGAAATCAAGCAAATGCTACACCAAAATAAATATTCCAAAGATTTTGAACAAGTGAAAAAGCAACTCTTAGATCAATACACTATTCTTGAAATTCATCAAAAAGAAATTATTAAAAACTTCTTAAACACAAATAAAGGCTCTCTTGCATGCATAATTGGACTTTATCGTTCATTCGACAATCATTATTTATTTAGTCTTAAGAATGATTTGAGTTTATATGAAAACGTTTATAATGAATTGAATAAAAAATATCCTAACAATCAACACATAATAGGATTAAAAAAGCTCATTGACGATGCAAAAGCAAAACAAGGAAAAGACAATATTCAATCTCAACAAGAATTAGCCAATAAAAAATGATAAAGAATAAATATTACTTTGTTGGAGACACTCATTTAGGAGTTCCAAACTACAAAGACTCTCTTGAAAGGGAAAAGAAACTTATAAGATTTCTATTAGAGGCTGAAAAGGATGCAAAAGTTATATATCTAATGGGAGATATATTCGATTTTTGGCATGAATACAAATATGTTGTACCTAAATACTATGTTAGATTGTTGGGGACCTTAGCTTCAATTGTTGACAGGGGAACAGAAATTCATTTTTTTACAGGCAACCATGACCAATGGATTAGAGATTATTTTCAAAAAGAAATTGGAATGATTGTTCACACCGGTGAAATTATAGTTGAAATAGATAATAAAACATTTCTATTAGCCCATGGAGATGGAATTGACAAGAGGGACAAAACCTATATTTTCATGAAAAGACTTTTTACTTCAAAATTCATAAGAATTCTTTTTGCATCAATTCATCCTCGCTGGGCAATTGCATTTGGAAACAAATGGTCATCGGGGAGTAGAAAATCACATTCCGAATATGATATGATTGACAAAGGAGAAAGGGAACCTCATTTCCAATATTGCTTAGAAAAAATTAAAAATCAAAATATTAACTATTTCATATTTGGGCATCGTCATCTAAATAAAGAATTCAATATTGGAGAAAACAAAAAACTCATTATATTAAGTGATTGGATTAATGATAGTGGTTTTTCAATTTGGGATGGGACTAATTTAGAAATAAAAAAGTTTGAATAACAAACAGAAAAAACCTACCTTTGCAAATCAAATATTAAAAATTAATAACAATATAAAAATATAGATATGAAAAATACACCATTTACTCAAAAGCACATCGACTTAGGTGCAAAGATGGCTGAATTTGCAGGATACAATATGCCTATTTCTTACGAAGGATTAGTTATTGAACACAACACTGTTAGAAATGCAGTAGGTGTTTTTGATGTTTCTCACATGGGGGAATTTAGAGCAAAAGGACCTAAAGCACACGATTTTGTACAATATTGTACTTCTAACAATATTGACTCATTATTCGATGGAAAAATTCTTTATACCGTTTTACCAAATGGCCAAGGAGGCATTGTTGACGATATGTTAGTTTACCGAATTAGTGAAACTGAATATTTCATGGTTCCTAACGCTGCAAATATCGAAAAAGACTGGAATTGGATGAGTAAGATAGCTCAAGATATGGGCTTAGAGCTTGGAAAAGAATTTATGAATGAATCAGATTCATGGGCTCAACTTGCTGTTCAAGGACCTTTAGCATTAAAAGTAATGCAAAAGCTTACTGATACTCCTGTTGAAGACATGGAATACTATACATTCAAATATTTAACTCTTGCTGGAGTTGAAAACGTACTTCTTTCTACAACAGGATATACTGGTTCTGGTGGATGCGAAATCTATTTTGCACCAAAAGACGCTGATAAAATTTGGGATGCTGTTTTTGAAGCAGGTAAAGAATTTGGAATTAAACCAACTGGTCTTGGATGTCGTGACACCCTACGTCTTGAAATGGGATTCTGTCTTTATGGACATGAAATAGATGACGAAACATCTCCAATAGAAGCCGGTTTAAACTGGTTAACAAAGTTTGAAGATGGAAACAACTTCATTGACAGAAAATTATTCGAACAGCAAAAAGCAAATGGAGTAAAGAAAAAACTTGTAGGCTTTGAAATGATTGACAGAGGTATTCCTCGTCAAGGATACGAAATATGTGATGAAGAAGGTAAGACAATCGGAAAAGTTTGTTCTGGAACACAATCTCCTTCAACAGGAAAAGCAATCGGAACAGCACACGTTCAAACTTCATTTTCTAAAAAGGACACTAACATATACATCAAGGTTAGAGAAAAACTGTTGAAAGCAATAGTTGTTAAGATGCCTTTTTATAAAGCATAATAACTACAACACAAATACAAAAGGGTGTTTTTATTGAAACACCCTTATTCATTAATAATAAATTTGTTGGTATTGATAAATAAATACGTCAAATATTACATTATAATAATAATCATGCTATTTCCTCATTTGCTTAAATCTCAAACAGAAATCATAGCCTTTCATAATTGCGAAAACTTTTTCTACCCCACCGAGGATAGTTTAACAAATGATGATGCATTCACCTTTAACTCACCAAGAAATTGGAATTGGGAACGTTTCAATTTAAAAAAGGACATGCTCGCAAAAACATATATAGCCCTTTCAAAAGGAAACCTGCCTGCAATAATTGGACTTTGCGAAATTGAAAACACACAAGCCTTAAATGCATTATGTAATGATTCCCCACTCAAAAAAGGGAACTATGACTACATTCACTACAATTCAAAAGACATAAGAGGAATGGATGTTGCAATGATATATAGGAAAGATAAGTTTAAGGTTATAAAGCATGAAAACATAATTATAGACAGCTCACTAATAATTGACGAACCCACAAGAGATATATTATATGTTAATGGAATACTTAACAAAGTACCATTACATATATTTGTTGTCCATGCACCTTCCCGAAGAAATCACGACAAAAATAAACCTCTAAGAAAATCAATATTTGAGCTGATATATAAGAAATCAAAAGAACTATACGACAAAGGAGAAAAGAATATTATTGTTATGGGAGACTTCAACGACAACCCTTGGGATAAAACAGTTGAAGAAGGATTTAGAACAATGAAATATTTAAACCACATGCCTTTATTCACAAACCTGATGAAAAAAGACAAAAACAAAAGAGGCTCCTACACCTATTCAGGACAAATGCTAAACTTCGACCAATTTCTTGTAACCCAAGAGATGCAACAAAAAATAGATACAATATCAAATCCCTCACACATATTTATTCCTGATTTTATGATTGACCCAAACCCAAACATATCATTAGTAACACCCTTTAGCACCTACAAAGGATATAAATATCAAGGAGGAGTTAGCGACCATTTTCCCATATTTCTTAAAATAATAACTCCAAAAGATTAAAACCTCATTATGCCAACCTCAAATGAGATATTAAAACAATTACTTTCACTCTCCGACAAGGAAAAAGCAAAACAAGCAGAATACTTTGGAGTAAGAGGAACAAAACTAATAGGCATATCAGCCCCCGACTTAAGACAAATTGCAAAACAATTAAAAACAAATCATCCACTTGCACTCCAACTTTGGGAAAATGATTATCACGAAGCAAGAATGTTAGCAACAATAATAGCTGACCCAAAACAAATCAGCAGTGAGCAAATGGATAACTGGACACAAGATTTTGACAATTGGGCAATAGTTGACGGAGCATGCTACAATTTATATCGCTACACACCATTTTCAGAAGAAAAGATATTCCAATACGTTTTATCAGAAAAAGAATACGTTCGAAGAACATCATTTGCCCTAATAGCAGG
>JAQUTD010000087.1 GCA_028709955.1 Bacteroidales bacterium | reverse complement strand
TTCTATTTATGCAAGAACAAATTCGTTTGACTTAGGTTTTCAGACACAACAAAAAGTCTCTTTTTATCTTATCTGAAAAACCTATAAACGTTTTTAAATCAAAAGAGCAAAAAATATAGTAAATTTAAAAACAAAACAAATGAAAAAATTAATAAATATAATATTAATAGCAATAATATTATTATTTGCAGCCTCTTGTACAGATGAAAACGATTTGAAAAATAATTATTCTTCAAATCCGTTTAATTATAAATCTCTCAATGATTCACATAAAAAGTTTTATGAATATGAAATAAATAATTATAAAGAAGAAGAGATGATTCAAATAATTGAAAGATTTGATTCTTTAATAAATTATGGAAAAACTCCCTTGTCAAATTATAACATTAATCAAGCTGTATTTGCAATGGAAATGTTTTTTAATTATGCAATTGTTGATAAACAAGAAAATTTTGATACTTCGATAAATTATGAACAAAAGATATTCCAATTTACAGTAGACTTGAATGAAGATAACACAATTAATCCTATACAATTAAGGACAAAATATCGTGATTTTTTGAATAATATTTTATCTTCAATGGGAAATAAATATATTCAGTTTTCTGATTTTTATGTTGAAGAAAAAACAAATTCATCAATAAAATTTGGGTTATATATTCCTCAGTATAATAGAAAAACTTATATACATAGACACCAAAATTATGTTAAGAAAGTAAAGCCTTTAAATAGTAATATTTCAGTTGGAGGAACTATTACATATTGGGGTTGGAGGATACATAGGCATGAACAAGAATTTAATGTTTATTATTCTACTATAGAATTTGTACCTGGTCTTTATACAGAATTATATGCTTACTGGGTTGATGATATTAGAATCTCTTCTCTAGGCAATAGTTCATACAATAAAAGATATAGTGATGATACTATTATGTTTATTGATTCTCCTGTTTATGATGATACAATTATACCTAGAACGTATGATTTTTTATACCAATATGTCGATTATATTATTAATAATTTCACTCAAGGAGGGGATTTAAGAAATAAAATAGTTCTTAATTATAATCCTGTTTATGATTGGGACTCAACTGGATCTCAATATTATACAGGTAATAATGATTTAATTTCGCATTTTATGTTATTACAGATGATTATGATGGGAAAAATAATTGATCCATTTAATTCTCAGTATTATAATCAAATGAATGCTGCTGTATCACGTTTAGAATATATAAGATGATAAAGAAGGATTATTTAATATTTATTTATATATTGTTTAGTTGCTTGATTGCTAATAGTCAAACAATAGACTCTGTTTTTGCTGATAATAATATTCTTGTTAAACAATCTAATAAAAATTACTATACTATAAAGAGTGATAATAAATCAGAGAATATATTTTACGCTCAATATAATGACACTATTAAAATAATTTATTTTGATGATGATTTAAATGTGATTGATAGTATTATTTATAAATCAAGTTTTAAAAGAGATTTATTTTATAAGAAAGATTCTTTAAATTATGGTATATATTTTTCAACTTATAATGATTTTACAGAAGACCTTGATACGTTAAAGATTTATTGTGAAAATGATAATGGGGAATTATTATTTAACACTACTTTATATATAAGAAGTGATGATACAATAATTTATAATCCAAGTTATATAAATGTTGAGCATACTTGTGAAAACAAATTTGTTGTAATGATTACTGAATTTAATTATTGTAAACTTTTTATTGTAGATAGTATTGGGAATATTGAAAGTTCACAGATATACTATATGCATGGATATCCATATTTCTTTGAAAGAGAAAATCACTACTGCTTAATTTCAAGTGCCCATTCTTGTTTATATGAGAGTACAGATGTTTATTATATAAATAAAGATGATTTACAAATATCTAGAATAGATGATTTTGATAGATGTTATGAATTTGATAATATCAAGCCATTAAATGATTCTTTATTAATTATTGCAGGCTGTGATTCTATCATTTTTGATACAGCAACTAATTTGCATTTTGAGGCAAGTAGTATTTTAAATATTAATTCATTAACGCAACATTCACTATATCTATACTATACTGATACAATAATAGGACATGGAAGTATAAACCCTTATTTATTGCCAACTTTAGGGGCAAATAGAAATTCGTTAGACTTTTATAATCCAAGTTCAATTTATAAGTATTATCGTTACCGAGAATATGATTATAATAGCCTTCATATGGTTGCATTATATAATTTTGATATAAATGGAGGTATTAATTTTTTCTATATAATTAATTTTGGCTATGGTAGTATGAAATTACTGCATGGTATTAAAGCAACACAAGATGGGGGATTGATAGTACTTGTAAACAATTGGATTGCTAAAATTTCTGATGATGGATTTGTAAACTTAACTAATATTGAAACCAATGAGAAGGAAAGAGTAAAGATTTATCCTAATCCTGCAAAAGACTTTATTAATGTTGATATTGAAGCAACCAATTTTAAGCAAAGTGAAATAGAGTTATTTGATATTCAAGGAAAGTTAGTTAAGAAAGCAAAGTTGAACTCAAAGAAAGCAAATAGGATTGATGTTTCTAATCTTAATTCAGGAGCTTATACTTATAATGTAATGCTTAATGGAAAAACGATAAGCGGGAAAGTGATTGTAGGGAAGTAGTAGAGAAGGAGTATTAGTAACTTTTTTCTATAAAAGCAAAACGAGGATTCATTTTATTGAGTCCTCGTTTTTTAGTGTAGTATTGTTGTAAGGATTTCGTGGGATTTTATTGAGTTTGGGGTTAGGAGATGGGTTTCGTAGAATTTAATTAGGATGGTTAGTATTTTTGTTTTCTCTTCTTTTGTTAGTGTTATTGGGGCATAGTTTTCTGCAATTGGATTTTCTGAAAATAGGAAAGAGGATAAAAGTTGGGAGTCTTTTTCATTAAGGTGATTGCTGTGATAGGGGTTGGTATTTACAAAATATCCTTTTGAAAGATCGAAGTATTGGTTTTCTAAGCTATAGTTGTTCATTGGTTGAAAGCCTAAATGTTCTGAGAGTTCTGTTAGGAAGTAGAGATGAAATGTTGAATAATTGTTTTCAAGGGTGTTGAGGGCAATTATTTTTTTCTCTATGAAATTATATAATTCCTCGTTATTTTCTTCTTCTCTAAGGCATTGGTTGATTATGTCTGAAATAAAGAATGCAAGGGTTGTTTTCTTTATGTCGGAGAATAGGGGAGTGAGGTCGTATTCTACTTTTGCTTCACTAATTATTTGTAGGTCTTTCTTTGGACTATTATATACTTGAAGGTCTAAAATGTAGAGGGGTTGGAATATGTTAGAGCGGAGTTTTGTTCTGGGTTTTCTGCTTCCTTTTAATATATACGATTTTAGTCCAAATTCTTTTGTTAGTATTTTAACTATTGAACTGCTTTCAGAATAGGCAAATGTTCTTAATACTATTCCTTTGGTTTGAAAAATCATTTTATTTATCTAACGATAAGTAGTTTCCCTGATGCCGTTTCTTTTCCTTCAAGTGCTGAACCAAAAATTAAATAAACTCCTGAGCTTACTTTTTCTCCCTTAAAGTTCTTCCCATCCCAAATGGCTTGTCCTCCAATGGATTTTGTATGTGCAACCATATTCCCCGCAACGTCTGTTATTCTTACGTCCGAATTGGCAACAAATCCTTTTATTGCAATTATTCCATTATAGTCTGGTTTAACTGGATTGGGATATGCTGTTAGGCTTCCTGCCTGATCTACTGCCTTAATTGATTCTGCTTTATATGATATTACTCCAAGGTCAGTGCCAATATATACTTCTCCTGTTTTTGGATCTTGTGCCATTGTGATTACTCTATTTGAATAGAGAGGGCTGTTTTCTGATGTGAAATGATAAATTTGTTTGTCTCCACTTGGCGAGAAAACAAAAATTCCATTTCTTTCTGTTCCAACCCATTTTCTGTTGCCTCCATCACACATTATGCAGTTAATGTTTTCGAAGTTCAGTAGGTATTGAGCAATCCCTTCTTCTTGATAGATAATATTATTACATGTTACTGCTGATTTATTGTTTCCTCCTATTTCAAAAAGTTCATCTAAAGAGTAAATAACTTTTATCCCCTTATCTGTTCCTATCCAAATTTCTCCTTCCTGGTCTTGAACCATGCAGTTTATTTTATTGGATTGGTCCTTTGCTCCGTTGTTTGGGTCAATTATTATTTGATTATTGTTATTGTCTAAGGCTAAAATCTCATTTTTGTTAGTCCACAAAAACTTATAGAAATTCCCTTCATTAAACCTATCAAGCAATAATCCTAACACTTCTGTCTGTCCAATACTATTAAATGTATTGAAATTTCCCCATTCGTTTCTGTAATTATAATAGCAGAACGCTGTGCTGGCTAAAGAGTTTGCAATAATTAGATTTGAGGATGGGTCGTATTCTGCTCCAGCAATTCTATAACCATATGAAGGATTACTAAGAATGTTTCCTGTGTTTGAACTGTCCCAAATTTTGATAATCTTGTTGTCTAATATTTCAATAACACCATTCCACCATGATGCAGCCATTAAATGATTAGGATTTCTTGGGTCAACACTAACTTGTATTATATCTTTTAATGAGTTTTCATAGTCGAGGAAATTACTTAAACAATCCCAGTAATAACCATCGAAATGATAAATATTGCCAGGAAAACCTCTTGGGGCATGTTGGATGTCTCTTCCTCCAGGAGCAACATAAATTTTCTCATTGGTTGCTGTTATTGAAAAAACAGCATTAGATAAAGGACCATTTGGGAAAATGGACTTTGCCGTGGAATTTGATTCAAAATTATTTAAATAAATTAATCCCCCTGCTTTTTGGTGCGAGAGCCAAAGATTGTTGCCAACAATAACCGCATCTCCAAATTCAGGAGTAATTATTTTGTTGTCATATTCATTAAAAATAGGTCCCCACTGAACATCAATAAGTCTTTTTTGAGTATATGTTGAATCATAAATATCAATTGATTGGCTGGAAGAACCCCATGTTTTAATAACTAAGTAATCATCAGTTGGTTTTATCCAATATGCTAAAAGGTTTGAAAAAACAGTATCCCATGTATCATTATTTCTTTCCAAAAGGTTAACAAATAAATCATTAATTCTTACCCCAACCATAAGCTTGTCTTTATATTTGAAAAGATAGTTTATTTCTGTGTTGGAAGGATTGATAAGACTTTCGTATTTTTTCCATGTTTCACTTGTTGCTAAGGAAGGAGAGTTGTAGGGAGCATAAAATAACCCATTCACTGTTGCTGCATAAATAGAATCATTATCAATCACAACTGAATTGATATTAATTTTAGAGCTGTTTTCACCTATATAATATGTCTCAAAGATTTCTTTTCTTTCTAAATCTAGCACAACAATTCCAAAACCACATGAAAGATAGGCCTTTTTGTTGTGAAATGCTATATTATTAATTGATTTACTCCCTTCAATAGAGCGAATTTTAATATCTGGAATATTAAAAACTTTTTCTTCCTGAATAATATCAATATTGGAGTTGTCATAAACAACTATAATACATTTTGAAATTTTATCATAGGCAAGCTGAACTATTCCAGCATCCGTTAATCCATTAACCTTTGAAAACCTTTCAATAGAGTTATCATCCTTGTCGTAGAAAAACATTGCACTTCCTGCCGACACCAAAACCCTATCTTCAACAATAGCTAATTTTTGAGTTTGGTAATATGATAAGTGATCTCTCCACGAACCAATAGGGACATTGGAAAATTGAGCCTTTAGCATAAAAGGCGTTAATAATGTTATTATTGAAAAAAGGAAAATTTGAACTAATAGATTGCTAGTTTTCATGCGTAATATTATTGTACAATTTAGAATAATTAACGCAGTAGAATATTAAATATTGTTTAGCTTACTGCCTCTTTAAGTCTTTCAGCATTTTCGGCTAATTGAAGGGCATCAAGAATGTCTTGCAAATCTCCATCCATAAACACAGTGAGGTTATACATTGTATAGTTTATTCTATGGTCAGTCACTCTTGACTGAGGATAATTGTATGTTCTAATTTTTGCACTCCTGTCACCGGTTGAAACCATTGTCTTACGCTTAGATGACATTTCTTCAAGATATTTGTTGTATTCCAATTCAAAAAGTCTTGTTCTTAAAACTACCATAGCTTTTTCAAGATTTTTTATTTGAGATTTTTGATCTTGGCAAGAAACCACAATGCCTGTTGGAATATGTGTCAATCTAATTGCAGAATATGTTGTGTTTACTGATTGACCACCAGGACCTGAGGAACAAAATGTATCTTTTCTTATGTCTGATTGTTTAAGCTCAACATCAAATTCTTCAGCCTCAGGCAACACAACTACCGAAGCAGCTGAAGTGTGAACCCTGCCTTGAGTTTCGGTTTGAGGAACTCTTTGAACACGATGCACCCCTGATTCATATTTCATTTGCCCGTAAACACCATCTCCTGTAACATTAAGAACAATTTCCTTATATCCGCCTGCTGTTCCTTCCATAAAATCAACAATATCTACTTTCCAGCCTTTCTTTTCAAAGAATTTTAAATACATTCTATATAAATCACCTGCAAAAATACTTGCCTCATCTCCTCCAGAGCCTGCTCTAATTTCAAAAACTGCATTTTTACTATCTTGAGGGTCAGATGGAATTAGCATCAATCTAATATCTTCTTCCATTTGATCTCTTTTTTGAGATAGGTTGTTCAGCTCTTCTTTAGCCATTTCGCGAAATTCTTCGTCCTTTTCAGTATTTATAACCTCTTTAGCGTTATCAATATTTTCAATCGTATTTTTGTATTCTTTGTAGGCTTCAATAATTGGCTGAAGATCTTTGTAATCCTTATTAAGTTTTACATAACGCTTCATATCAGACATAATGTCTGGTTGATTAATTTGCTCTTCTATCGATAAGTATTTTGAATAAATCGCTTCTAATTTATCTAACATATTCTAAAATTTTGAGGTGCAAAAATACAACTAAATCTTAGTTTTATGAACTTTTGGTTATGATTTCTCAATTAAAATTTAGATATTTGCAAATTATAATCTCAAAGAATATGAAAAAATCTATCTATCTAATAGTTTTATTGGCAATAGCAGTTTCCCTTATTGCTGTCAATCGTTGTTCCAAAAAAAAATCTGAAACAAAACAAGTTGTGATTGGAGATTCTCAAAATCCAAAAAATCTGCCTTCCTCTGGAGGAAAAACTTTGGAAATGATTTTGGTTATTCCTGATGAACTTTACAAGGGAGAATTGAAAGATACTTTAGGAACTTATTTCTTGAAGACTTGTGATGGCCTTTCTCAGCCTGAACCTCTTTTTGATATGGTGCAAATGCAACCCAAAGGGTTTAATAATTCGGAAATGTTTCAAAAGCACAGAAACATATTAATAATTGACTTTAAAACAACAAATACTGAGAACACAATTTTTCAGAATATTGATTATAAATCTTATCCTCAGGCCTATTTTCAAATAATTGCCAATAATAGAGATAGTCTTTATAGTATAATTAGTAGATATGCACCAACAATAATTTCTCAATTTTATTCTAATGAACATAGGAGAGTAGCTACAGCTTTTAAAAAATTAGAAAATATTGAAGCAACCAAAAAACTTAAAAATACCTTTAAATTCTCTTTAACTATTTCACGAGAGTTTTCAATTGCAAAATTTGATGACAATTTTGCTTGGTTTAGAAAAGATTATCAAGCAAATAAACAACAAAGAACATTAAATATTCTTGTTCATAAAACTCCGTTCTTGGGAGATGGAATGTTTGATGAGAAAAAAATAATTGAATTAAGGGATCAGATTTCTAAAGAAAATATTCCAGGTCCAACAAGAGGGTCGTTTATGGGTTCAGAAAATAGATTCCCTTTCTCCAGAAAATTCGTAAAGATTAATGGTCAGGTTGCTGTGGAAACGAGAGGACTATGGCGTTTATTTAACGATTTTATGGGAGGTCCTTTTATAAATTATTGTTTTTTAGATGAAAAGAATAATCAATTTATTATGATTGATTGTTTTGTTTATGCCCCAAATCAGAATAAAAGGGATGAGCTTATGCAATTAGAGTCAATTGTTTATAGCCTAAAACTAGAATAATTCCTTTTTTATTTCCTCAAGTAAAAAAACTATCCTAACTTTGCAACCTAAAAAATCAATAAAAAATCATAAAAATATATTAATATGATACCAAAACGTATTGAACACATCGGGATTGCAGTTGCAAACCTTGATGAAGCAATAAATTACTGGGAAAATGTTATGGGATTGAAGTGCTATAACATTGAAGAAGTTGTTGACCAAAAAGTAAAAACAGCATTCTTTAAAGTTGGAGAAGTTAAGATTGAATTATTAGAACCAACATCTCCAGAAAGTACAATAGCAACTTTTTTAGAAAAAAAAGGACCAGGGGTTCATCACATAGCTTTTGCAGTAGATAACACTGACGAAGCTCTTGCTGATGTAGAAAATTTAGGAGTAAAACTGATTGACAAAAAAGCGAGACAAGGTGCTGAAGGATTAAAGATAGGCTTTTTGCATCCTAAATCAACAATGGGAATTCTGACTGAACTTTGTAGCGAATAATTATCATAAAAATAAATAAAAACAACCAAAATGACTTTTGAAGATAAAATAAAGCGACTACTTGAAAAAAGAGTAGAGGCAAAATTAGGAGGCGGTCAAAAAAGAA
>JAQUTD010000086.1 GCA_028709955.1 Bacteroidales bacterium | reverse complement strand
GTTTATTAGTAGAAAATAATATTATATAATATTAATGTAAGGGTAGGCTCTAAACTTACCCTTATTTTTTAAAAAGAAATATTAAAAAACACCTTGACATTGAATATAATGTTTTGTATCTTTGCATAAATAAATCTATTCAAACATAAAAGATTAGAATCTAAATCAAAGAAATTACCTTAAAAAATGTTAAATTAAAAGGTGTAAATCTTTATACACGAAAGATGAACATCATTTGCTATGAAAGATGCACATCTTTTCACTATTTAATCTTCGTTTCAATATTTTTAATCTTTTTTTTCTTAAATTTTCTCTTCGAATAAAAACTTTTAAATAAGGATTAAATTTATTTATGGAAAGGTTGTAATTTTGTGGTTTGAATTTAATATTTAAATAATAATTTATATGGCGGTTATTGAATTAGAGAATATGAGTTTTTATGGGTTTCATGGTTGTTTTGATGAGGAACAAAAGATTGGAACTCATTTTAGAGTTGATTTGGAGTTTGAGGCTGATACTTTTAAGGCTGAACAGTCAGATAATATTAATGATACTGTAAATTATTTAAGCGTTTATCAAACAATTAAAAGAGTTTTTGAAGAGCCTTCTCATCTTCTGGAACGCACTGCAAGAAAAATTGGAGATACATTGCTAAAAGAATATCCTCAAATGGAATATTGTAAGATAAAGATAACAAAGAAGAATCCACCACTTGGAGGAAAACTTGATGGGGTTAGTGTTTCTTTGGTCTTGCGAAGAACTGGATCCAAATAACCCATAGGATAAATATTATAATATAGTGGAATGGTCTGCCTACCCAAAGGTGAATAAATTCATAATTATCTGGAAAGTTTAGAAGGACGGCGGTTAAGCTAAATGTTCTTATTATATTGAAAAATAACACTACAACACTCCCAATAAGGAAGTAAATCATTCTTTTTGAAAACTTATTTGGAACAACTAACATTATCATAAAGAACTGTAGTAGTTGTTTCACAGCTGAACAACTATCAACGATTTGCATTATACAAAAATATTCTTTCTCTTGTGTCACATTAATTGTGTAAAACTTTATGCTTGAATCAATAGCATCAAAAGGAGTTGTGAAGAATAGATTAGAAAGGAACACCGTACCTTTATAAGCTATGTTGGTAAAAAAGTCAAAAACTCCAGAAGTATAGCATCCAAATAGCCAATTATCCATATTCGTATTCCAATAAAGGAAATGAAAAATAATTGTTACAAAAGCAAATAGGAAGAAATCCTTAAGTGCTGGATTGTTTTTTATTTTTTTGATAATTCTTTTTCCCAGTTCCATGAGCTTAGGGTCATTTGGTCTAATGTCTTTTTTGCTTTCCATCCTAATTCTTTCTCTGCATATTGTGTATCTGCCCAAATTTGTATTATATCGCCAGCTCTTCTTGGTCCAATAACATAATTTAGTTTAATTCCGGAAGTTTTCTCAAAGCTTTTTATTACTTCTAAAACAGAAAATCCATTTCCAGTACCAATATTAAAATATTCAAGATTAGATTTATTTTTATTTTCAAAAAATCTATCCATTGCAACAACATGAGCCTCTGCTAAATCAACAACATGTATATAATCTCTAATGCAAGTTCCGTCTGGAGTTGGGTAGTCGTTTCCAAACACTGTTAATGCTTTTCTTTTTCCTATTGCTGTTTGAGTAATAAATGGCATAAGGTTGTTTGGTATTCCATTTGGAAGTTCTCCAATAATACCACTATCATGAGCTCCAATAGGATTAAAATATCTTAATGCTATTGCCTTTATATTATTTGTTTGAGTAGTGAAGTGAAGAATATCTTCAGCCATTTGCTTTGTATTGCCATATGGAGATTCAGCAAATTGGGTAGGAGAGTCTTCTTTTATTGGTAATTTATCGGGTTGTCCATAAACAGTGCATGAAGATGAGTGCACAATATATTTAATATTATGCTTTTTCATATTTTCAAGGATGTTTAGTAGAATTCCTAAGTTGTTTTTGTAATATTCAATTGGCTTTTCACAACTTTCCCCAACTGCCTTAAATGCTGCAAAATTTATTATTCCTTCAATATTGTTATGAGTTTCAAAAAGAAGTTTGCATTCTAATTCTTTGCTCAAATCAACTTTAATAAATTCTGCTCGAATTCCTGTTATTTTTTCAATTCTATCAACAGAGTCTTCGTTAGAGTTTGAGAGATTGTCTGCAATTACAACATTATAACCTTTTTGTTGAAGGGCAACAGCCGTATGTGTGCCTATAAAACCAGTGCCTCCAGTAACTAATATTGTTCTCATATATTTTTACTTATTAAAGAATTGTAATACTTTGCTGATTATATATGCAATTGTTCCTAAGTCAAGTTCTGTATGCATAGGTAAAGAAAGAACCTCGTCACTTAATTGTTCTGAAACATTCATTTCCCCATTTTGATGGGCAATTTGTAAAAATGCTTCCTGCTTATGCAGTGGTATTGGATAGTAAATCATTGCAGGTATGCCGTTGTCTTGAAGATATTTTCTAAGCTCATCTCGTTTCCCGTTCAACACTTTTAATGTATATTGATGATAGACATGAGTTGAGAAATATGATTCAGATGGTGTTACTAATTCTTCAATATCTTTGAAAGCATAAGAATATCTTGTTGCTGCTTCATAACGAAGTTTGCAATACTGATCTAAATATTTTAGTTTAACATCTAAAATTGCTGCTTGAATTGTATCTAAACGAGAATTCACGCCCAAAACTTCATGATGATACCTTTCTTTCATTCCATGGTTACATATCATTCTTAGCTTTTGAGCTAACTGGTCATCATTAGTAAAAATAGCTCCGCCATCACCATAGCACCCAAGATTTTTTGAAGGGAAAAACGAAGTACATCCAATATGACCTATTGTCCCAAGTTTTTGAATCTTGCCATTAATAAATTTATAATCAGCACCAATTGCCTGAGCATTATCTTCAATAACAAATAAATCATATTTCTTAGCAATATCCATAATTGCTTCCATTTGGCAACCTTGTCCAAATAGATGAACAGGAATTATTGCTTTTGTATTAATTGTTATTGCTTTTTCTATATTTTTTGCTGTTACATTAAAACTATTATAGTCAACATCAACCATAACCGGACGATATCCCAATAGTCCAATAACTTCAGCTGAGGCAATAAAAGTGAAAGCAGGAACAATAATTTCGTCATTAGGTTTTAAATCAAGAGACATTAAGGCAATTTGAAGAGCATCAGTCCCATTTCCGCAAGTAATAACATGTTTTATCTCTAAATATGAAGCAAGATGATTAGAAAAAGAAGTAACCTCCTGTCCATTAATAAATGATGTATTATCAATAACATGTTTTATTGCAGAATCAATTTCTAATTTAATATTATTGTATTGAGTTTTTAGATCAACCATTTGAATATTCTTCATCTCTAAATATTTTGTATTTTTAATATGCAAAGATAGAATCTTTCTTCTCAACTACAAAACTTATTTTTTATCGCTTCCAAAATAATTAACTAAAAAATAATCTTTCTAAAAAGCGTGTAGAATAAGAGCTTTCATACTTTAATAACATTGAATTGTTGAAAACTTCGTTTTTTTTGAGCAAAATAGGACCCATAAGTATGAATTGTTTTTGTAATTTCGCAGAACATAAAAAATATTACTATATGTCAATAGATTTATTTTCTATAGTTGAAAACCAGCCTGATAATAGGAATGAACTTATTTCTGATAAATTTGTATCCAGTAATAATATGCAAATTAAATATGAAGATAAGATTCAATATGAGATAAATAAACATAATATTAAAATAGAAAAAGAAATGGCAATATCGTTACCTAAAGCTTACTCGAGAGAAGAAATTTTAAAATCATCTACTGAATATTTCTCAGGAGATTCGTTGGCAGCAGATGTTTGGATGAATAAGTATGCATTGCGTGATGGTGAAGATATATATGAGTTAAATCCTGACCATATGCATAACAGATTAGCCTCAGAATTTGCACGAATAGAAGAAAAATACCCTAATCCGATTTCTAAAGAAGAGATATATTCATTGATGAAGGACTTTAAATATATTGTTCCACAAGGGAGTCCTATGTCTGGAATTGGAAATGATTTTCAAATAGTATCATTGTCAAATTGTTTTGTTATTGGTAATTCTGGAGTTTCTGATTCTTATGGTGGTATACTAAAAATTGATGAAGAACAAGTCCAACTAATGAAACGGAGAGGTGGAGTTGGACATGACCTGTCTCACATTAGGCCAAAGTCATCTCCAGTAAAAAACTCTGCCCTAACTTCAACAGGAATAGTTCCTTTTATGGAACGTTATTCTAACACAACAAGAGAGGTTGCCCAAGGAGGAAGGAGAGGAGCCCTAATGCTTTCAATTTCAATTAAACATCCAGATGCCGAAGAATTTATTGACGCAAAGATGGAGCAGGGCAAAATAACGGGAGCAAATATTTCAGTTAAAATTGATGATGAATTTATGAGATGTGTTGCAAGTGGGGAAACATACAAGCAACATTTCCTTATTGATAGTCCAAACCCAAGTGTTGTAAAAGAAATTGATGCACGTGCTTTATGGAATAAAATTATTCATAATGCTTGGCAAAGTGCGGAACCTGGAGTTTTATTTTGGGATACCATAATCAATGAATCTGTTCCTGATTGTTATTCCGATTTTGGATTTAAAACAGTTTCAACTAATCCATGTGGAGAAATCCCATTATGTCCATACGATAGTTGTAGATTGCTTGCAATAAATTTATTCTCTTATGTTGAAAATCCCTTTACCAATAATTCAAAATTTAATTTTGAATTATTTAAAGAACATGTTCGCAAAGGACAGCGATTAATGGATGATTTAATTGACTTAGAACTAGAGAAAATAGATAAGGTGTTAGCCAAAATTGATGCAGACCCTGAAGAAGAAGAAATAAAAAGAGTTGAAAGAAATCTTTGGCTGAATATCAAATTGAAATGCTTAGAAGGAAGAAGAACAGGATTTGGAATAACTGCAGAAGGAGATATGTTGGCTGCTCTTGGACTTCGTTATGGAACTGACAAAGCTAATGATTTTGCGACAAAGGTTCAAAAAGAATTAGCATGTGCAGCCTATGCTTCAAGTGTTGAGATGGCAAAAGAAAGAGGTGCTTTCCCAATTTATAATTCTGAATTGGAAGCAAGTAATCCATTAATTAAACGTATTAAGGATGCAGACCCTCAACTCTACAAAGATATGGTTAAGTATGGAAGAAGGAACATTGCACTTCTAACAATAGCACCTACAGGAAGTGTTAGTATCTGCACCCAAACAACTTCGGGGATAGAACCAGCCTTTCAAATAGCCTACAAGAGAAGAAGAAAGGTAAATCATAATGATAACTCCAATAAGGCAAGCTTTGTTGATAGTGAAGGACAAGAGTGGGAAGAATACACAGTTTTTCATCATAAATTTGCGCAATGGGCAATAATAAATGGTTACGATATTGACGAAATAACCAAAAATTACACTCAGGAACAATTAGATGAGCTTATTACAAAATCTCCATACCATAAATCAACAGCTAACGATATAGATTGGGTTAAGAAAGTTAAGATGCAAGGATCAGTTCAAAAATGGGTTGACCACTCAATTAGTGTTACTGTGAATATACCGAAAGAAACTCCGGAAGAAATTGTTAGTAAAATATATCAAACTGCATGGGAAAGTGGATGTAAGGGAATGACAATTTATCGTGAGGGTTCTCGTGAGGGAGTATTAGTGTCTAATTCTGAGAGTAAAAACAAATCAACTTTTGCAGAAACTCAAGCTCCAAAAAGGCCAAAGAGACTTGAGGCTGATGTAATAAGATTTCAAAATGACAAAGAAAAATGGATTGCAGTTGTAGGGATTTTTGAGGGAAGACCATATGAAATTTTTACAGGGAAGGCTGAACCCGACAGATTTACTATACCTGAAGGTATTTCAAAAGGATGGGTAGTAAAGGTTAAAGAAAAAGAAAACGAACAATCAAGATATGACTTTGTATTTCTGGATAAAGATGGTTATGAAAACACAATTGGTGGACTATCAAGACTTTTTAATAAAGAATTTTGGAACTATGCAAAATTAATCTCAGGTATACTCCGTCATGGTATGCCAATTAACAATGTAATTGATTTAGTATCAAAATTAACCTTAGATACTGACACCATAAACACCTGGAAAAACGGAGTTGCCAGAGCGCTAAAAAGATATATCCAAGATGGAACAAAATCAAAAGGAGAAAAATGTCCAAACTGTTCTGAAGAATCAATAGTATTTTCAAGTGGTTGTAAGAACTGTACAAATTGTGGTTGGAGTAAGTGTGGATAAAAACAAATAAACAAACAGAATGACAATTAGAAAAGAAATATACCTTATAATTATATTGATCTTTTCTTTTGTCAATCTTCAAGCCCAAATTGATATACAAAATCAAATATCCTCTATCGAAGAAAGCGAAATCTCAGAACAAGAGAAGCAAAATTTGATAGAGGATTTATATTATATATACCTTAATAAAGTCAATATAAACACAGCAGATGAGAATACATTACGTTTGATTGGCTTAGATGATTTTCAGATCAATTCTCTTAAAAGATATATAAAAGAAACTCATCCTCTTCTAACAATTTACGAAATACCCTTAATAAATGGATTCTCAGAGCAAACGCTAAATCAAATACTACCTTTCATTTATGTTGCTCCCATAAACTATCAACCCTCACTTCATATAGATTCTCTTATTTCCAAAACAACTCACGACATAAGACTCCAATACAAAAAAACACTGGAAAAAGCATGGGGATATATAAGTAAAGATCAAGGAGGCTATCAAGGAGGAAATTTCTCAAAAACCATTCGCTACAATCAAAACTATTACGATAGATTATCATTTTCAATTCTGGCCGATAAAGATGCTGGAGAACCATTTTTCAATTCTAAACAAAAATATGGATACGACTACCTTAGTGCACAATTCACCCTAAAAAATATTTCAATAATAGAACAAATCACTATAGGAGACTATCGTTTGGCATTTGGAGAAGGACTTGCAATAAATCAAAATCTTAATTTTGGACATTTTACATCCGATGCAAAAAGCAAGAAGAATTACGTCGGAATAAAACCCAATCGTTCAATTACAGAATACAATTCCCTTAGAGGAATGGCAACCAAGCTAAAAATAAAAGATATATCCATTTATATATTTGGCTCCTACAATAAAATAGACTACTCGGGGAGCATACTCACCACAGGACTTCATAGAACAAATAGTGAATTATTAAAAAAAGATAGTAATACCGAAACTCTCTATGGAGGACATATCGCCTGGAAAAGAAAAGCAATTGAATTCGGCCTCACACTCTTTCACTATCAATACAAATACCCAATAACTCACCAAAATCAGGCATATATGCAACACTATTTTGAGGGTAGAGAAAATAACGTATACAGTTTAAATACCTCATTCCCAATTTTTAGAAAAGCAAGAATATTTGGAGAAATTGCAATGAGTAGAAATAAAGGATATGCCATACTAAGCGGAATAGAAATAAACTTAGGATACAAAACAAATCTAACCCTTAACTATAGAAACTACCAAGGGCAATATCAAAACAGTTTTTCCTCTGCAATAGGAGCTCAAAGCAGAAACGCCAATGAAAGAGGCTTGTATTCTGCCTTTTCATTAAGACTAAACAAATATTTCAATTTTTTCATAGGATTAGATTATTTTAATTTCCCAAACCAAAGTTATAGAGCAAACACATCAATAACAGGCTATAAGATGCGAACAGAAATAAACTACATCCCAAACCAAAAAAATCTCCTAACACTACTATACAAAAATAATAACCGCCCATACAACGAGGAGCACCTTGGCGGAGAAGAATATCCAGAAGATAATAAGATCAAGCAAATTCAAATCAGATACACCTTTAACCCAAACAACAATATAATACTCAAGACCAGAATTGGATATTCACAAACAAAAACATATGCTTCAAACACAAATCAAGGAGCATTTATTTCTCAAGACCTAATCTTAAAACCGCAAAAATCCCAATTAAGCCTTAATCTACGCTTAGCATATTTCAACACCAGCGACTACGATAATGCCTTCTATGTTTATGAATATAGCCTACCACTAACCTATTCGTCATCACAACTCTATGACAGAGGTATCCGTTCGTACATCATCCTTCGCTACAACTTCACAAAAGATATGTACCTAACCGCCCGCTATTCAATAACTTATTATACTAACAAAACCTACATTGGTACATCCAATGACAAAATAGAAGGGAAGAAAAAACAAGAAGTAGGAATTCAGTTCTATTGGTTAATAAATAGAAATCGACACTCAAAATCAAGTCCGACTCTCAACTATTCACAGAATTAAATCTTTGATTTAAAAAATTAAAACGAAAATTCAGAAAAATGAATCCTGATGTACGGAAAAATAGCAAAGATATAGATGATAAGATAAATAGAAGTAGATTTTTTCTATATTAATTAATTCAAGTATAATTAAAATTATATTAGTGCATGGGTTTATAAGATGGGAGTTGGCTTAATATGTCGTTAATATCAATATTTAATATATTAATTGTATTCATTTTTCAATTTTAAAAAATGATTTTTTTGTGCCTCAAATTTTAAAAAAATAAATGCTTAAATATCAGATATATAATCATATATGTATTTTTTGACATGCAGTTATAATACTTTT
>JAQUTD010000085.1 GCA_028709955.1 Bacteroidales bacterium | reverse complement strand
ATTCCATTTCAGTAGAACTTGATTCTATTTTCGTAGAACTTGATTCTATTTCAGTAGAACTTGATTCTATTTTTTATTCGTAGCGAATGGCTTCAATTGGGTCGAGGTTGGCTGCTTTCTTGGCTGGATACCAACCAAAGAATATTCCGGTAATTGTACAAACTGCAAAGGAAAGAAGTACAGAAAATGTTGACACTGTTACTGCCCATCCTGAGGCTAATCTGATTATGTAGGAAACTCCTGATCCAAACAAAATTCCTATAAGCCCTCCTGTTATGCTGATTATTATGGCTTCAACCAAAAACTGAGAAAGAATATCCTTTCCTCTTGCTCCAACTGACATTCTTAAACCTATCTCTTTTGTTCTTTCTGTTACTGAAACATACATTATATTCATAATTCCTATTCCTCCAACAAGTAATGATATTCCCGCAATTGAACCTAATAGAATTGTAATAAAAGTTGTTATGGTGTTGATTTGTTCAAGAATTTGTTCTTGTGATTCAACTGTAAAATCGGACTCTTTTCCTTCTTCTGACTTATGATTTCTTTCTAAAATATCAGTTATTTCTGACATAGCTTTTGAAGAATATTCTGCACTTAATGAGGATGCAAATATTGCATGTAAATGGTCTATGGCAACAATACGTTTTTGAACAGTGGTGTAGGGTGCTAACATAACATCGTCCTGATCCTGACCAAATGTGCTTGAGCCCTTAGATTTTAATACTCCAATAATTTGAAATGGAATATTATTATACCTTATAATTTTTCCTATTGGATCTTCATCATTGGTGAATAATTTTTCAACAACAGTTTTTCCTATAATACAAACCTTGGCGGAGTTTTTTATATCTGATTGTGTGAAACCTACTCCATCTTGAATTGTGTATTTTCTAATATCTAAATAGTTTTCATTACCACCCTCTACTCTAATTGGATGATTATTTGAACCAAAGATTAATTGTCCACTTGCAGTAACATATGGTGATGCTCCTGTTATATATTGACATTCTAATTCAATTTCCTTATAATCTTTTATCTTTAAACTTTCCATTGAAGAGGCTCCTTTTGAAACTCCTTCCCTATTATAGTTCGGCTGAACCATAATCATATTAGAACCCATATTTGATATTTCTCCAGTAATACTCTGCTTTGAACCTTCTCCAATTGCCAGCATAATGATTACTGAGGACACACCAATAATTATCCCAAGCATGGTCAAGAAACCTCTCATCTTATTATTTATCAATGCCCTTAAGGCTATTGATATTAAATTTTTTATATTCATAATTAATCTTCTTTTGGCAAAGAGTCTAATACTTGTTTTGCATTTTTTATATTTTCATTATGTATATCTTCAAGTATTTTCCCATCCTTAAGGATTATTTTCCTTGAGCTAAATTCTGCAATTTCAGGGTTATGCGTTACAAATATTATTGTTCTACCCTTTGAATGCAGTTCTTGAATTAGGGTAAGTATTTCGTATGATGTTCTTGAGTCGAGGTTTCCTGTAGCCTCATCTGCCAAAATCATAACAGGATCATTAACCAAGGCTCTTGCAATAGCGACTCTCTGCTGTTGACCTCCAGACATTTGTTGAGATTTATGCATTATTCTATCCTCAAGTCCAACATCAATCAATGCCTTCTTTGCTTTTGTCTTTCTCTGAGATGCAGAATATTCAGAATTATATAATAATGGTAACTCAACATTTTCCAAAGCTGTAGTCTTAGGTAATAAATTATAAGACTGAAAAACAAAGCCAATCTTTCTATTCCTATATATGGCTCTTTCATTTTTAGTCATCATTGCGACAGGTTTGCCATCCAAAAAATATTCGCCTTCTGTTGGTGTATCCAAGCATCCTAGAAGATTTAGTAAGGTCGATTTTCCACTCCCTGAGGTTCCCATAATGGTTACAAACTCTCCTTCTTGAACCGAAAAGCTAACCCCTCTCAATGCATGAACTGTTTCTTCTCCAACTTGGAAATTTCTTTTAAGATTTTTTATTTCAATAATTTTATTGCTCATATTACTAATGTTTAGGTCCAAACATTGAGCCTTCTTTTTTAATTATTGAGTTATCAATTGTGCCTGTTACAATCTCTTCTCCCTCTTTCATCCCACCAACAACCTCTACCTTTGAACCATTATTAATACCTATTTGAATCTCTTTTGTTTTTAGAGTATCTCCAATGGCAACCCACACGAATTTCTTTTTCTTATCCTTTGGCTGCTGAATTATCCATTTCTTTCCTAATAGAACTTGATCTGGCTTAAAACTTAAAGCCTTAGATGGAATGGATAATACGTTTGTTTTTTCATTGGTAAAAATATTTACACTTGCAGTTAGACCTGGTTTGAGTTTAAGATCTTCATTTGGGGCTTCAATAATTACTTCATAGGTTACAACATTTGTTGTGGTTGTTGCATTCAAACGAACTTGCTGAACCTTTCCTTGAAAAACCTCATCAGGATAAGCATCAACAGAGAACTCAACCTTTTGTCCATCTTTAATTTCGCCAATATCAGCTTCATCTACACTTGCAACAATTTGCATCTTAGATAAATCCTGAGCAATTGTAAACAAAGTTGGAGTATTAAAACTTGCTGCAACTGTTTGTCCTTCTTCTACTGCACGCTTTAAAACTACGCCGTCGATTGGAGAATAAATGGTTGCATAAGCAAGATTAGTTTTTACCTTAGTGTAGTTTGACTGAGTCATTTCATAACTTGTCTTAGACTTATCGTAAGCATATTGTGATTGTTCAAACTCTGCATCACTAATTAATTGTTTCAAGTGCAATTCTTTCTGACGATTATAGTTTAGTTTCTGGAAGTCAAACTCAATTTTTGAAGCATCAAGATTCGACTTCATTGCCTTAAGCTCATTATCTAACATTTCCTTATCTATTTCTGCCAACAGCTGACCTTTCTTAACCACAGAATTAAAGTCAACATACAATTTCTTAATTATACCTGAAACCTGTGTTCCAACCTCAACCTGATTAATTGGTTTAACAGTTCCTGTTGCAGTAATTAGAGTGCTAATATTTTCCTTAATAGCCTTTTTCTTTTCAAGAGATATAAGGTTATTTTTCTTAGGGGAAAAAATCAAAAACAATGCTATAATAATGACTATTAAGCTTGTTGTAATTATTATTATTTTCTTTTTCTTGGTCATAAGAGTTTATTATTACTTCTTATTATTATGATAATTATTAATATTTAAGGTCTAAGGGTTGGTATTGGTAGAACAACATTAACTGTTTACTCATTATTTCTTGAAATTTTGATTGAAGCATTTCTTGTTGGGCAATTAAGAGGTTATTTCTCTCTGTCATTAATTCAATAGTGTTTTTCATACCAAGGTTAAACTTTTCTTCAACCAATTGATAAGATGTTTCTTGAGCCTTTACCTTTGCTTTGGCTGCCACAAAAGAGTTTTGATTATTTATTGCCTCAAGATATAGAGTTTCAATAATTTTCCATGCATCTTTCTCTGCAAGTGCAAGCTCAACTTCCGACTGTTGAATGGAGATTTCTGCTTTCTTAACATTTGATTTATTCTGTCCACGTGAGTAAATAGGCACTGAAATATTTAATCCTAAAGATTCAAAAAATCCACTCTTTAACTGGTTCATCAAATTTAAAGTACTTTGTGAATTATGTCCTGTGTTAAGACCGGCATTTAAACTAATTGTTGGATAATAACCCCCTTTTGCTATACTCTTAGATAATTTTGATATCTCAATATTATTCTTGCTATTTGTAATTGATATAAATCCATTATAGCTGTTTTTATAAATATCGTTTAATGATTGTAGTGGAGCAACAACATCCTCATCACTAATTTTGGGAATAACAATTTCAATATCATCTGTCAATTCCAACAATTGTTTAAGATCTAATTTCGTTTTTTGCAAAGAGTTTTTTGCTTGAACCAATTGATACCTATAAGAAACATTTTGACTTTCAAGCTGTGCATAATCGGCCTTTGAAATACTTCCAGCTTTCAACAAAGCATCTGAGCGTTTTAACTGCTGCTCAGAAAGTTTTAAAATAGCATCTTGAATATTTACAGATTCGCTTGCAAAAAGAATTTCAATATAATATTGAATAATGGCAACAGTAATTTGATTTTCCACATTTTTAATCTCCAACTTACTAATCTCTTCCTGCTTTTGACTTTGAAGAATATTCTTCCTTAGCCTACCACCATTATAAAGGGTTACCGAGCTATTCAATCCATAACTACCTGTATATGATAATTTATCTAAGGCTGGAGATTGTTTTTCGTTGTAATAAGATAAGTTTTGACCACTACCAAAACTAAGATCAGGATAAAGAGATTGTTTAGCTTCATAAACACCCACCTGACTTTGCTCATAAGACAACTTAGCCTTTTTGACCGTCAAATTATGTTCTTTAGCATACTCAATACACTGATTTAAATTCATTGTAATATTTTTGCTCTCTTGCGAAAATACATTAAGAAATAAGATTGATAATAAAACTAAGACAAATAGCCTTTTCTTTAAATTCATATATATTATTATTAATTTATCAAACTAAAATATTCCTAAATAAAAAACTGCTATTAAGACATTAAAAATATCTAAAAGTTTATTCAAAATGAAGAATAAATTAATTAAGTTGTAAATTTACATTTTTAGGATGATGAACAATATAACTAAAGGTTATTGTTTTTGATTCTAATGGGGATAACGAAAAGTCCCAAGTGAGTTTTCCTGTTTTTTCATCATATTCTGCTTTTGCCAAATCGCCTGGGGTTATGGTGATTTTTTCAGAATTAGAAAGAGGTACTTGATCAACTAAATTAAAGTCAATCTTAGTTTGGTTGTTGTTTTTAACATTTATTGTTATTGTAACAATTGTTTCTATTGAAGAACTTAACAAACCAACCTTCTCAGGTTTTGATTTTGCAACTTTTCTATCTACTGCAACTCTTTTGTCTGCTCCAACTGCCAAATTTAATGTATCTTGAGTACTGTTTGAATTAATATAAGTATCGTTTATATAGTTATTTTCAAGATATATTTTTCCATTTGCATCCATTAATTCTAACTTTTCCCATTCAGGAATAAGAGCTGAAATATAGGCTGCTTTATCGAGCTTTGGAATAGAAAAATGTTTATAATCTGCATTTGTTGTTTTAGTTTCTAAGGCAATTGTTTTTTCTTTTTCATCACTAAGAATTGTATGTTTCATTCCAACTTCATATTCTTTTCCTAACATAGTAAGTTGAGAAACTGTCATTTCTGAATAGCCTGATCCATTTGCCATTTTAGAAGAAGTTGCCATTGGAGCATAATCTTCTGTAACACTAATTGCATCAACGCTCTCAGCCGATGAGCTTGTTTTTCCCCTAATGGCTTTGTATGTTATTGGAGCTATATCTCTTAAATAATAAGGATAAAGATTTCCTAAAACTCTTCCATTGTTTGGTTGTTCTGTTGAAAATACTAATATAACATTATTCCAATCCTCGCCTGTTAGCTGTGTTAGTTGAGCTTTTAGAACAAATGAAGCAGGGTCTGATGGTTTTGTAAATTTTACATCATAGTATGGTTGCCAATAAACACCTGTTACATTATAAGTGTAATTTAATTTACATTGTAGGATATCTTTTTCTGAGTAGATATTTAAACGTACATAGTATTCATTTCGAGGATTTTCTTTTGTGGTTTCTCCTTGCAAAATAAGATTAATTCTGTTATTTAAACTTAATATCAATTCATTTGTTTTTACAATTGAAGCGTTTTCCTTTTGAAGAAGCTTTGAAACTTCAATCATCTTCTCACGATAATAACTTAATCCGTCCTTTATTTTTGGAATTGAATCAATTGTTTGAGGCTGACTTATTATTTTCATATTTTCAAGAACATTCTTTTCTTTGTTTAGAACAGAAACTAAGGTATAAGAATCGGCATTCTTATAATTTAAAATTTCAAGAGAGTCTCTAAGTATTTTCAACTGTCTTTTCTTTTCAGATGAAAAATTTTCTTCCTTTGGTGGTTTTGGCTGAACATATTGAATGTATGGAGTAAAGTCAGTAATAATAAAATCATTAATTGAAGTAAATTGGAGACTCTGAGTTTGCATATTTTGCGAATTTCCTGAGAGGATTATTTCATTACTTCCTTTTTTTAGTGGAAAAGACACTGTTTTTTCTAATTTGGCTTGTTGAAGGTATGCTTTTACCTTAGTTATCTCCCCATTATAGGTTGGTATTTCTTCATCTTGGGCAAAACTAATTGAACTTACTGCAAATAAAATTGCTAATGATATGATTATTCTTTTCATATTGATAAATATATTTTGTTGAATACTATGTTAATTTATATTCCTTGCAAATATAGTAACAATAATTATACCAAAACAGCTTTTTTATTATTTGATTTCTAATTTCAAGTGAAAACCATTATCTTTGCAGGCTATAAATTTATAATTTTTGAGTTAGATGATTGAGATTGCACCAAAATACGAGCCGAAATTAATTGAAGATAAATGGTATTCTCAGTGGATGAGAAGAGGTTATTTCCACTCTGAACCAGACGAGAGAGAACCTTATTGCATTGTTATCCCTCCTCCAAATGTTACTGGTGTCCTACATATGGGACATATGCTAAACAATACTATTCAGGATGTACTTGTTCGCCGCGCAAGAATGCAAGGAAAGAATGCTTGTTGGGTTCCAGGAACAGACCATGCTTCAATTGCTACCGAGGCAAAGGTTGTTGCAAAACTTAAGGCAGATGGGATAGATAAGAAAGACCTAACAAGAGATGAGTTTCTTGAACATGCTTGGCAATGGAAGGAAAAACACGGAGGAATTATACTTGAACAATTAAAGAAGCTTGGTGCATCATGCGATTGGGAAAGAACTCGTTTCACAATGGAGGAAACTCTTTATGAATCGGTAATTGATGTATTTGTTGACTTATATAATAAGGGGCTTATCTATCGTGGTATCCGCATGGTAAACTGGGACCCTAAGGCTCTTACTGCTCTCTCTGATGAGGAAGTAATTTTCAAAGAACAAAACTCTAAACTATATTATCTAAAGTATAAGATTGAAGGCTCTGAAGAATTTGTATCGGTTGCAACAACAAGACCAGAGACAATTCTTGGAGATACTGCAATTTGTGTTCACCCAGAGGACGAGCGTTATTCTCACCTTAAGGGTAAGAATGTTATTATTCCTGTAATTGGTAGGGTTATTCCTGTTATCTTCGACGAATATGTTGATAGAGAATTTGGTACTGGTGCCCTAAAGATAACTCCTGCACACGATGTTAATGACTATGCTCTTGGCTTAAAGTATCGCTTAGATAGCATAGATATTTTCAACGATAATGGTACTCTTAACGAGCATGGCTTGCAATACTCTGGCATGGATAGATTTGATTGCAGAAAGCAAATATCTAAAGACATCGAAGAGGCTGGTCTAATGCTAAAGGTTGAGGATTATGTTAATAAGGTTGGTTGCTCAGAGAGAACAGATGCCGTTATTGAGCCAAAACTTTCTGTTCAATGGTTCTTAAAGATGCAAGACATATCTAAGGAAGCTCTTAGAGTTGTGGAAGAGGATGAGGTTAAGTTTCACCCTGCTAAATTCAAGAACACCTATCGTCACTGGATGGAGAATGTAAAGGATTGGTGTATTTCTCGTCAGCTTTGGTGGGGACAGAGAATACCGGCTTATTATCTTCCAAACAAAGAATTAGTTGTTGCAAAGACAAGAGAAGAAGCTCTTAAAATAGCACAAGAAAAATTCCCTAACGAAAACTATACAATTAACGACCTTAAACAAGACGAGGATGTATTAGACACTTGGTTCTCTTCTTGGTTATGGCCTATATCTGTTTTTGATGGCATTCGTCATCCTGATAATAAAGAAATAAACTACTACTACCCTACTAATGACCTTATCACTGCTCCAGAGATTCTTTTCTTCTGGGTTGCAAGAATGATTATTGCAGGTTTAGAATATAGAGAAGAGATTCCTTTCAAGAACGTTTACCTAACGGGTATAGTTAGAGATAAACAAGGAAGAAAGATGAGTAAGTCTCTTGGTAATAGCCCCGACCCTATTGATTTAATTGAGCAATATGGTGCCGATGGCGTTAGAGTTGGTATGCTTATGGCTTCTCCTGCTGGTAATGACCTTCTCTTTGATGAGAGTTATTGCGAACAAGGACGTAACTTCTCTAATAAGATTTGGAATGCTCTTCGTTTAATAACAGGATGGGAAGTTGAAGAAATTGCTCAACCTGAACATTCTCGTATAGCTATTGAGTGGTTTAACGAGAAACTTAACGAGACTCTTGTTGAGCTTAACGATGATTTCTCGAAATATCGTCTAAGCGAGAGCCTTATGAGAGTTTATAAACTTGTTTGGGATGATTTCTGTTCTTGGTACTTAGAGATAATCAAGCCTGCATATCAAAAGCCAATAGACAAGGCTACTCTTGAAGCAACAATAGATATATTTGAAAACCTTATGAAGGTTCTTCACCCTTATATGCCTTTCCTTACGGAAGAGATTTATCATATTATAAAAGAAAGAGAAGATGGCGACTGCATAATGAATGCTCTTCAACCTTCTATCAAGTCTTCAAGCTCTACGATAGTTAAGGACTTTGCCTTTGCTTCGGAGAAGATTGCTGCAATTCGTCAGGTAAGAAACGAAAAGAATATCCCTCAGAAAATTGAGCTTGAGCTTTATATCAAGTCTTCTTCAAACGATAACCTTCTTTTCGATGGAATAATAACCAAGCTTTGTAACCTTTCTAAGTTGGAGTATATCCAAGACAAGAAGGAAGGTGCTCTTTCCTTTATGGTTCGCACTACCGAGATGTTTATTCCTCTTGGAGA
>JAQUTD010000084.1 GCA_028709955.1 Bacteroidales bacterium | reverse complement strand
AAGGTAGCCGTACCGGAAGGTGTGGCTGGAATACCTCCTTTCTAGAGATAGAAAAAACAAAAAGAGACTAAGGTCTCATACTTGACGCTTATTTAAGCAATTAAATATTTCGCTACTTTTAAGGTTTCTTATTTTATAAATAGTCTCGTAGCTCAGTTGGTTAGAGCACTACACTGATAATGTAGGGGTCGGCGGTTCAAATCCGCCCGAGACTACAAAAGCCGTGAGGCTTTTTTGTTTTCATAATTGTGGATTAGCGTGTAGACCAAAAGTTTACACGCTTTCTTTTTTACATAACTTTCTTTTGGGAACTAAATTAGGTTTTTGAAGGTAGTATACAAACTATAATTATAGGCTATAAATGAATATATAGATATACTAAAAGTCTAAGTATTCATAAGCCAAAAGGTCTATCAGTAAATTTACTTTTTAATCCTTTGTATAGACTTCCTCCATTTTAATATTGATGTTCGAATTCCAGAAATTTGTCTTTGAATTCTTGTGGAATTTTTATTGAGGTATTTGTTTTTCTGTCAAATCCAGAAAGGATGGTTATACATTTGGATTTTATTTCTTTGGAGGCTTTGTCTATGATTTGTTGATGCATTTTCATACTTTTGTTTCCAAAACTATATAATTTTGTTTCAACATATATTTCGTCTCCTTGAAATATTGGAGATATAAAGTCTATTTCAATGTGTACTATTACTACCGTTATATCTGTCCAAACAAGCTTCTGATTCATTACTTTTTCAAAGTAGTGTATTCTTCCAACATCGTAGTATTGTGAATAAAAGCTATTATTAACGTGGCTTAAGGCATCCATATCACTGAATCTAATTTGAATTGGAATGCTATGTTTGTAGGTTTCTATTGTTGTCAATTTTGTTTAGTATTTTGTGCAAAAATACAATATTACGATTAGTTTTTGTAATTTTGTCAATATAAATTTTAGTTATGAGTTCTGTTTTAATTAAGGATGATGCTTATTATATGCAAGAGGCAATTAAGGAGGCCGAGATTGCTTTGGAGATTGATGAAGTTCCCATTGGTGCAGTGATTGTTTGTAGGGATAAAATTGTTGCAAGGGCTCATAATTTATCTATGCGCTTGAATGATTTTACAGCTCATGCCGAGATGCAAGCTTTTACTTCGGCCACAAATGCTTTGGGAGGGAAATATTTAAATGATTGTACTTTGTATGTAACCATTGAACCATGTATTATGTGTGCTGGAGCTTGTTATTGGACTCAAATTGGTAAAGTGGTTTATGGGGCAAAGGATGAAAAAAGAGGGTCCTCTTCAACTGGGCTTAATCTATACCATCCAAAAACAATTGTTGAAGGTGGTGTTTTAGAAAATGAATGTTCAGGATTGATGATTGAGTTTTTTAAGAATAAGAGAATTATATAATTAGATAGCGTATTATGTATATTATTGACGAAGAATTAGAAAGAAAAGAAATCCTTAAAAGGTATAAGCATCTAATAAAATTAATTTCTAAAACCGCTTCACAGGAAGAAAAACGCCAAGTAAGAAGAGCATTTACCGTTGCTCAAAAGGCTCATAGTGGGGTAAGAAGGAAAACAGGGGAGCCATATTTATATCATCCGATGGAAGTTGCAAGGATAGCCTCAGAGGATTTAGGTTTAGGACCAACAGCAATAGTTTGTGCTTTATTGCATGATGTTGTTGAGGATACCGAATATACACTTGAAGATATTAAAACTATATTTGATGATAGGGTTGCTCAGATAATTGATGGCTTAACAAAAATTGAAGGTGTGTTTGACTATGCTACAAACTCAATTCAGGCAGAAAACTTCAAAAAACTTCTAACCACAATGGGAGATGATGTTAGAGTAATTCTTCTGAAATTATGTGATAGATTGCATAACATGCGAACTCTTGACTCAATGCGAGAGGATAAACAATTAAAAATAGCCTCAGAAACTCAAATGCTATATGTTCCACTTGCACATCGTTTAGGTTTATATCAAATAAAAAGTGAGTTAGAAGACCTTTCAACCATATACATAAACCCTAAAGGATATAAAGAAATTGTAGATAAATTAAAGGATTCGGAAGAAGTTAGAAATAGATTTATAAAAGAATTTGCTGCCCCAATTGAGAAAGAACTTACAAATAGGGGTTATAAATTTACATGTTCTGCAAGAGTAAAATCAATAACATCAATACTTGGGAAAATAGAACATAAAGGTGTTGACTTCGATGAAATTTATGATATATTTGCAATAAGAGTTGTTTTAGATGTTCCTTATGAAATAGAAAAAGATGCTTGTTTTTCAGCCTATTCATTAATTAACACAATATACAGAGAGCAAAAGCATGACAGATTAAGAGACTGGATATCAAAACCAAAAAGTAATGGATATGAGGCTCTTCACTTTACAGTTCAAGCAAATAATGGAAGATGGGTTGAGGTTCAAATTAGGAGTCAAAGAATGGATGAGATTGCTGAGAGGGGACTTGCTGCACATTATAAATATAAAGAAGTTAAGGAAGGAGAATTAGACGAAAACTTAGATAATTGGTTGGAAAAGGTAAGAGAGCTTTTAGACAACCAATCAGAGAATGCAATTGATTTTGTTAATGATTTTAAACTTAATTTAGTAACTGACGAAATAACCACTTTTACCCCAAAAGGCAAATCAATAATTTTACCAAAGGGCTCAACAGTTTTAGACTTTGCTTTCAACGTTCATACTCAATTGGGAATAAATTGCATGGGAGCCAAAGTAAATTATAAGGTAGTAACTTTAGACCATAGACTAAAGCCATCAGATCAGGTTGAAATCATAACCTC
Source organism: Bacteroidales bacterium (assembly GCA_028709955.1). GTDB lineage: Bacteria > Bacteroidota > Bacteroidia > Bacteroidales > P3 > UBA10566. The sequence goes on along the minus strand of JAQUTD010000084.1, from coordinate 6,412 downwards.
TAAAATATCATACCCAAAAGAAGAATACTTATCCTTTGTTAAAACTTCAAAAGCAACCCAAGGAATAAAAAACTATTTAAGAGATTATAGAAAAGGCTTTTATGAGGAAGGATCCAAGCAATTACAAAAAATATTTTCTGAATTAGATATAGACTTTACAAATGAAAATATTGAAAAACTAACTAAATATATAGGAGTTCCACAGCTAATTGATTTTTATTATAAGATTTCAAAAGGACAGATTACCGAAGACGATATAAGGCAATGTTTTGATAAAAAGAAATCAAAAAATTCAACATGGATGTTTCTCAGAAATCCTTTTGCAGCTAAGAGGTATAGAGACGGTGAAAAAATGAATCTAAAAGAAGAAATTAATAAACAAATTGAAAACAATCCTGAGCAAGTTGTTATTCAAAAAACAATGGAAAATCTCAAGTATATAACGGCAACTTGTTGTCGTCCAGTTCCAGGTGATGATATTGTTGGATTGATTAGAGAGAATGCTATTGAAGTACATAGAACAACATGCACTAAAGCCATTGACGAAATGTCTAAGTATGGACATAGAATAATTAAGGCAAAATGGAGAGAAAACGAAAAAATTACTTTCTTAGCTGGTATAAAAATTAAAGGAATAGACAGAAAAGGATTACTTCAAGAACTAACGGGAGTAATTTCTGAGGGATGGAATATAAATATTAGAGGTTTGGCAATGGAAAGTAGTGAAGGATTGTTTGAAGGGACAATGATGGTTTATATATATGATGCAGAACAACTAAACAAACTAATTAAGAATATAGAAGGAATTGATGGAATTCAAAGTGTAAGGAGAATTTAGAAATATGAAAACAAAAATATGAAAACAAAATATATAGTATTCTTTTCCTTTTTTTTACTTTTAGGCCTAAATGTTTTAGCCGATAAACCCAAAACAAAACATATTAGAATTAATGGTTATATTTTTGATACAAAAACAAAGGAAACTCTAATTGGAGCAACAATATACGATATGAAGAGTCGAGTTGGAACAACTTCCAACAACTATGGATTCTATTCTTTATCGGTTAACGAAGGGACAACCGAATTATTTATATCTTATATAGGATATGAAAAATTAGTTTTAAAATATAATTTCACCATTGATACCACAATAAATATTTTCATAAAGCCCTCTTCAGCAACCCTTGAGGAAGTAGTTATTGAAGATAGAAGTGTAACAAAGAGATTTATTGAAGATCCAACTCCTGGCAAAATAACCATAAACCCCATAACAATCACATCACTACCCTCACTAACTGGAGAAAGCGATTTATTAAAATCTCTTCAAATGCTGCCAGGAGTAAAAAGTGGGACAGAAGGTACAACGGGACTATATGTTAGGGGAGGGAATATGGATCAAAATCTTTATTTAGTAGATGGAAATCCAATATATAACCCAAACCATTTAATGGGATTTATTTCAACTTTTAATACAGATGCAATTAAGAATATTGAATTTTTTAAAGGAGCCTTCCCAGCAAGTTATGGAGGGAGAGTTTCATCTGTAGTTGATGTTAGAATGAAGGATGGAAATAATGAAAAAATACAAGGACAAGTAGGTATTGGATTAATATCTGCAAAGCTAAGTGTTGAGGGACCTATAATAAAAGACAAAACAACATTTAGTATTTCTGGACGAAGGACCTATATTGATATCTTAACAAAACCTCTTGTTGCATATCTTAATCAAAAAAATGACTCAGATGTTGATTTTGCATATTTTTTCAGTGACATAAACCTTAAAATCAACCATAAGTTTTCTCCAAGCAACCGAATAACAGCAAGCCTATATTGGGGTGAAGATAAATTTAAATTTAGCTCTGAAGATAAAGATAGTGAATATTCAGAAAAAAGCACAGCAAATGTTAAGTGGGGAAATTTAATTGGGACAATTGATTGGGCATACGAAATAAATAATAGACTTTTTTCAAATCTTTCTTTCTCTTACAACCGATACCGCTCCAATATGAATTCAATATTTGAGAGAAATTTTTCCGAAAACGGCTCACAAGCAAAATATCAATTTGATTTTGATTTTCTTTCTGGCATTGAAGATTGGTCTGCAAAAAACAACTATAACTTTTATTTGAATGGATGGAATTCAATCAATTTTGGAATAAACTACACCTACCATACCTATTCCCCCGAAATAACCTCTGTTTTAGGAACGGGAGAAACCACAATTGATGAGCAATATAATGTAAACAACAGAGTGTATGGTAATGAAATAGTATTTTATGTTGAAGACCAGATGAATTTTACTGAAAAGTTTTCACTAAACCCAGGAATTCACTATAATCTATTCAAAGTTGGAAAAACAACCTACCACTCCTTTCAACCCCGATTAGGAATGCGTTATTCCCTTTTCAAAAACTTATCATTAAAGGCAGGATATGCAATGATGAATCAAAACATACATCTTCTTGCAAATGGAATTCTATCACTGCCAACAGACCTTTGGGTGCCTGTAACTCAAAAAATTGCTCCAATAACCTCACATCAAATCAGTGGAGGTGTATTTTATCAATTGAAAGATTGGGCAAATTTAAGTTTTGAAGCCTACTACAAAAAACTAAATAATGTAATTGACTACAAAGACGGGATTTCATCCTTTAATAGTAGTTCTGATAAGTGGGAAGAAAAAGTCGCACAAGGAAAAGGAGAGGCGTATGGAATGGAATTTTTGGTTCAAAGAGATAAAGGGAAAACAACAGGTTGGATATCCTACACCCTTTCGTGGGCATTTAGGGAATATCCAAATGGAGAAATAAATGCAGGAAAACGTTTTTATGATAGATATGATTCACGACATCAATTCAATATTGTTATAACACACGAATTTAATGATAAAATAGATGCCACTGCTGCATGGGTATATAATTCAGGCAATAGAGTATCTGTTCCAATTGCATCCTATTACGATCCACATGCTTCGGGAGAAATCAACCAAAACAATAACTTTACTCCTCCAAACATAATTGAGGTTTATGGTGAAAGAAATAATTATATTATGCCTGCATATCATCGATTAGACCTAAGCCTGAATTTCCATAAAAAGAAAAAGCACGGAATAAGAACATGGAGTATAAACATATATAACGTATATAATAGAAAAAATGCTTTTATCATCATGACAGCCTCTGAGCCAAACAAGCTTAAAGCCTATAGCATTATGCCAATAATTCCAACCGTTTCATACACCTATAAATTCAATTAATATGAAAAAAATAATTTTTATTATAATAGTTTTTGTATCCATATTAGGATTCTACGGCTGTGAATATGAAATAGACTATAAAGGTGATTTGCCAAAGGATAAACTTGTTGTAGCTTCTTTTATTGAAAAAGATAGTATAATTTCATTTTCATTATTTAAGAGTGCTAAGCCAGGTACATATAATAATGAAGATATTTTTGATTCGGAAGAAAGCGCAGATTCCTATGCCGATTTTATCAGCTCCTATGTCACAAATGCAAAAGCCGAGCTATATATTGATGGTGTATTAACCCAAACCCTTCTTCAAGCAACAAGCAACAACACATACACTTTCAACACAATTCCAAGACAAAACCAAGAGATAGAAATAAAACTAAGTTACAAGGATTTTAATCAAGCAATTGGAAGAGCCAACCTCAATTTAACCCAACCAATCATTGACTCTTCATCTATAACAATTCAAGAAGGAATATCTTCATTTGGATTAAAAATATATAGAGCAGTTATTTATCTTGAGATTAGAGATAATGGATTAGATAATTATTATCAGATAGATCCAAATTTAATATATGAAAATTTAAACGACACAACCAAAATTTCTTTATCAAATGCAGAATTGCTTTGGGAAAACATTCAAGGCGTTTATCAAGAGAACCTCTCAGCCTATGAAACCGGGGTAAATAGATTTGGAGTTTTATCAAATAAAAAATTTAAAGGAAGTGTTTATAAAATAAAATTAGCAATCAGATTGAATGTTGATGAAGATTCACCCTTCCGAAAATTAACTCAACGACTATATGGAAACTTAAATGTTGCATCAATTGAAAAACATGCATTTGACTATCTTTTCACACTAAATAGAAATTATAATTCGTCTTATATGAACGAGCCAGTAATTATTTTGGATGGAATTGAAAATGCATATGGATTTATTGGAGGTAAATGCACAAAGAGAGTTGATAATATTAATATAACATTTTAAAACTAAAATAATGATTAAGAGAGTTTTATTTATATTTCTAATGTGTTTTTCATTAATTTTTTTTTCATTTAATCTTTTTGCTCAACAAAACCCAAATATTGAATGGGTAAGGGTTGAGAAAGGGAGTTTTATGATGGGTTGTGAAAAAACAGATAAGGATTGTTATCCTGACGAACAGCCTGTTCATAAAATAACATTAAGCACTTTTGAAATAAGTAAATACGAGGTAACCGTTGCCGACTACAAACTCTTCTGCAAGGCAACCAATAAGAAAATGCCACTTGCTCCATCATGGGGATTAATTGATACACATCCAATTGTTTACATAAGCTGGCAAGATGCAGTAGATTATGCAAAATGGATTGGAGGACGACTCCCAACAGAGGCAGAATGGGAATTTGCAGCAAGGGGAGGAATAAAAAGTGAGGGATATGAATTTTCTGGAAGTAATAACTATGATGAAGTTGGTTGGTGCTACGAAAATTCATTACTTCAAACTCACCCCGTTGGACAAAAGAAACCTAATGAATTGGGAATATATGATATGAGTGGAAATGCCTGGGAGTGGGTTAATGATAATTACGAAATATTCTATTATCAAAAAAGCCCTTCCACTAATCCACAAGGACCAAAGGAAGGACTTGGCAAATCAAATAGGGGAGGTTGTTTTAATTTCGATTACAAACTAATGAGAGTTACACACCGAAGAGGCTCAGGGAGTGAAACAGTTGGGTTTGGAACAGGTTTTAGAGTTGCAAGAGATATTAAAACAAACTAAATTAGTCTTGTTTCATATTGTGAAAAACATTTACAACATCTTCATCCTCATCCATCTTTTCGAGTAGTTTGTCAACGTCTTTTTGTTCCTCCTCTGTCAATATTTTAAGATCATTTGGAATACGTTCAAACTTAAATGATTTTATTTCAAAATTGTTTTCTTCAAGATATTTTTGAATTGGACCGAAGTTTGAAAACTCGGCATAAATATGAATCTCATCATCTTCCAAAAAACAATCCTCAACTCCAAAATCAATAAGTTCAAGTTCCAAATCTTCCATATTTAACCCTTCCTTTGGAACAAGAGTAAAATTACATTGACGATCAAACAAAAAATCACACATTCCGGTTGTCCCCAATGAACCACCACATTTATTAAAAAAACTTCTAACATTTGCAACCGTACGAGTTGGATTATCAGTTGCTGTTTCAACAACTATTGCAACTCCATGTGGAGCATAGCCTTCGTAAACAACTTCCTTATAATCAGCAGTATCTTTTTGAACAGCTCTTTTAATGGCACGGTCAATATTATCCTTAGGCATATTTTCCGTTTTTGCAGTTTGAATAAGTAGTCTAAGCTTTGAGTTGGTTGATGGGTCGGGTCCTGAAGTTTTAACTGCCATTTCAATCTCACGACCTAAACGTGTAAAAACCCTTGACATATTACCCCAACGTTTCATTTTTCTTGCCTTACGAAATTCAAATGCTCTTCCCATACTGTATAAAATATATGTTATTAATTAAACCTTTTATTTTGAAGGTGCAAATTTACACTATTTAATAGAAAAAAAAGATTTTTCATATCATTTTTTTGATACCAAATCCTATCAATAATAATTATATCTTAAATCTCAAAATCCAAAACCCAATTAATTAAGCTTTTTTAACTTGATTTGACAACATATTAAATGTATCTTTGCACAAACCAAATAAAATTTATATTATGTCAAAAGAAAAAGATATTAAAGAAAAATCTCAAAAGAAAGCACCAACAAAAACATTAAAAGAAAAGCGTGCTGAAAAAGAAGCAAAACGTAACGACAAGAAAAAGAGTTCAATATAATTTTTTGTTTCTAAGAGTTAAATATCGGTTGTTCCAAGTACAATAACCGATATTTTTATATTATTTGTTTTGCATATTTCTCTAATACAAGAATTTAGAGAGGCTCCGGTTGTTGCAATATCATCAACAATCAAAATATGCTTATTTTCCAATTGCTTTTTGTCCTTAAGTCTAAAAATATTCTCAACATTTTTCCACCTCTGCTCCTTAGTTTTTTTTGTTTGGCTTTTGTTATAACGAACCCTCTTAACCAACTTTCTATTTACCTCAATATCGAAATATTTCCCAATTTCAACCGCAATAACATTAGCCTGATTAAAGCCCCTGTTAA